>NZ_LNRB01000024.1:0-71969 GCF_001557945.1 Vibrio sp. CUB2 | reverse complement strand
ACCTTCCTCACGACTGAACGTGCTTTCCAACCCGAAGGCCTTCTTCACACACGCGGCATGGCTGCATCAGGCTTGCGCCCATTGTGCAATATTCCCCACTGCTGCCTCCCGTAGGAGTCTGGACCGTGTCTCAGTTCCAGTGTGGCTGATCATCCTCTCAGACCAGCTAGGGATCGTCGCCTTGGTGAGCCATTACCTCACCAACTAGCTAATCCCACCTAGGCATATCCTGACGCGAGAGGCCCGAAGGTCCCCCTCTTTGGCCCGTAGGCATTATGCGGTATTAGCCATCGTTTCCAATGGTTATCCCCCACATCAGGGCAATTTCCTAGGCATTACTCACCCGTCCGCCGCTCGACGCCGTTATCGTTCCCCGAAGGTTCAGATAACTCGTTTCCGCTCGACTTGCATGTGTTAGGCCTGCCGCCAGCGTTCAATCTGAGCCATGATCAAACTCTTCAATTTAAAGTTTTTGATTCCCTAAATAAATAGGGAGAGGCTCAATGAATACTGACTTCAAAACTACTTATGTAATTTTAAAGCTATTATCGTTATTCCTTTTATAAAGAAAGGAGAACGATAATGAATTGACTGTGCCAAGTCCGAAGACTTGATTGGTCACTCAGTTCATTGAAACCTAATTTGATACCGCTTTCCGTTAAGAAAGAAACATCTAATTGGATTATCATCAACGAGTGCCCACACAGATTGATAGGTCTATATTGTTAAAGAGCTTGCTTCGTAAGCTTTGCTATCGAAGCGGAGGCGTATTCTAAGGAATTAATTCTTAGTGTCAAACACTTTTTTAAATTAATTTTTAGAAGCTTTTCTTTCGCCTCATTGCCAACCGCTTTTGCGTTTCCGCTTTGCCCTGACAACGGAGGCGCATTATAGGGAGATGATTTTTCTTGGCAACCCTTTTTTAGAAAAAAACTTAAAAAAAAGCGTCGAGTGATGAAATCTCACTCAAACGCTTATTTTTAGCACTTAGTTGTTAACTTAACGTAGCAAATAGGCAATCAATATGTGTCTATCCAAGACTCTTCAAAGCTTGTGATATCAAGATCCAGTGACTTCGCCGCTTCGATTTGCTCAATTGCCTCTAATTCTTTATTTACACTGCTCATCGTCAATGTGTTGTTGTCTAACTCAAACACCTGACTTTGAGTCGTATAGTAGAACTTAAGTATCGTCAGCGCTTTTACATCGTGCTCAGCAGAAGCGGCTTTAATGCTTTTCAGTTTGCGAAAGATCTTGTTGTGCAGCTGCTTGAGTTTCCAGACATACAACACTTCTTCCATATAAGGGCGTGTTTTGAATTGGTTTAACAAAGACAGTGAAGTAGCTAAGGCAAGCACAACACCAATTAAGTTCCAGTGAAAGTTCCCCGTCGACTGTTCAGGTACTACATCTGTATTACCGAACAAAACGATCAATAGCGTACTAAAAGCAAGAGAAGAGATAGCAAGCAAGGCAACAAAGCCACCAATCACTAGGTTGACCTTCTTTCTATAGACTTGTTTGTTTATTTTTTTGATTTCCATATACCGCTCCTAACAGGTTGCCTCTATTCTAACCAGCACACTCCGCACGACAATCGAAGCTTTGTAAGTAAGTTCACATTTGCTATTAAACTCGCATCCCTTCCCTGCTTGGGTATATACTTCCGCGCATTCACTCTTCCTATATAGAGGCTAAATTCATGCGCTCTTTTGTTTTACGAGCTCGCGCGGCGCCAACCACCAGCAAAGCACTGTTAGAAGGTGTTGGTAATGAAGCGCATACAGAGATTCTTGCTCATACCATGATGAACACTATGTTCGTTGCTCAATCACACCGTGAAGATGTGGTTGTTCACTTGGTTTTAGAAAGCACAAAAGATTTCTCACGCACCATTACTATTCGCTCTAACGACATCACCAACATTGGCGGCTTCCATGAGTCAACCTTGATTGCAGCAGTGGCTCGCGCTTTGGATGCTTCGGTTGGTATGGGCAAAGAGCAACTTCGTGAAGTCGAACCTGGTATCACCGTTCGTACCGTCAGCTTTGAACGCCTAGTGCAAGAACTGGCAGAAGATCACCAACTATATATGTTGGATAAAAAAGGCGAATTTGTTCGTGATGCAGAAATCGGTGGAAACCCATGTTTCTTGCTAACTGACCATATTCCGATGCCGAAGAAGTCTTTTAACAGCTTGAAGCGCCTTGGCACAGAGAAGATCAGCTTAGGTCCTAAGATGCTTTTCGCTTCTCAGTGTGTGGTATTGATCCACAATGAGTTGGACATTCGCGAATTTTAATTCTCGCGAGTTAATCACTCTATAAAAGAAAGAGGACTCCATTGAGTCCTCTTTTTGTTTCTATAGGAATGCTAAGTTTACTTACCACCAATGCTTAAACGAGCAAAACGAACGTCTGGTGAGAAGAGAGTGCGGCTATCGTTAATTAACTGAGTATCACCCACAGCCTCAACTTCTTGCAGCATCTTGTAGAAGTTACCCGCTACAGTGATACCACGCACTGGTTGAATGCGCTCACCATCACGGCACAAGAAGCCACTCGCACCAAATGAAAAATCACCACTCACTGCATCCGCACCAGAATGGACACCTTGGAGTTCGACTAACTCTAGGTACTCACCCGCTTTTACTTCTGACGCACTGCTGTGACCTGTCGCAATCACTTTGTGATTCGCTGATACGTCTAGGCTCGATTTTGCACCGCGAGCGGCACTTGCTGTCGAGACTGCGCCCAAGTAACTTGCGGTCTGGCTGTTGTGTAGCAAGGTTTTCAACTCACCATTAGCAATCATCACATTATCTTGAGTAGCGAAGCCTTCACTATCAAAACTTGTGATTGCCATACCATTTGGCATGTAAGCCGTATCGGTAAAGGTAATCAAATCACTCGCAACACGTTGGCCAAGCTTGTCACCCAATGGCGTAATGCCTTTCATCGCGCTTACACCAGAGAAAGCACTGCCGAAAGCACCGAATAAACTTGCTAGCGCATTGATGTGGAAAATAGCAGGGTAGTTACCTGTCGCAACCGGAGCGCCTTCCAGAAGATCACGAGCAAGGTTGTAGCCACCTTCGATACAGTAAGCTGGATTCAACTCATCAAAACGGCGACCCAGTGACATTCTGCCCGCCATTGACTGTTTGCCGTCTTTTTCAAACAAGGTATACGCGTAACAAGTGAACGAGCGCTCGAAGTGTTGACACAATGTGCCTTGAGTATTGGCAATGATCAGTTGTGTTTCGCCATCGCTGTAACCATTGTAAGGTGCGCTAGAGGCGTGAGGCAGAGCTACTACACCTTGCTCAAGTGCGAGAGACAGTTCGATTTTTTCGTCAACAGAAGTTGTATCTTCTTGCGCAATCTCAGCAACATCAGTCGCGATTTGGCTGTTCACGCAGCTAATAGTCTGATGTTCATCTTGCTTGGAAAAGCGAGCGCTTTGCAGTGCGTTGGTCAGCATCAAATCTAAGCTTGGTTGCTCTAACGACTCAGAATAGCTTGTTGCAACGCGCGCATCTTTCACAATACGAACACCCAGAACTTGGCTTGAGCTTACTTTGTACTCATCCAACTTTCCTTGGTTCGCTTTCAAAGAAAAGCTACTGTTACGGTTTACAATGACGTCCGCTTCTGCACCTTGGCGTTTTGCTTCTGATAGGACGTAATCAACCGCATTAAGAAGTTGTTGTTCTTGGCTCATTAGTTACCGCCTCCTACCAGAATGTTATCGACTTTCAGCGTTGGCTGACCGACTGTTGTTGGTACTGAACCACTTACTGAACCACACATGCCCGGCGCAAGCGCCATGTCTTTGCCGACCATGCTGATTTCTTTCAACACTTTTGGCCCCGTGCTGATCAGCGTTGCTGTTTTCAGAGGCTTGGTGATTTTGCCATTTTCAATGAGGTAAGCTTCACGAACGGCAAAGTTGAACTCGCCCGTTCCCGGTTGAACCGAACCACCGCCCATCTTCTTCGCATAGATGCCGCGTTCGATGCCAGCCAGCATGTCATCAAGAGAATGCTCGCCTTCTTCGATAAATGTGTTACGCATACGCGAGGTTGGTGCGAACTTGTAGTTTTGACGACGACCTGACCCCGTAGGCTCATAACCTGTCTTCATACCACCCATTTTATCGACCATAAAGCTGGTTAGCTTACCGTCTTTGATCAACTGAGTGCGCTGAGTCTTCATGCCTTCGTCATCAACATGAATCGAGCCCCATTCGTTGGTCATGGTTCCATCATCGACTGCATTCACTGCGGTGTGAGCAACCATTTCGCCCATCTTGTCGTGGAATACTGACGCTTTCTTCGCAACCGAAGTGGTTTCTAGCAAGTGGCCACAAGCTTCGTGGAAGATTACGCCACCAAAACCGTTACCAATCACTACTGGCATTTCACCCGATGGGCACGCATCCGCGCCAAGTTTGACCAACGCTTGCTGCGCGATAGTTTGACCTAGCTCTTTGGCATCAAGCTGTTCACTGAATTCCCAACCAGCAAGAGCGCCAGGGCCTTCCATACCAGAAGACTGCTCATTACCTTTTTGAGCGACAGTATTACCAGCAACTCGTATGTAGTGACGGGTATCGTCAACGTGTAGACCTTCTGAGTTGAAGATAGACACTTGTTGTTCACGCTGAAGCACACTGCCAATGAACTGGCTGATATGTTCACTCTCAGCACGAGCAGCTTGGTCAACTTGCAATAGGAAAGCGATTTTAGAATCTAGGTTAGCGTCTTTGCCAAGTGGCATACGACAACCATGTTGAATTGGGTAGCGGTTCAGATTGAGAGAACCTGCTGACGCGATTTGCTCACGCTTATCTTTTGCAGCAAGCAGTGAGGTTACGCGTTTAAGTTCGGCTTCATCGGTGCTGTTGGTGTAACCGTAAAGCACTTTATGACCGAAGAAGAGACGAATACCGATACCAAAATCGATACCCGAGTTCACCTTATCTACCTCGCCAGATGCGATCTGGACAGTGTTGGTTTGATGGTGTTCAACGAATAGCTCAGCGAAATCAGCCCCTAAAAAGAGGGCATGATCGATCACCGCTTTCGCTGTTACAGAATTAAGCATGAAATCTCCTTGCTCGTTGATCGTCCTAGCCTTCCCCACCTCTGAGTTAGACTCTGTTTATAACAGTCACAACCTAAATTGGATGACTCAAAAGCATATTGGCAACACGTTAAATATTAACACTTTTTTAACCTTGTTTTATGCTAATCCTTGCTAAATCAAAGAACGATTCGTTACGTATTATGTCGACATCTCACTATTAGATAGTGTCTTGAACTGCCAGTTTCAATGCGGCACGTTATTTATACCCAAGTGACTTCAAGATGCAGGATTCAGAGCGTTGTCATTGATTCGAGTGCAAGGAAAACAACGAAGCGGAATAGCACGCTCTTTCCAAGTTGTTTGACGTAGCAATCGGGTCAATGACACGCTCCCAGAGGGCGAGTTGCCTTGGCTTGTATACTTTGTTGCCGATTCTTGATTTAGACCCACTAAGCCTTCAAATCGCCGCCGCGTCTACAAACCAAGTCATTCTCGCTGAACCAAGCATCTCGAGGTTACTTGGGTATACACTAAATTCTGTTCTCTCGTTACTGCTCTCAAGTCTCATATTTAATCGATTGCCCCCTCTTGGCCGGAAAAAACACGTGCACCGTAACTGAGTGAACTGCTATTATCTTGACGAAATAGTCGGGGGGCCCATGCAGTGAATGCGTCGGCTGAGATCGAAATTCGAGACCCGTTGAACCTGATTCAGTTAGCACTGACGTAGGGAACTATCATCACTTTGCCACTAGCCTGCTTCAAGTCTGTATCGACGCAGCTAGCCTCAACGGATCCATACACCGATCTTCAATGGCCAAGTCAGTTCCTGTACGTCTTGTAATAGGAGCGACCATGGCGCAGCAGTCAAGCCAAGAAAAACCATCAACACAGCCACAAGCAGCAACTTCAACGGACACACCGATTGTGTTAACGATTGCAGGTTCTGATAGCGGTGGCGGCGCAGGCATTCAAGCCGACATAAAAGCGATGTCCGCAACCGGCAGTTTTGCTTGCTCGGTAATCACGGCGATTACTTCGCAAAATACCCAAGGCGTTTCTGCGATTTTCCCAATCCCTCTCGACCATGTAGAGAGCCAACTTGATGCGGTATTTACCGACCTCAACATCGTTGCAGTTAAAGTGGGCATGCTGGCCGATTCCAATATCATCAAAGTCGTTGCAGACAAAATTAAACAATACCAGCCAAAACACCTCGTGATTGACCCTGTTATGGTGGCCACCAGCGGCGATCTATTACTGGAACAGTCGGCAATCAGCACTTTAAAAGAAGAATTGATTCCGCTCGCAGACATCATTACCCCTAACCTACCTGAAGGTGCTGCATTGACAGGTAAACCAGTTCCTCAATCAGAATCTGAAATGAACGATATGATTGCTGACTTGCGCGCATTAGGGGCAAAAGCGGTGCTGTTAAAAGGCGGTCATCTGGAAAAAGACGAAAACAGTAACGATCTGCTGATCATGCAAGACAATGCCGAGTTAATTAGCGCTAAACGCTTTCCAACCAAAAACACCCATGGCACAGGCTGCACGCTGTCTTCTGCTATCGCGTCTTACCTTGGTCAAGGCAACAACCTGCACAAAGCGGTGCACCTAGGTAAGCAGTACATCAGCCAAGCTATCGCACACGCTGACGAATTGGATGTCGGTAAAGGTCATGGTCCTGTGAACCATTTTTTTGCAGGTCACACGCATGTGCGCTAATGCACTCGGCATTCAGCTTACCGAAGCAAGTCTGCAATACAAAGACAGCCAAACACCAACATTAGCTGGGTTGAGTATGACCATCCCTGCCAATCAATGGACGGTGTTACTTGGTCGCAGTGGTTGCGGAAAAACGACGATCCTTCGTTATCTAGCGGGTTTGTTAGACGACAAAGTTGAATGGCATGGCGAGTTAACGACCACGGATGGCATCACCTTACACAAGCGTATTGCCTACATGGCGCAGCAAGACTTGTTACTGCCGTGGTTAAATGTGTTAGACAACGTCTGCCTAAGTTCTCGATTTTCTCAAGACCAAGCACCAGAACAAAATAAACAACGTGCACTAACTTTACTCAGCCAAGTGGGACTCGCCAATTACGCGGATGCTAAGCCAGCTCAGCTCTCTGGCGGCATGAGACAACGTGTTGCCCTTGCTCGCACTCTGATGCAAGACAAGCCTCTGGTTCTGATGGATGAGCCTTTCTCTGCGTTGGACGCGGTTACTCGCCATAAATTGCAAACCTTGTCTGCCGAATTATTGAAAGATAAGACGGTTGTTCTTATTACCCACGACCCACAAGAAGCGGTGCGATTAGCTCACCAACTCTATGTATTGCAAGGCACGCCTGCTCAAGCTCAGCACTTGGTCGTTCCAGACTCCAAGCCGCCCCGAGTTCTCGATGGAGAGTGCGCGGCGCTACAACAAGCGATTTTGGATCAATTGGAGAAAGACTATGAGTGATATGACTCAGTACAACTCCGTTTCGACACGTATTGGTAAAAAAGAACGCGTGACCCATCCAGCTCTGCGCTTGGTCATCAGCACTGCGGTGATCTTGGGATTGTGGCAGTTGGTCGTGGTGATATTCGATATGCCAAGCTTCATCTTACCTTCACCAATTGAAGTGCTGGATAGATTGGTCACTCGTTACGATGTCCTGCTCAAACATACTTGGGTTACCGCGCAAGAGATTTTACTTGGCTTGGCGCTTGGATTATCAATGGGTTTGCTGTTCGCATTGCAAATGCTGATGTTCGAACCGCTGAAGCGTTGGTTACTGCCCATTCTAATTGCTAGCCAAGCGATCCCTGTATTCGCTATCGCGCCAGTGCTCATGCTTTGGCTGGGTTACGGCATTGCATCGAAAGTAGTCATGGCGGCGATCATCATCTTTTTCCCCGTCACGACATGTTGCTACGACGGCTTGCGCAATACACCAACAGGTTACCTCGATCTTGCCAAGACCATGGGCGCGTCTAAATGGCAGTTACTTCGTCATATTCAATTGCCAGCCGCCCTACCAACGTTAGCTTCAGGTATTCGTGTTGCCGTCGTTATTGCGCCAATTGGAGCAGTGGTCGGTGAGTGGGTAGGTTCAAGTGAAGGCTTGGGTTATCTGATGCTCCAAGCCAACGCTCGCATGATCATTGATGAGATGTTTGCGGCGCTGTTTATCCTCGCCGTGCTGTCTATCTCACTCTACTTCATCACCGATAAATTATTGAAAAAAGCCATCCCTTGGGAAAGCAAGTAATTACAGAAAATAACCAAAGAAAATTGGGAAAGAAAAGGAAGAACCCCGTGAATAAAAACAAACTTATGAGCGCTGCTGCTCTACTCGCTTCAGTGGTATCAACCAACGTGCTTGCAGCTGAAAAAGAGATGACACTGATGTTGGATTGGTTCGTCAATCCAAACCATGGTCCTATCGTTATTGCCAAAGAGCGTGGTTACTTCAAAGAGCAAGGTTTGAAGGTCAACATTCAAGAGCCGGCAGATCCAAGTACACCACCTAAGTTGGTCGCAGCTGGCAAGGTCGACATGGCGATTTCTTACCAACCAAGCCTGACCATCGATGTCGCGGCTGGTTTGCCACTAATCCGCTCTGCGACTTTGATTGCTACGCCACTCAACACGTTGATGGTGTTGGACAACGGTAAGAATGAAAACCTTGGCGACTTGAAAGGCAAGAAGATCGGTATTGCGATCGCAGGCAACGAAGAAGCGACAATCGGCACCATGCTAGCTCAAGAGAACGTGAAGTTTTCTGACGTACAAATCATCAACGTAGGTTGGGCGCTGTCTTCGTCTCTTGCGTCTGGCAAGGTGGATGCGATTTGGGGCGGTCTACGTAACTTCGAAACCAACCAACTGGCACTAGAAGGTTATAAAGCTAAGGCCTTCTTCCCTGAAGAACACGGCGTGCCAGCGTATGACGAGTTGGTCTTCGTTGCCAATGCAAAAACCTACGACAAAGAAGCCATCAAGGCATTCAATAAAGCACTAGAGCAAGCAACCACTTACATCGTTAACCATCCAAAAGAGTCGTGGAAAGAGTTCGTGGCTTATTCACCAGACACCCTCAACAACGAGCTTAACCAACGCGCTTGGAACGACACGCTAACTCGTTTCGCTCTTCGTCCATCCGCAGTAGATCTGAAACGCTACGATGATTATGCGCAGTTCATGTATTCACAAAAAATCATCGAAACACTGCCAAAAGCGAAAGATTACGTACCGAACTTTGACTAATGCTACTGACCTTAGGATCTAAGCCTAGGGTCTTTTGATAACGAGATACCCATAATGAAATACCAAGATTTGATCGACGCTTGCCGCCAAGATTGGCAAGAATACACTGAGCATGCTTTCGTGCAGCAATTGGCGAAAGGCACTCTGGCTCAACCTTGTTTTCTGCACTATCTAAAGCAGGATTTTCTTTTCCTAAAGCAGTACGCACGAGCTTACGCATTAGCGATCTACAAAGCACGTACTTTGGATGACATGCGCCGTGCCCTACCAAGCGTACATGCATTGCTCGATTCTGAAATCGCCCACCACGTGACTTACTGTGAGCAATGGGGACTGACAGAATCCGACTTAGAAAACGAGCCAGAAGATTTCGGTACGGTAGCTTATACCCGTTACGTGTTGGATGCTGGCATGACGGGTGATCTTGTTGATTTATACGCGGCACTAGCACCATGCTCTATCGGTTATGCCGTTATCGGTAAGATGCTGATTGAAGATGAAAAGACAGTAATCGAAGGCAATCCATACGCAAGTTGGATCAATCTCTACGGTGGTGAGGAATTCCAATCTGGTGTCGCAAAAGGGGCAGAACACTTTAACCAGTTGCTAGCTGAAATCGACATCAATAGCCAGCGTGGTCAAAACCTGATTCAGGTATTCAAAACCGCAACGCGTATGGAAGTGGCATTCTGGCAACAAGGCCTGAACGCTCAGCAAGATTAATCGGAGATTCTCATGCTAATTGAACAAATCACCCAAACATTAACCACAGTACGCCAGCAAAAGCCGTTAGTCGTCAACATCACTAACTACGTGGTGATGAATAACACGGCAAACGCCCTATTGGCTATTGGTGCTTCTCCAATCATGGCGCACTCCAAGCAGGAAATGGCAGAGATGATGTCGTTCGCTGGCGCACTGGTTATCAACATCGGTACCCTAGACAGCGTTTGGACACCGCGCATGAGCTATGCCGTAGAGCAAGCCAATGCTAATGGTAAAATCGTTGTACTCGACCCTGTCGGTTGCGGAGCAAGTTCACTGCGTACCGAGACATCACGTGAAATCGCACGCCTTGCAGATAAACTCATCATCCGAGGTAACGCCTCAGAAATCATCGCTCTCGCTGGCGAGCAAGCACAAAGCAAAGGCGTTGATGCGTTAGACAGCAGCGACGCAGCACTTGGCGCAGCGAACTTCTTAGTCGCAGAGTATGCTGCAAGTGTGGTGATTTCTGGCGAGACTGATTACATCGTCACGAAGGAACAAACCGTGCAACTGAACAATGGTCACGAGATGATGCCATACGTAACCGGAATGGGCTGTACACTAACGGCACTGACGGGTGCTTTTGCTGCAGTTGGTGATAACACCGGGCTTGCTGCTGCGGCGGTACTAGGCGTTGTTGGCGAGATTGCAGCGGAACAAGCTCGCGGCCCAGGTAGCCTGCAAATGAGCCTGTTGGATGAGCTTTACCAGTTGGATGAAGAAACGCTGGCAAAACGCCTAAAACTCCAAGTGAGCTAAGCTTTTCTCTAACAAATATCGGCCTCTCATTTCATCTAGATGAGAGGCCCAAAGGAAACAAAATGAACGTCTATCGTTTATATTTGGTCACCGATGACCAACAAGATTTAGCCACACTAAAGCGTGTTGTGAGAAAAGCCGTGGAAGGTGGCGTGACCATGGTACAAGTCCGCGAAAAACACGGCGATGTGCGTGCGTTTATCGAACGGGCTCAAGCCGTGAAAGACATCCTTAAAGATACCGATGTGCCTTTGATCATCAATGATCGCGTAGATGTCGCACTGGCTGTCGATGCTGATGGTGTCCACCTCGGGCAATCAGACATGCCAGCAACCATTGCTCGTGAGTTGATTGGACCAAACAAAATTCTCGGTTTATCTATCGAAAATGAAGAGCAGCTTGCAGAAGCGGATTCTCTTCCGATTGATTACATCGGTTTGAGCGCAATCTTCGCGACGCCAACCAAAACCAACACCAAAAAACATTGGGGTATTGATGGTTTGAAGATGGCGTTAGAGACGACCTCTCTACCGATTGTTGCCATTGGCGGCATCAACGAAAGTAACATTCCGCAGCTTAGCGCCACCGGTGTTCATGGCTTGGCTTTGGTTTCAGCAATTTGCCACGCGGAAGATCCAAAAACCGCATCGGAATATCTGTTAGGGCTGATGAGCTAACCTTGCTCACTCCAGAACAAAGCGCTTATGGATGAGCACTTTGATCTCTGTATTTCGCTACTCTAAAAGACCGATTGAAAACCAAAGAAGAAGTAGACTCTTCTATTGCACCGAGATATTCATCACACTAATCATTCTGACAGAATCTCACACTTTCCCTATTCTGCACCTGAACGCCAAAACCTTGCTCCCTAAAGGAAATACTTTCCTTCTCCTCCAGAGTCATACTGCGCCAAACAACATAATAAAAGGCAATAACGATGAAAACCTCTGGAAAAAACCTCTTAGTCTTTGCGCTGCCTACCCTACTCATTAGCGGTTGTGGATCAGATTCAGAACAACTCACCATACCAACATTGGAAACCAAAACGCTCAATCTTCTCACGGTCGATGGGCTAACCTTTAAGGATCATAATAAGAATGGCGAATTAGACGCTTATGAGGATTGGCGACTGAGCCCAAAACAACGCGCAGAGAATCTTACTCAACAAATGAACAACGCCGAAAAGGCAGGCTTGATGATGCACGGTACATTCGTACTCAGCAGCGATAGCTCAAGACTCGTTTTTAAAGGCGATGGCATAACCAACACCATATTAATTCAAGAACGTTTCCTCAATACCTTTATAACTCGCCAAGAAGGCGATGCCACTCTGATGGCAGAAGATAATAATCATGCTCAAGAATTAGCGGAGCACACTCGCTTAGGAATTCCCGTTTCTATTTCAACCGACCCACGCAACCACTTTAATGCCGCATTAGGCACTTCAGTCTCTTCCGGCGATTTTTCACAATGGTCAGAGACACTTGGCTTAGCCGCGATTGGCGATGCTGAGTTCACGAAAACCTTCGCCGATGTCATTCGTCAAGAATACCTAGCCGTCGGCATCAACCAAGCACTCCACCCAACCGCTGATCTCGCTACCGAACCAAGGTGGGGAAGAGTGAACAGTACATTTGGTGAAAACGCTGAGTTATCACGAGAAATGACCAAAGCCTATGTCCAAGGTTTACAACACAACAATACCGAGCTGACGAAAGATGGAGTCTGGGCGGTCGTAAAACATTTTGCCGGTGGTGGTCCACAAGAAAATGGCGCGGATGCACACTACTTCGCTGGCCGCTATCAGGTTTATCCGGGCAACAACTTTGACTACCACCGCATTCCATTTAAAGGCGCTTTTGAAGCTGGCGTTGCGGGCGTGATGCCTTATTACGGAATTCCTTATGAGCAACTGCCGGAAAGTGAAGGTAATGTTGGCTTTGGTTACAGCAAATACATCATGACCGATATTCTTCGAGGCGAAGAAAACTTCGATGGCGTGTTGCTATCAGATTGGTTAGTCGCTAACGATTGTGTCGATACATGTCGAACCGGAATCATCACACATGAAGATGCAGAGAAGAATCCGTTCACTTACTTAGGTATGCCTTGGGGTAAAGAGGACGAAGATTCAACAGAGCGTTTCGCTGCTTCTGTCGATGCGGGTATTGACCAATTTGGGGGTATCGATGACCCTGCTTTATTGCTTGCGAATATTGAGAGCGGGCGTCTTACCCAAGAGCGCATCGACTTATCGGTAAATCGAATCCTGACGAATAAGTTCAAACAAGGTTTGTTTGAAGACCCGTTTGTTGATGTCGCCAAGGTCAATGATGTGGTCGGTAAAACAGAGTTCCAAGAGCTGGGTATTGAATCTCAAGGACGCTCCGTTACCTTGTTGAAAAACGACAACAACGCATTGCCTTTATCAGTAGAGGAGTTAGGTAAAGTGTATGTCTACGCCAACTATGGCGGTACAGAGCAACCAAGCATTGTCGACAACGCACAACAATATGGCTTAAACGTCGCAGAAAATATGGCAGATGCTGACACCATAATCATTCGTACGCAAACCCCCGCCACTCTCGCCACGGCATGGTTCCCATTTGGGGTCGCAATGCCGTCTGGCGAGCTTGGTTTTGTCGCACAGGAAGACTTCCAATTGCGTCCTTACGAAACGCAACCTGACCGTGAACCGGGAGAATCTGCACAACTTTGTTATGAGGGTTTGACCGATAACCTAGGAGCTTGTATTTACAATAGTGGCAATGTCTATAGTGTCATTAATCAGGCCATCAACTCAGGTAAGCGAGTAATTTTTGATGTATTCATGATTCGTCCAGCAGCCCTAGGTAATATCCACGATCAGCTGCCAATCATCTTGGCGAACTTCGGTACATCGGACTCTGTCTTTTTTGATGTCATCACCGGTAAAGTGAAACCAGAGGGTAAGTTACCTTTCGGCCTTCCGAAGTCGACCGATGAGGTGGTTGCCAAAGGTAAAGAAGATGTTCCTTCTTATGAAGAAGATCCGTCAATCACGCTATACCCATTTGGATATGGTCTCAGCTATTAACAAACCTAGCTACGCTAGTTAGCAATTCAATAAATCAGCATGGTTTGGACTCCGATTGGCTACCAAACCATGCTGAATAAAACTTCGATGAAATATATCCACCAGCACGTTTATACACGGCTTTACACCTACCTCGCACAACACCGTAACATAAAGGGGTTAAGCGAAGAGCTATCTAAGTTAAACCATCGCTTAGATAAGGTCGCACACGTCTCAGAAAAGCACTTTCAAGAGCTTTGTTATATCGTTGCAAAATACGAGATCCCTTTACCTGCGCACGATATTTCCACGTCCGAATTATTGGAAACTTATCCAGAATTTGCCTACGTACTAAATGCACCAAATGCGACAGAAGCCATTCACCGTCACGTTCAGTTCAAGCCGATTATGGGCTCACGTGACCGCTTGTATTATCGGATAGCACCGCAAGGTGATGTTGTTGTCCATTACGTACAAGATGAAGGGGTTGTCGATATTTATGGCCCTATACTTAACTTGTGTTTTGTTGCTAAAGCACTCACTACCTTATCTCTTCCGCCTGATTCAATGCGAATTCAGTCCAATAAATTCATTCCGAATATCAAAGATTTTGAGCAAACGAGTGGTGTCATTATTGAAGCTGGAGAGCAAAACCAACTCATTCTAAAAGCCCCTTATGCACAGCATCAACTTGAAACGAATAATCCTCTTCTAGACCAGCACCTTAATCAGCGCTTGTTAACTTCACTGGCCCAGTTAGAGTCCTTAAATGATCTAAATACCACTGAGTTAGTGATGCTGACTTTAGAACGCTTATACCATCATGATTCACTCATGCATGCTTCAAGCAAAATCCTGAATCAAATGGGATACTCTCGCTGGACGCTAGCCCGAAAGCTTAAACAAGAGGGGCAAACCTTTGATCAATTGCTCAATCAATTTAAACAAAAGAAATGCTACGAAGTTTTGTCATACACATCGATTCCTCTTGTCGCATTGTCAGAACGTTTAGGTTTTCAATCTCAATCCTCACTCAATCGCTTTACTGTTCGCACTTTTGGGCTTTCTCCAATGGAGATTCGGAGCAAAATAAACAAGACCGAATTGACAGAGCGTTGATAAGTTTTTCACATCGATTGTCGTAAGATAGCCGCCTATTTTCGACTGCTGTATGACTTTTCATGAAAACTAAAAAATACGGTTTGATGATGCTCGCCTTGTTCATTCTTGGCATCATCCCACTTTCGCTGTTTGCCTCGTATCACGATCTTACTTCTCACGTTTCTGACGGCATTGGCATTCTCTTTACTCTGCTAACCGATTCTGCGGGCAGTAAAGGCTTTTTGATCACACTTACGCTGTTGGTGTTGTCACTTTACCGCTACAAACCGAGTCAGTCTGATTGGATGCAAAAACTCTCCATGCTGGGATTGTTACTGGTGATTGGTTTTGCCAGCAAAACAGGCTTAAAGTTGATGACAGAAAGCCCGCGTCCCTACACAGAACTGCTTGCCGCAGAGCAATTGATTGAGCACCCAGAAGCGTTTTATCAGTTGGAGACTGAACAACAAGCGAGTGTGATTGGTGAGATCTCCGAAAAAGTCAGCGAATGGCGTACTCGTCACTGGCAAGGTGAAAAAGACTATTCCTTCCCATCTGGTCATACGATTTTCGTTTCTATCTGTTTAGCCTTCTTTGGTGGGTTGTTTTTGCAGAACAAGTGCTATTTCTCTGCCGCTACCTTATGGGTTTGGGCAATGGGCGTGGCGTACAGTCGCTTGTGGCTCGGCATGCACAGAATTGAGGATTTGATTGGTTCAGTGGTATTTGTCGCCATCGTGTTTACTTTGCTGCCTGCATTCCAAGTCACCAAGAAAATGCCTTTTGTGACCCTCGCTAAATCGTAACAAGACATACTCCACTCAAGCATTATTCAGCTCCAGAAATGCAAAAACGCCCGACCATAAGACACTATGCGTCGGGCGTTTTGTTATCTAAACGACATCCAAATCAGAGGCTAGTGAGTAGCACTCTTGTGCTCGCACAGCACCGCTTGGAACTTGATTCGCGATCAACGCAGACAAAACCGTAAACTGCCACTGGTGTTGGCAATCTGAGTTACTGCAATGAACCTGATACAACAAGTTCATTTCAAAAGCGCCTTGTTTATACGCCATAAACTGTGTTCGACACACTTGGCAGCTCACATAAGTTATCGCTACTTTCATACGCATTCCCTTCGATAAAAGTAATCCATTAAAAAACCAAGCACTGAAAACACTTCCCTTCCCTCCGCTTTGGATCTGGAAAGTCATTTTCATATTTTGTTCATAGAGCCATGTTATTTGAGAACGCGTGAAGCATTCGTGAAGAAAATAAATAACGAACATTCAATGAGTGTGATATCCCTGTGAGGATGAACGAATTATTTCCGCATACTATTTCTATTTTTCGACAAGGATAAATTTATGGATATTAGGGCAATAATCAAACCGGTTCATAAAAAAGCCCCCAGTATTTATGCCAAAATACGGTGGAGCTTTACTAGGATGGCATTCATTATTGCCTTGTTTTTCTGGACGATTATTTACATCGCCGAAAGTAAGTTTGAATCTCTGAGCTTAAATCATTGGTTGGAAAAAGAAGCAGAGCTGTATTTACACAACTACCAACAGTTTCAGCACCTCGCACCTCCACCAAACTCTTTGGTATTTGATTTCTACTGGTCGTTAACGCATGTACCTGAATGGCTCGCGATTCACACTCAGTTGGGGTTTTATGGCCAAGAAGTGCGCTCCGATGAAAAGAGCTTCGGTGTGTTCCATCACCCTTCAGGAAAAGGGCTGATGTACATTGTATTCAAAGGCGATTCTGATGAGTTTAGGGATGAGTACGAGAGCGCTTTGCATCACTTTACGCTTTACTCCGTTGCCATCCTTTGTTTAGTGATGTTTCTGTATGGCATTCACATTGTTCGTATTCTCTCCCGCCCACTCAACGTGATCGTCAACAAAATAGACCGCATGCCACCCCAGTACGAAGGTTTTGAAGTGGAAACCCGCTTTAGTGAAACACGTTATATTGAGCAAGCCCTTGTTGATGGCAAGAAGCACATTGCGCATAACTTTCAGCGCGAACAAGAGTTCAACCGCTTCGCTTCTCATGAGCTCCGAACACCAATAATGGTGATCAAAGGATCAGCCGATATTTTGAATCGCGTATCGGATCTGCCGCGCGTTGCCCTAAAGTCAATTCAGCGTACGCAGCGAGCTTGTGAAGACATGAGAGTATTGACCGAAGTGTTCCTGTTACTAGGAAAGGAAGAGATAAACTCACGTCATTTTGAGCAGGTCGACTTGGCGAAGTGTATAGAAAAGCAACTCGAAGAAGCTGGAACACTGTTTATTAAAGAAGGCGCTCAGCACCACTTTCAGCAGCAAGGCAATATACATTTGCTTGTACCAAAGAGCTTCATATCAATCGTTATCAACAATCTAGTTAAAAATGCATTCAGCTATAGCTCTGGTGATGTCTTCATTGATCTGAATAACCACCGCTTACAAGTCAGAAATCAATTTGAAGCCGATAATGAAAATAATTCGGGGTACGGATATGGATTGATCATTATTGAGCGAATTTGTGAGCGGATGAATTGGCAATTTACTCACCGTACTGAAGACAAACAATTTATTGCCCAAGTCATCTTCACTTAATGGTTTTATTTTAATTGCCCAGACTGCAACTCAGTTTACTAGCAGAAATTAGATGGCTTATTGTTTGATTCTGTCTTAATAAGACTCAGTTGAAAGTTGAGAAGCAAATACAAAGAAGCCAGCGTATCGCTGGCTTCTTGTTTTAAACATCGAATAATGAATTTGCTAATTAGCGTTCACATTAACCGTTCTTAGGCGGTGTGAATGCTGTTAGCTCAAGCACTGGACCTTCGTACTTCTCGATACGAACCAATGCAGAGTTCGCCGCACAACCGTTCGCAAGGCGAGAGGTTGGAATATCGAGCGTTAGAACGTTACAGCCACCGTTTTTACAGATGCCTGTTTTAGGGTCTAGATCTGGCCAACCACCTTCGTGGATACACACTGAGCCTTGCTTGATGCCATCAGTCACCAATGCACCAACCAGAACTTGACCACGGCCGTTGAAGGCACGAACAAGATCGCCGGTCTTAATACCACGCGCTTTTGCGTCTTCTGGGTGGATAGAAATCGGCTCACGGTCAGCAATCGCGTACTCTTCACGAATCTTCGCGTAGTTGAACTGGCTGTGTAGACGATGCGCCGCGTGCGCTGTCATTAGCTGAAGTTCACCATCGGTTGCGTTACCCGTGTACTCTGTTGGCTCCATCCATGTTGGGTGTGGAGGACAGTCTTCTAGCTGGTAACCTTCAATCGTCTTAGAGAAGATCTCGAACTTACCACTTGGCGTACCTAGTGGGCTCATAATTGGGTTTTCACGGAATTCAGCGTAACGAACGAACTGCGCGTTCTTCTCGTTCCACTTCATTTCGATCAACTGGTTATCTTCCCAGAACTTGCTGAAGTTTGGCATTGCGATGCGTTGGCCACGACCGCCTTGCTGAGCGGCTTTGTAGAAACCGTACAACCATTCCATTTCAGTCTTGCCTTCGGTGTAAACATCACGACCACCCGGAGCAAGCAACTCTGCCATGTCCGCGAATACATCAAAGTCGTTACGAGCTTCACCTTGAGGCTCAACCACTTGCTTCATCGGCACTAGGTGTTGGTTACTGTAGTCACCTGTCATGGTCATATCGTTACGCTCGAACGATGTGGTGATAGGTAGAACAATATCCGCGTGCTTCGCTGCCGCTGTCCAGTATGGTTCAGAGATAACGATAAGCTCTGGTTTTTGCCACGCTTTGATCAGACGGTTAGTGTCTTGGTGGTGAGTAAAGTTCGCACCGCCTGCCCACCAAATCATCTTGATCTCAGGGAACGTTAACTCATGACCATTGTGGTGGTAGCTCATACCTGGGTTTTCTAGTGCTTCAACAATACGTGCCACTGGGAACGCGTTAACAGAACCAGAAACCGCCCAGTCGTTACCTGCAGAAGAACCGCCGCCTAGAGACGCAGAAATAGCAGGAAGTACACCCGCATCACGTGAAGGGTTACCGCCGTTTGAGTAGTGGTAAGAGAAACCAAAACCACCACCCGGTAGACCAACTTGGCCCAGCATAGTTGCTAGCGTTACCAGCATCCAGTGACGTTGCTCACCGTATTGCTGACGCTGCATACCCCAGCCCGCCATTAGCATTGTGCGGTTTTTGCTGAAGATGTCTGCAAGCAGCTCAAGTTGCTTAACTGGCACGCCACAAATCTTAGATGCCCATTCTGCTGATTTCTCAACGCCGTCTTCTTTACCCATTAGGTAAGCTTCGAATACGTCGTAACCTGTGGTGTATTTCGCTAGGAATTCTTTATCGTGCTTACCTTGTTTCACAAGCGTATGCGCGATACCCATCATCATCGCCACGTCCGTCATTGGATGCGGAGCAATCCACTGTGCGTTGTCACCGAAGAACTCGATGGTTTCTGAACGCATTGGGTCGATAGCGATAACCGTCTTACCTGACTTCTTCAGCTGATGGAAGAACTCAAGGCCCGCACAATCTGTTGAGCTCCAAGCGATTTTCAGTGTATTAATTGGGTTAAGACCCCAAAGCACCACAACGTCACTATGCTCAAGAACCACTGGGTAGGTCGTTTGCTGTTCGTAAACTTCAATAGAACCTACCACGTGCGGCATGATCACCTGCGCAGCACCCGTAGAGTAATCACCAAGGTGACCTGAGTAACCGCCCGCCATGCTCATGTAACGTTGTAGAAGCGTTTGTGCTTTGTGCAACACACCACTTGAACGCCAGCCGTAAGAACCAGCAAAGACAGATTCAGCACCGTGCTCTTTACGAATGCGCATGTGTTGTTCGTGAATCAGTTTGTAAACTTCATCCCAAGGCACGCGAACGAATTCATCGCTACCACGCACGCCTTCTGGCGCTGATGGGTTTGCCAAGTAGCCTTTACGTACCATTGGGTACTTAACACGAGCTTTAGTATGAACTTGGTCAGGGCCCGTAGTTTGAAGACTGTTTGGTACCGTTTGTGGCAATGCGTTTGTGGTTGAAACCAGCTTACCGTCTTTTACTTCACACAGCATTGGGCCCATGCGACCCGCTGTAAGTACACCTGAACCACGCTTATCAGAGGCTAGTGCGCTCATTGGCGTCAATGAAGTGAAAGCCAGAGCACCAGCAGTTAGACCAGTGCCTTTTAGAAATCCGCGACGAGTTAAATTAGTCATAATCTTATCCTTCTATTTCTCTATTAGTGACCAACCACATCTTTCGCGTGGTGCTGGAAGAACTTAGTCAAAATTTCTAGGTTTTCTGCTGAAATATCAGTGCGATCACCCATACTCTTCGCTACAGGACCCCATGCGTTCACAGTAAAGTGATTTGAAGGAATTTTCGCGTGACAAGTTGCACAGTAAACGTTGTCCAACTCTTCTGCGTATGACCAAACCGGCTCTAGCGTATCAACCACTGGAGAATCGATCGTTGCCGTTAGAGAAACAGGACGCCACTCGTTGCCGTATACGTCTGCTTTGAACTCGCCAGCTTCAACTGCTTGTTGGCCTTGTTCAGATAGTGTTGCAACAATCGCGCGTTGACCTTCACCCATGTAAAGCACTTGCTCAGCGCCTTTCATTTGGAATGCATTGATCTTAACGGTGCGGTTGTCACCTTCCGCTTTTACAACGTTCAGTTTGGTTGTTGGATTCACCGTACCAAAGTCACCCATGCTGATAGACGTCACTGGGTAAACCACTTTCGCGTCGGCTGCTGTTTTGGTAGTGAAGCTCATCAGTGTTTCAAACGCCTTGCTATCAAGTTCCGCTTCTGGAGCGAAGTGCGCTACACCTTTGTGACAGTCGATACACGTTTGGTCATTCGCTTTGCCGTATGCGTGCATCTTCGCCGCATCACGTGATTGCTCGAACTCTTCCATTGCATCGAAGTCGTGACAAGAACGACAGGTTGCCGAATCGTTTTCACGGAACTGCTCCCAAACCATCTCTGCAAGTTCAGTACGGTGTGCTTCGTACTTCTCTGGCGTGTCGATCTTACCTGTTACAAACTCATGGTAGATGTCTTTTGAAGCGCGGATCTTAGTGACTAAGTAATCCATTGGCTCTTTCGGAATGTGACAGTCTGAACATTCTGCGCGAATACCTTTGGCGTTACTGAAGTGTACTGAGCCTTGGTACTCTTTGTAAGGGATTTCCATAGAGTGACAAGAGAGACAGAACTCAGTGTCGGATGTGTAATGCATCACTGCTGCGGTGCCACCTAAAGTTAGCCAGCCCACACCAATACCCACTGCCACCATTGCGGCGATATAACGTTTTTTAATTGACATAATTAGAAATAAATACTCACAAATTCACATGCTTTGTCGCATATTTACCTCTTTAGTAGTATCTGGTAATTGATCTGAGTCATACGTACACCCTAGGTGGTGACTTATTTTTCGTTATTGAGAGACTCCTTGGCATATTCCATTTTTCTGAAAAATCTTTCTTGACCGAACCTATTCGCCATAACGATAGATGTTGTTTATCAAAGCACTTTTGATATGTTTGTGTGAGATATGAAAACTCGATCACATGGAGGCGATTCAAACGTGTTATCTCTACCCATTTCCACCCCAAGAACTGAGCTTAAACCGCTAACGAAAAGTGATTGGGATCTGTATCGCCGCTTGAGTAGCGAACCACAAATCATTGCACTTTGTTTTGACCCGCCGACCGAAGACGAAATGCGCCAAAAGTTCGAATCACGGCTACCGGCATGGACACCGCAAAGCGAGCATTGGTTGTGTTTGGTGATTTATGAAAAACAAAGTGCACGACCAATCGGCATCACTGGCTTTGTGTTGCAAGATGGTATTGCAGAAGTCGGGTATTTATTGCTGCCAGAATTTTATGGCCAACAGTTTGGTACGGAATCCCTTACCGGTGTGATTGAGTGGGCGTTTGAGCAGCACAAAATTTCTCAGTTTTCCGCCACGGTCACAGAGGGCAATATTGGCTCTGAACGAGTGCTGGAAAAATGTGGCTTCAAACTCATCGAGACCATCCCTGAAGCCTATGAAATAGGTGGGAAAAGATACGCAGATAAGCTCTATTCATTACAAAAATAATATTCACGACAAACAATAAGGACGTGTTTTGCAGAAAGTAGTCATTATCACAGGCGCAAGCCGAGGCATCGGAGCCGCAACCGCCAAATTACTCGCCAAACAAGGCTATGCCGTATGCGTTAACTATCGCGCACAAGCCGAGGCTGCCGCGCAAGTTGTTCGTGAGATTGAGGAGGTTGGCGGTAAAGCCATCGCCATCAAAGCGGATGTTTCCGATGAGCAGCAGGTACTCTCATTGTTTGAACAAACCGAACAAGCACTCGGAAAGGTCACTCATCTCGTCAACAACGTGGGCATCTTATTCACCCAGTCTCGTCTTGCGGACATGAGCCTTGAGCGATTCCAAGCTGTCATGAACGCTAATGTGACGAGCTGTTTTCTTTGTTGCCGAGAAGCAGCAAAACGATTTGAATCTGGCAATGCGATTGTTAATGTTTCTTCTGCCGCATCCCGCTCTGGAGCGCCATTTGAATACGTTGATTACGCTGCCTCAAAAGGTGCAATGGACTCGCTCACCAAGGGGTTATCTTTGGAATTAGCTGAGCAAAACATCCGTGTAAACGGTGTTCGTCCCGGCTGCATTTATACCGATATCCATGCCGATGGCGGCGAGCCGAATCGAGTCGACAGGCTCAGTGAAAAAATCCCTCTTAAGCGAGGAGGCACGGTAGATGAAGTGGCCAATGCCATCGCGTGGCTACTCAGTGATGAAGCATCTTATGTCACAGGTTCGTTTATCGATCTAGCTGGCGGAAATTAAGGAACAGTAATGAAAATCAGATCAGCGACACCCGACGATCTCAATGCGCTCTTTGTATTAAACACGCAAATTAGCGAACTTCACTTTCGTCATGCGCCACATACTTTTGTTCCGCCTTCTGAAGAAGACAGAAATTTTCTCGCAGATGCGCTGGCCGATGATGCTCGATTGGTGCTTATTGCAGAAGAAGGTCAACAAGCACTTGGCTTTATCACTGCGACCATTACCCAAAATGAAACCATCAGCTTTTTAATCAAAGACCCAATTTGCCGCATTGGCACCATCGTTGTCGATGAAAATCAGAAGTCAAAAGGCGTTGGCCGAGCCTTAATGACGGCCGTTGAGCAATGGGCACGCGAGTCAGGTGCAACTCAAGTCCGCTTAGAAGTCATGGAGTTTAACCACAATGCGCAGCAGTTTTACGACAAACTGGGCTTTGCTCCCAACTCCCGTCTTATGATGAAATGTTTGTAACGATCACGACATTTAAGCGAATTTCACCGTTAAAGCTAACGTGAATCGCATTTATCTTTCGCGCTTTCCTTCCCTTTTCGAAAAGACGATATGATGTACGAATAAAGGAGATTCGAACATGATTTATCTTTTCGATTGGGGAAACACCTTAATGGTCGATTTTCCTCACGCACAAGGAAAAATGTGCGATTGGGAACACGTTGAAACCGTTCCTCAAGCCAAAGAGACTCTGGCTCAACTCACACAAGATCACCAAGTTTATATCGCGACTAGCGCATCAGATTCCGCGATGGAAGATGTACAAAAAGCCTTTCAACGAGTCGGGCTCGACCAATACCTTTCTGGCTACTTTTGCTTTGCCAACCTTGGTATTGCCAAGAATCAGTCTGATTTTTATCTTGCGGTCGCAAAACAATTGGGCATTGAGCCGAGCCAACTCACCATGGTTGGCGACTTACCAGAAAAAGACATTTACCCAGCAATGGACGCAGGGTTAAACGTTGTTTGGTTCAATCCTCATGATCTCCCTGCGCCAAGCAAACCCATCCCAAATCAAATACGTTGTTTGTCTGCGTTGCTAAGCATCTAACCGACATACGCACAAATACACTTGAGCCACTAAACTTTATGCACCAATCAAGGAAGATGAATGCAGATTAGACCGATTACCGTCAACGACATTGACCACTTTATTTCGCTCTGGAATCGCGTTTATGAGGAAGGAGAATACTTACGCTCGCCAGCGCCAGACAAAGCGATGCTGAGTGAAGTAATCACTCGTGTGGAAAAAGAATCCATTCCCCAATTTGTGGCCTTCGATGGAAAACGCCTAGTTGGCAGCATCGAAATCTTCCCAGCCGAAATGTGTGGCTACGAAGGAGGTGAGTTCGCTAGAACGGGCATTCTCGGCATTCATATTGACCGCCACTACCGAAACCAAGGGTTAGGAAAGAAGTTGCTCACCACCGCCATTCATAGCGGTTGGCAATATGGCTATGACACTATTGCGTTGAATGTTTACAAAACCAACCACCCTGCGATTGCTTTATATGAGAAGTTTGGCTTCGAGCATTGTGGCGAGTTAGGTGAAGTGCTATTGCCTAACGGCAAATATCTGATGAGTCAGAAAATGGTCTTAAAGCATCCGTAAGTTGATTCTAGTAGCAAGACCACATTGCCTTTGCGATATACTGATCGGAATCCAATATTTACCGCGTACTTGTGATGATTGAATATAAACCCTTATCGCCAAATCAAATCCCGATGGCTTTGCTATTAGAAGCAGATCCAGACCAAGACAACGTTAATCGCTATCTTGCAAACTCATTGAGTTTTGTTGCGGTGGAAGAGAACCAGATCGTCGGAGCATGCTTGGTGCTTCCGCTTTCAGAAACGCAGGCTGAAATCATGAACGTCTCAGTCGCACCTACGCATCAACAACGTGGTATTGGCTCAGATTTATTGCGATTTGCCATTGAAGAGTTAAAAGGCGAATCTTTTCAAAAGTTGATATTAGGAACGGGGACGTTTGGTTACCAACTGACTTACTATCAACGCTTGGGTTTCAGGGTAGAGAGCGTGGATAAAGATCACTTCTTACTCCACTACCCAGAACCAATTTGGGAGAACGGTATCCAGCACAAAGACATGCTGCGTCTGTATCTAGACCTTTAAACATAAAGGCTTAGTTAGCTTTTCATATCCAACTTTTTACCCAAGTATTCAATTTCAAAAGTCGCATACCCAAGCTGTACCGCTTCAAAAGAGTACATCAGGTTTTGCGCCTGCTGGGCATCTTTCGCCAATACGGCGACGGAGTAAATTGGACGCTCAACACCATTGTCCAACACTTGGGTATTGATGTAAGACGACGTGACTAAGCCAGAGTTGTTCAAGCTGATCACTCGCTGCAAGTCGACACCCAATACACGGTCCATTTCTAACGCCTCGATGCCCTCTTTCCAACGTAACGTCACACTGTAGTTATCACTTTCTGGCGTGTTATCTAACCATTTGGCGCCTAGTGGTTGAATGCTCGCGATCTTCACCAAGTCTTGCTGGTACATAGGTAAGTCCTGCAATTTAGTGGCAACTTCCGCCTCGTTATCAGCCGACAACACGAAATGCAGAATCTGTACTGGTTTACCATCGATACTGCTTGGTAAAACAAACATGTCTTTCACATCACCTTGTTCGATCAGTTGGCTAAAGGCCGCTTTCTGTTCTGGCAATGTTTTGAGAACCTGTTCCGAATCATTGGTGTTCCAAGCCAGTTCCACACCGTAATCAGCAGCAAAGCTAGAGAAAGAAGCCACAGTAAGCGTGCTTAATAGAATGATTTTTTTCATAAGGTTACCTTTCACTTAACGATTTTCTTTTTTGCTTCAATATAAATTCAATGTTGTGGATCGCTTGATTACCAACGACTGCGGTATGCACGATGACAGCTTCGGCAAGTACTCTGAGCTTGCTTAAGTCCTGCCTCAGCCGATGAAACTTGTTGGTTCTGCGCAGCTTGATACAACTGTGCAAACCCTTCATCCATTTGAAGCATCAAGCGATTGAAGTTATCTGGTTTGCTCCACACTTCTTTCTTCGCTTTGCTCTCAGCTTGGCTTCCCTCTGGAAACGCTTGTTGCAGTTGTGCGCTGTGGCGAGTGAGCTCAACACCAATCTGCTCTAGCGCGTGCCAATCGGTATTGCTGCCTTTCAATGTTTTATCGGCTTGTTTCGACAGAGACTCTATTTGCTCAAATGCATTCTGACGCGTTTCGATTTGAGCGCTGAAGTCTTGGGCAAACACTGTTGTTGATACAAAGATGGTCGGTAAAAGTGCAATCAGTGCCAATGTCTTTTTCATTTCGTTCTCCTGGTTTTTCGTTATTGCTGTGTGGTTGCAAATAAATTTACACAACAATTATTGCGCATGCAACTATTGTTGTGTAAATTACCGTAAAGAAGATCATCACACCGAGAAAAGATCAAGGTAATTATGAAAATTTGGGATTTAGCAACGCGACTTTATCACTGGGCTCAAGCCCTACTATTTATAGCCTTGATGGCATCTGGATTGTCTGGCAATGGCCCCCATGTTCAATTGGGATTAGCGTTATTCACTTTGTTGTTATGGCGATTGACTTGGGGAGTTATCGGCAGCGAGACCAGTTTGTTTCGCCAGTTTCTCCGCTCGCCAAAAGGTGTCATTACTTACTTAAAAGGTAAATCGGCGGCGACTGTGGGTCATAATCCTGCAGGCGGCTGGATGGTGGCGGCACTACTGACGACATTGCTACTTCAATGTATCTCAGGAATGGCGCTTGGCGGCTTATTCGATACGTGGCCATATTCCGATGTTTGGCTTAACGACAACGTATTTGTAGGGATTGAGTGGTTACACCTGACCTTGGCCGATCTTTTGCCTATACTGATCGCCTTACATGTTGGTGCGATCCTTTTCTATAAACTAAGAGGTAAACCCTTGTTGAAAGCGATGATCACAGGTAAACAACCCCAAATGAACAAGCAGACACTCATCACGGAACAGAAAATTGTCTATCTCGCGCCGCAAAGCCGTGCTTTTGGGGTGCTAGTTGCTGCAACATTGGTTACCATGGCAATCGTTGCTTTATCATAAGAGTAAGAAAATGAGCGAACAGTTTGACAGACAAGACAGCTTTGGCTGGATGATCAATGTCGTTGCACACGATGCAGCGAAACGATTTGAAGCCGAGCTCAAAAAGCACGGACTTACCGTTGCACTTTGGCCGACCATGATGTGTTTGTGGGAAGAAGAAGGCGTGACGCAGCGCGATATCGCAGCGAAATCTAAAGTAGAAAACTCGACCACGACTCGTACCTTAGACAAGTTGGAGAAGTTAGGTTTGGTAGAGCGCCATCCCGATCCAAACAGCCGCCGCTCGTTCCGTATTTATCTAACGGAAGAAGGACGAAGCCTTAAAGAAACCTTGGTGCCAATCCCACTGGCTGTTAATAAAGAGCTGATGAGTCCGCTAGAGCCAGCAGAGCAAAAAGAGATGCTTCGCTTGCTAAAAAAGTTGGTCGCAGAGATTTAGCGCTTCGCTAAGTTTTTCCAACCTAAGAATAAACAAAGCCCCAAGTTCTGCGCTTGGGGCTTTGTACTTTTCTGCTCGCGCCAGGTTGCCTGATGTCTAGCAACCTTCTGTAACATGCCCTCTAACCACCGAGCGCGTCGACGCTTGATTAACGTAATAGAAATAGCACGCTTCACGTTCCAAGGTGTACCCTTGCGGCCAAATATACACCACACGATCTAAGCCAGAATGATCAGCGAACTGATACTCAGGAATCGCAACAAAATAGGCACTGTTTGGGAATTGATTGCCCATAATGCAAAAATCGCTGCCTTCACACGGCTTATCAATGGGTGAATTGCCTTTGGCAGGCAGACCAATCTCTAACAATGCTCGTATGCTATTTGCACTGGCTTCTGGCATCCCACTGAGCATGTTCACTTGATGATCAATGTACGTCATTTGTCTACGCTCCTGCGCACCATCAATCATCACTTTGGCATGGAAGAATTTAAGAGACGTCCCCAGAGAAGACTGCGAACTGTGCAGCATAGAAACGTAAGCTTGACGGTGAATATCGAGCAGAATTGGCAAGGCAGCGAGAGCGATCGAACCCAAGGTTGCTAAGACGATGGTGATTTCCATCAACGTAAATCCTTTTGTTTTCACTTTCGACTCTCAGCATACAGACAGATGATAGGGATTCGCTCCCACATCCATGTGAGAACCGAGCCAATATATCGCTGAAATTACGCAGAGAAACGCGCAAATGATAAGAAAAAACGAGGGAATCGAGAACTTGAGAGTGACCGCCAAATTACCTTGAAACAAGCGGCTAAAGTAACGTAGAAATTCGACTGAATTCAAAACCTTGAAGCACACCAAAAGCCAATAAGTGTCTGTTTCTAAAATAAGAATTCAGCTCAATTAATACTTTTTATGTATTCAAAAATGTCATTTACTTGCTTTTCACTCAGCACAGATTTGAATGGTGGCATTGCACCGCTTTGACCATTCTCCCCTTCCAATACCGTCCCTATTAACTCCACTTTTGTTCCGAATGGATTGGTCAGTTCATCAAAAATATTATCGGGGTTGATGTTCGTCGCCTTGGCCACCAATCCATCACCATGCCCTTTATCACCATGACAAGAGACACAGTAAGATTCAAAATGCTGCTTACCCGCAGCAAGATCCGCTTCGCCATATTGGTTGTCAGTGAACCATTTGTAACCCGCAAAACCAGAACTGGAAGCCAGTAATAACAAAACAGCAGAGAAAAAGAGTTTGCACATGAGAACCCCTTGTCTTCGTTTAATCAATGAAGACAAGGTAACGAGGGGGATGTCGAAAAAGTGTTGATTAGGTGTTGAGCAACGGCACGTTATTGCGGATTAAACCTCGGCGTACGCTGGTGCACATTTTGCCAAATCGGCGGATTTCATCAAACTGAGGCGTGATACCGCGATCCATTGCAGATTCCCAATAGCTCAGTTCAGAATCGACCATTTCCAACAGTTTTTTTGGGCAACCGATGCATTTACCCTCAGGGCCACAAACAAAGGTCTCCGATTCATAAATCGGCAATTCTGCTTTCACTTGTTCAATGATATTGCGCATCGCGCTCATTCGATCTGGCTTGACGGTCATCATCCGACTCCACAAACATGTAAGGAGCCGGATTGTACTCTCTGGCACGCAAATGTCCCTACCTAATTTAGGTATATTTTACGTTTCTGCTTTGCAACCTTTGATTTAAACATTGGTAGCTCAGGCTTTTTCACCACTAGGTAGACCGCCGTCGCCGCTAATACAAAGCCAATAATGCCCATCCAATCAAACGACTCACCGAAGACAAACCAAGCTTGAAGCGCCGTGGTCGGAGGCACAAGGTAGAACACCGAAGCAACACTCGATGCCGCGCCATTCTTCACCATGTACAGCAGCAACAGAATCGCCACACAGGACAGCACAACCACGAGCCAGACTAAAGTAAGAATGAATTCCGTCGTCCATTGCACCTGCATAGTTTCAAACTGCATCGCGATTGGTAGGAACATGGCCAATGCCGCTAAATACTGCACGGTCGCGCCGCCTACCATATCCACTTGTTGGCAATATTTCTTTTGATACAAAGTGCCAAGCGTAATACCAAACAACGACGACAAGCACACACCAATGGCTAAGGTTTTGTGCAAATCGGATTGCCACTCCATCTTGCCCATGAGCACCATAGCAATGCCGACAAACCCCAAGGACAAACCAATCCACTGTGATGGTTTGAACTGCTCAGAAGCGAACGCCACCAGCAATACGGCCGTCAAAATAGGTTGTATTCCGACGAGTAGCGAACTTAAGCCCGCCGGCATTCCCAAACTGATGGCAAAGTACGTCCCGCCTAGGTAAAAGCCGTGAATCAATATCCCGACAACGCAGCTGTGCCAAAAGTCTTTTCCCGTTGGAATGCGACGACGCAGAAAAGCCACAATCACCAAAAACAACAGGACATTGGACGCCATGCGAATCGACAACAAGGTCGCAGGCTCGGCGTATTGCAAACCAAATCGCGCACCAACAAATCCAGAAGCCCAAAGGATCACGAACACAAAAGGAATGGCTCTGATTAACATGATTCGCCCTCACTCTACTTACTTTTAAATCTTGAATGTTTTTAATCTCGAATGTTGCTAATGTAGTTAGGTACAGTGTTTTCAAAAAGTGACAGATGGAAGTGTTTTTATGGGTACAGATTTAGCAAGTACACTTGATGCCAATAAGTATTTGATCGTGGAGAAGCATCTCAAACAAGCGATCAGCAATGGGGTTTATCAGCCGGACGACAAGTTGCCTTCCATCCGTCAATTGAGCACGGAACTCAAGGTAAGTAAGAACACGGTGATCCGCGCTTATCAGGAACTAGAAGCACAAAGCATGGTTTATTCGGTGCCAAAATCTGGTTATCGAGTAAAGCCAACCGAGCGACATGAAGCCAAGATCACTAAACCTACGCGCGTGGACTTGCTCTCGGTGTGCAAACAAATCCTTACCTATCCCGAGTATCAAGAGCTGCTTCCGACGGGCTCAGCACACCCAAACATTGACGCGCCAGCCATCAAAAGCCTGTATGCCGAAATTGGCCGCCAGAGTCGCCAACAAAGCCATATTTCCAGCCATTATCAATTGCCACCCGGTGATGACTTGTTGGTCAAACAGCTGGCGAAGATCACCCAAGATCTGGGAACGCCGGCAAACGTGGATGATCTTTTGGTTACCCATGGTGCGCAGCAAGCGATCAGTCTTGCACTTAGAGCAACAACACAGACAGGGGACATTGTTGCGGTGGAATCGCCCTGCTATTTCGGCAACTTGTTGATGCTCGAATCCCTCGGTTTGCAGGTGGTCGAGATCCCTAGTTGCCCTCGTGATGGTATGGATCCAGACGCGCTGGAAAAAGCCATGGCAACGTGGGAGATCAAAGTCATTATTGTCACGCCAAACTTCACCAACCCAACAGGCTCAATGATGCCCCTTGAAAGGCGAGAGCGACTGCTTAAGGTTTCTGAAGATATTCCAATCATTGAAGATGATGTATTTGGCGCGTTAAGTTACGACGAACCCTTGCCAAGCTTGCGCAAATTGGACGAGAAACAACGGGTGATTTACGTCAACTCCTTGTCGAAAACGCTCGATTCACGCCTTCGTATTGGTTGGATGCTAGCGGGACGTTATCGCGCTCAAGTCGAGCAATACCTATTGTGTGAAAACATGGGCAGTTTGAACTTGATGCAATCGGCAGTGGGCACTTTCCTAACCTCAGGCAAATACCGCACTCACACTGCGCGTATGTGCCGTGTTTACCAAGCCAACGTCAGACGATATTTGCAGATGCTCAATCAATGCTTGGATGCACACTTTGAACTAAAGAATCGCTATCAAATCAATGCGGTGCAAGGTTCATTCTTGCTTTGGTTACGCTTGCCACCCAAAACTGACAGCTACGCGCTTTATCAAGCCTGTAACGAACACAAAATCAGTATTCTGCCCGGCTCGGTATTTGGCACTCAGGGACAGTATCAAAACTGCATTCGTCTTAGCGTGGCGAACTTTGGAGCGGAGAAAAACTGGCTCCCTGCAATGGAAACGCTGGCAACACTGATTGCTCAACACGCCAAATAGTCGCTCTAGACGTTTCGTTCCAAGCATTCCGCTCCAAAAACATTCAGCACCAGAAACAACAAAGCCTCCGCAATTGGGAGGCTTTGATATGAGTTCTCTGAGCTATCTGCTCAACCAAACACAGAGTGTTAGCGAGGTAATTGCCACAATCTGGCTACGTTTTCAGCCAAGTTCGCAAGGTTCACGTCGGCTTCTTCTATAGCTTCTGGCAAACTCATTGCGCGTGGTACACATACAAATACCGCGTCAATGCCACACTCGTAGACTGCTTGGAAGTTATCACCTGTGCAGCCTGCTAGGGCAATGACAGGCAAACCATACTCTTTCGCCACTTTAGCCACACCCATTGGTGTTTTGCCATGCACAGTTTGGTGATCAATACGACCTTCGCCAGTAAAGACAATATCAGCGTCTGCTACGTGCTCTGCGAGTTTTACGGTGTCTAGTACAATCTCGATACCCGGCTTCAAGCGTGCAGGTAGGTAGCCAAGCAACGCCGCGCCCATACCACCGGCAGCGCCCGCGCCTTTTTGAGTCAACACATGCTTGCCTGTCACTTGCTCAGTCAGTTCACCGTATTTGCTTAGAGCAGAATCTAGCAGCTCAACATCCGCCGGTGTCGCGCCCTTCTGTAGGCCAAAAATCGCTGATGCACCTTTCTCGCCACACAATGGGTTGTCCACATCGCATGCCACCAGCACTTCGCAGTCCGCTAAGCGAGTGTCGAGCCCAGACACATCAATGCTTGCTAGCTCAACTAAACCGCCACCGTTAGGAGTGATAGGCTGACCAGCACTGTCTAGAAACTTAACACCTAAAGCCGCCAGCATACCCGTGCCGCCGTCATTGGTTGCACTGCCACCCAAGCCAATAATCAAGCGTTGAATTCCGCGATCAAGCGCATTCAGAATCAACTGGCCGGTACCAAAGCTGCTGGTGTTTTTTGGGTCACGTTGCTCACTTGGCACAAGGTGCAAACCACTTGCCTCTGCCATTTCGATCACTGCGGTTTCACCGTCACCTAGAATGCCGTAAAACGCCTCAACATCATTGCCAAGTGGGGCTTTTACGGTCACGAAAACCTGCTCACCTTCAGTCGCATCAATCAAAGATTGAACTGTCCCTTCACCACCATCAGCAACAGGCACCGTAACGAATTCAGCATCGTGCCAAACACGAGACAAACCGCTCTTGATGGCGTCACTCACTTGTTTGGCGGTCAAGCTCTCTTTAAACGAATCTGGGGCAATCACAACTTTCATTTCATTCTCCTGAAAACAGCACGCTGCGAGCGACAAGTCGCAGGTCATCGATGTGGCCATTCTCACTTAAAAACTTGGCATATTCTTTAGTCAAACATCCAAACAGTACTGACTACGTTTGAATTATCTTGTGCATTTGCACAATTAGCTAATTTAGCTTTCTTAACTGGCTTGCGATATACAGCTCGGTCAATCCCGTAAAATCTTGCGTCGAAATGCCCGTCACTTCACTGATTCTATCCAGACGATACCTCAGGGTATTTCTATGAATATACAGAGCCTTAGCACAGTCATTGGCGTTACCATTGGCTTGAAAATACGCCTCTAAAGTTTTTACCAACTGTCCAGATTTGTCTGCCGAAACCAAAGCTGCCATCGCTTGAGCGAGTTGTTCACCTTGCCAAGAATCGGCTAAAGGGGCGAGTAACACAGGTAAGCGGTATTCAGAGAAGCTCAACATGGTTTGTTCTGGATGAGAGCGACGACCGACAGCAAGCACTTGCTTGGCACTTTGGTAGGAGAGAGGAAGCTGCTGTGCGCCATCAAAACGTTGCCCAATCGCTAGACGGACATCATCAATTTGATTAGCAGTTAAGCGGCGCTGAATGCTCTCCAGCACACCTTGGTCACCATTCGAAGAAGAACGTAAAGACTTGAGAACAACGATTTCATTCATCGACATGATCGCCACCAACGGCTTATCTTCATAGCGATACAGCACGTCAACTAGGCCGCGCACGCTGTTCAAACTAACAGGCGCATTCTCTGCCTTAAGCTCAATTACGACAGCAACTCGTGGTGTTGCTAAATCGATGGAAAGGCGCTGCGCCCAATCGTGCAACTCAGAATCGCCAAGCTGTTGGTTCAACCATGCTGAAACAAACTCTTCTTGATGGCGGCGATCCCATTGCAATTGCTCCACCAGCGAAGCTTGTTCAATCGTCAGTTCCGCTGTCATCTTCACTAACTGAGCGAACGCTCGGATGTGTTCAGGGTTACCAGTCACACCCACCACGCCAACGACTTCACCTTTAAAGTGCAGCAGCATATTGATGCCCGGTTTCACGCCTTGCAATGATTGGCAACTTTGCTCATCCAACTCTAACGAGTCACCATGATTCAGCGCCAGCACTGCACCATCGTGCTTTTGACCAATACGCTCAGCATCGCCGCTGCCAATAATGGTTCCTGCCGCGTTCATCACATTGATGTTATGACCAATGATCGACATGGTGCGATCGACAATTTGCTGCGCGAGTGTGTGGTCGAGAATCACCATTTCCGTTCCTAAAATCTCCACGATTGAGGCGTCAATAAATCACACTTTGTCTTCTATCGCCATGATATTGAACCGGTATCGACGTCAAAGTGTTATACCGACCAATTAACCTTAAATAAATTATGGCTATTAAACGATAAAGTCCTCCATCACTGCTTATACTTATAACCGAGCCACCCAAGTTTTTATGCTTGGCGCGACTTGAACCGACAACCAAACAGTGACCGGAGGGAAACCATGGAACTGCGGAACAAGGCGGGCGACATTGCCAAAATTGCTGACAACCTCACCCTGAAAGAAATTACCGAGATGGGCTACACCGTTGATCTATGCGATGAAGCCTTTGACCCAGGCGAGCATTGGAAAGCAGAGGGGCAAACGCAAGGTATGGGCGAATACCCTGAGCAATAGTCTCTAAATACGCTTCAACAAGACAACAATCTTTCAGCCGAGTGAGTCATCGCTCGGCTTATTCGTCATCCAATTGCTCGTAGACCACTTCCCCTCTCAACACCGTCATGAGGACGCGAGCTTGGGCGATGTCTTCCGCTTTCAGTTGGGTGATGTCTTGATCCAATACAGCAAAGTCTGCCGATTTCCCGATATCTATTGAGCCAATTTCCTTTTCTAAACCCAAGCTGTAAGCCGGATGAATTGTGTAGGCATCGATCGCAGCTGAGACATTTGGCAATCCGGTTTCACCCATCACCAAACTATTGGAGATACCAACCAATGGGTTCAAATCATGCACATTCCAATCGCTGCTTAACGTCACGTTAGCTTCGCCATTATAAAGCGCACGCAGGTTCATCAAGGCTCTCGCTCGCTTAGCACCTAAGAAAGCTTCTGCCCATTGGTGATCATGATAAGCCACATAATCGGAGCCAACTTGAAAGTCCGCCGTGACACCTAACTTGGCAAACCTTGGCACGTCTTTGCTGTTCACCAATTCGACATGAGTCAAAGTGTAACGTCGCTGATTGCCCTGACTGCGCACCTTCTCAATTGCATCGAGTGATTCACGAATACCACCGTCACCGATAGCATGAATATGAGCGCTATAACCCAGTTTATCGAGCTTGCTTAGCCAGTCGGGCATCGCTTGTGGCGGAATGTAATTCAGCCCATAAGGAGAATCCGGCAGGTAAGTATCAAGATAAGGCGCAAGGGTTTTGGCTGTACCATTGATGAAGATGCCATCACTGTACATTTTGACTTGGTTCACCAGCAGCAAGCGAGAAGTATCGTCGGACTGAATGCCTTTCAAATACGACAGCTGAGAGTCCATGCTGTCAGTCGGATAGATCCATGGTCGCAAAGAGACGCGAGCGGTCAAATCGCCTCGTTTTTCACTCTCCTTCCACACTTCATACCAACCTCGCTTCCAATACATTCGCCCATCACCAATTGTGGTAATGCCGTAGAGCGCGGCTTCTTCTAATCCAGTCAACAAACCTTGGTAGCTCACCGCAAATTGCGCACTCATGCTGTTCCAAGCCAGTTCCATCACTAAATCACCAGCGTTACCGAGCAAGATGCCATTCAACTCACCAGTATCCGGATCTTTGAGAATGCGACCGCCTTGCGGATCGGGCGTGCTTTTATCAATGTTCGCCGCTTTCAGCGCAGCCGAGTTAACCCACATCGAGTGAGAGGTTTGCTCCATTAACACCACTGGCGTCTCAGGAAAGACTTCATCGATCACTTCCAAAGGCGTGCGCTGGTTTTCTTCCGACAAGGTCGCATCAAGCGTAAAACCGTACCCCATCAACCATTCGCCATCTTGGACAAACTCTTTACAGTCTTGCAGTTGTGGGATTTGCTCATCCAACAAGGTGCCAGCTTGCAATAAGCACGTACCGCCTGCTTCGGAAGCCGCCTCAAACACATGATTGTGATTATCGACAAAACCCGGCAACAAGTAGGTATCAGTCAAATCCACCACTTCCGTGCCTTCACCAACCCACATATGTGCCTTAGCTTTATCGCCAACAAAAGCAATCCGTCCATCATGCACGGCGACCGCGTCTGCTTTTGGGTGAACATAAATACCAGCGTTGATGTACACCACGTCTGCGGTTTGCTCAGCGGCATTAGCCCACGCGCTAAATACAGGCAGCAACGCAGCACCAAGAATCAATCTATGAGGAGTTAACATGACACCTTCCGTTGTATTCGCTAACACATTGAGTATATGCAAATTGATTTAGTTTGCTGTTGATGTCGTAATTTCTGTGGTGTTGGTTTAAAATTACAGAACAAAAGACCATATAATGAGAAGGTGAACAATGCGACGATACGACCAAGGCGATTTATGCCCTCATTGTGGTTTGATCATCATGATGCCAACCGACCTCTCAAACCAATGTTTAGGGTGTGGTAAAGAGATCAATCAGCATCAAGAATCGGATGAAGACGAGTAAGGCGCAGGTCTTACTCTGATTTGCTCGCTTGTGTTTCCTTCACAAATAAGTACATCTCTTCAAGGTAATTGCCATTTGCGCAGCCCCAGTCACTCACTTCAATAAATTCTTTGAGTAACTGATGACTCTCATCGCGAATCAATTTTTGGCGAAATGAGTTCCATCGAGCCAATTCCAAACGGTTCTTATCAGATACATAATGGTCGCCATAGCTTTCAATAAGCTTGTTGTAGGCGCTCCAACGTTCTTCTGGCGTCACTCCTTCACTCATAATGACGGCGCAGTTTTCCTCGATATTAAAAACTTGGTCATTGGTTGGTGTTGTTGCTGAACATCCCACCAAAGTCAGCCCCATTGTTAGAGCTGCGATTCTTGTTTTCATTATTGTTTTCCTTACTTTCAGCACCACTGCGAAAGACCGAATTTTATAAATAGAGAACGGCCATTACTAATCAAAAACGGAAAAATTTTGTGACTGACGTCTGCACATGTAAAAAGTGCGGTAAATTCCTGTTTACAAGCCATAAACATGACAAATGGATTTCGCATTCCTTTCTGCTGCTTATGCGTGCCATAATCAATGACGATAAAAACCTCAATAAAGCAAACATTTGAAGGATCAAAATGACTGCAACGGAATACCTAAACGACCTAAACCAACGTTACCTCGCTATCCATCGCACCAAAGAAGATTTCTTTTGGGAGACGTACATGGGTATCAGCGACGACCACGATGGTTCGACAAAAGCACAAACCGCTTGGACCAATTTCTTAAGCAACGCCGAGCAAATCTCTGCTATCAAAGCACAACTTGAAGCGGCTGAAACAATCGCTGATCCACAAGAGAAACAGCAAACGCAAATTGGTCTGCAAGGCTGGTTGGCAACGTTTGAATCGCATGCAATTGAAGGCGAACAAGCTCAAGCGCAAAAGAATGCTCTGATTGCATTTGAAGCCGAGTTGTTCGAGAAAAAGCAAAATCACGTTCTGACGTTTACCAATGAAAACGGTGAACAAACCGAGGGCTCTTTGCCAGTATTGTCTTCGACCATTCGTGCCAACAATCACGAAGAAGTGCGTCAGTCCGCGCACCAAACGCTGCTCGACCTTGAGCAATGGTTGCTGCAAAACGGCTTTATTGAGCTGATCAAACTGCGTAACCAATTCGCACGTTCTTTGGGCTACGAAACCTTCTTTGATTACTCAGTGAAGAAGACAGAAAAGATGAGCTCAGAACAACTGTTCAGCATCTTAGATGACTTTGAACAGCGCACGCGTGATGCCCACCTAAACAGCTTGGCAAACCTTGCTGAGCAGAAAGGTCAAGGCGCACTGACTGGCTACAACTTTGTGTACTCGTTCGCGGGTGATGTCATGCGTGACCTTGACCCGTACGTACCGTTCTCGAAGTCGCTACGTCGCTGGGTGGAATCGTTCGGTCGTCTTAACATCGAATACTCAGGCGCAGAGCTGACGCTAGACCTGCTTGATCGCAAAGGCAAATACCCGAACGGTTTCTGCCATGGTCCTATCCCATCGTTCTACAACCAAGGCGAATGGGTTGCCGCGCAGGTGAACTTCACCAGTAACGCTAAACCAGACCAAGTTGGCAGCGGCTACGATGGCATCAATACCTTGTTCCACGAAGGTGGTCACGCTGCGCATTTCGCTAACGTTAAGATGAACGCGCCGTGTTTCTCTCAAGAGTTCGCACCAACTTCTATGGCATACGCAGAAACACAATCCATGTTCTGTGACAGCCTGTTAACCGATGCCGATTGGCTCAAACAATACGCGTTGGACGCAGAAGGTAACCCAGTACCGGATGAGATCATTCAAGCGATGATCAACAGCCGTCAACCATTCAAAGCATACGAAGAGCGCAGCATTTTGGTTGTGCCGTATTTTGAACGTGCACTTTACCAATTAAGCGATGAAGAACTGACGCCAGAGCGCATCACTAAACTGGCACGCGATTGTGAAAAGCAAATTCTTGGTTTGGAATGCAGCCCACGCCCATTGATGGCAATTCCACACCTTCTGTCTGATGAAGCAGCGTGTGCCTACCACGGTTACTTGCTAGCACACATGGCGGTTTACCAGACTCGCGCTTACTTCCTCGACAAGTTTGGCTACCTGACTGACAACCCAGAGATTGGTCCGCTACTGGCGAAACATTACTGGCATGCGGGTAATCACCTATCGCACAACGAGACTATCGTTAGCCTAACGGGTGAGGGCTTTAACGCTAAGTATCTGGCAGACGTGTGTAACCTATCGCCAGAACAAGCATGGGAAGTTCAGCAGAAGAAAATTGCCTCGTTGCAAACTCGTGAACGTGCTCCTGTGGCATCGTTAAATGCCAGTATCAAGGTGGTAGATGGCAGCAAAGAGCTTGCGAGCAATACGGTCTCAGACGAGCAGATGTGCGAGCAGTTTGAGCGCTACATCCAGGAGACTTACGGTCGATAAGCGAAACCAAGAGCTAGGGTATACTCCTAGCTCTTTTTCTATCAGGGAAGCAACCATGTACCAAGATATCCTGACTTTCTGGTTTGAAGAACTGGAACCAAAAGACTGGTTTGTGAGCAACGCCGACGTCGATAAACAAATCGAAACGCGCTTTCTCACCACCTTAGAGCAAGCCGCTCAATCTGAATTGTTTGACTGGCGAGAGACAGCGCAAGGTCGACTCGCAGAGATCATTGTGCTCGACCAATTCTCTCGCAATGTTTACCGCAATACACCCAAAGCATTCGCTCAAGATGCCCTCGCGCTTGCCTTGTCACAAGAGGCAATTCGTTTAGGCTTAGACCAAGAATTGACGGACGTTGAACGCAGCTTCTTGTACATGCCATTTATGCACAGTGAATCTAAGCGAATTCATGAAGAGGCAGAGAAGCTGTTCAAAGCTCTTGGGCGAGAATCTAATTACGAGTTCGAGCTAAAGCATAAAGTGATCATCGATCGCTTTGGTCGCTACCCACACCGCAATACGATTTTAGGCCGTGATAGCACCGCAGAAGAAGTGGAATTCTTACAACAGCCGGGGTCCAGTTTTTAAGCAAGCACACCTGCCAACTGAAAACGAACTATTACACCAAGCATAAAGCCTTTTGCTCTCTTAAGGCTTTGTGTATCGTACTTGCCTTACGTAGCTTGTTTAGCTCGAGCTCAACTTCAAATGACTCAATCCAAATATTAAGGTAACGCAATGATCACATGGCCTTGTTTGCTCAAACTCGATGGCGACGACGAACTGGTGTACTTAGCTTCATCAGAGCAGTTAAACGCCGAGTGCCAAGCATTGATTTGGGGTCAGGATGACATTGTGATTGATACGCAAGGCCATTGCTTTGCATTGAGAAATGGTGCTAATAACACGGTGGAATTGGACCTTTTGCCACAAACATTGAGCGTACAGCAAGTGACAGAACTTATTCAAAAACACGAGTTTGCCCAAGCGCAGCGCTGCATCATCAAAATCCATTTTACTTCCGTCCAACAAGCGATTGAGGCCTTAGCTGATTAACAATTGCGCCCTTGCTTTCGTACAACGAAAAATCCCCTCAATAACCATTGTCAGCACCGAAAACCGTGCGTATACTCCGCGCCCGGTTAGATAGGTTCTCCTTTCACGATGAAATGGAACCGAACCAGCTTTCAATCGGCTGCAAAATGGAAACTTGCCCCAAGGAACAGGGCCCAGCGTAACTGTTAGCGTTTACGGGCTTTGAATTCGACTTCGGGTAAAGACAACATTTTGCACTCTCCGCAATGTTGCCTCTGCACGCGTGCGTCTTTTTCACGGCTCGCTCAAATACAGATACATAGCAAGGTAACATAATGCAAATCATCTTCAGCTTGGCCGGCGTATTGGCCTTGTTGGCGTGTGCTTACGCACTTTCTGATAGTCGTCGCGACATCAACTGGCGCACCGTAATCGGCGCATTCTCTCTTCAAGCCGGTTTTGCGGCACTAGTGCTCTACTTCCCTCTCGGGCAATCCATGTTAGGCTCCATCAGCAACGGCGTATCCGGGCTCCTCTCATTCGCAGACGAAGGCATCGGGTTTGTTTTTGGCGAACTCGCAACGGGCAATTTCATCTTCGCAATTCGCGTACTCCCTCTTATCATTTTCCTCTCCGCTATCATCTCAATGCTCTACTACTTGGGCGTGATGCAAGCTCTTATCAAAGTCATCGGTGGTGCTATCCATCGCCTACTGGGTACTTCTCAAGTCGAATCTCTTGCTGCAACCAGCAACATCTTCCTATCCATGTGTGAAGCCTCTTTGGTGGTTCGTCCGTTCTTGGCCAACATGACTCGCTCTGAGCTGTTCGCTGTAATGGTTGGCGGTATGGCGTCTGTGGCAGGTTCCGTACTAGGCGGATACGCAGCACTGGGTATTGAGCTGAAATACCTTATCGCAGCGAGCTTTATGGCGGCGCCGGGTGGCTTGTTGATGGCGAAGATCTTAGTGCCAGAACGTGAAGTATCGGCGCATCAAGGCGCGATTCAGCTAGAGAAAAGCGAAGATTCCAACATAGTTGATGCCTTAGCTTCTGGTGCGATGAACGGCGTAAAAGTGGCAGTTGCAGTGGGCACCATGCTGATTGCTTTTGTCAGCGTCATCGCGATGGTCAACGCAGGCTTCGAAACCGTGGGCAACTGGTTTGGTTACGAAGACGTAACGCTGCAATTGATCTTTGGCTACCTGTTCGCGCCACTGGCGTTTTTTGCTGGTATCCCGATGAATGAAATCCTAACTGCAGGTTCGCTGATCGGTCAGAAGACGATTCTGAATGAGTTCGTGGCCTTCCTTGATTTCGTCAACGTGAAAGAAACCCTTTCAGCACATAGCCAAATCATCATCACTTTCGCACTGTGTGGTTTTGCTAACATCGGCTCTATCGCGATTCAACTGGGTTCAATTAACGCAATGGCACCAGAGCGACGCCAAGAAGTGGCGAAACTTGGCTTCCGTGCCGTTATTGCGGCTGCCCTTGCCAACATGATGAGTGCAGCGCTAGCAGGCTTGTTTATAGCCTTGTAATCACCCTCTCATTCCAATTGAAGCCCACCATCGCGTGGGCTTTTTTGTCGATCCAAAAACATAAGCATCTGAACTTGCATACTTTCTCATTTTGAGACTCATAATCACTAAAAACAGCGGAGTGATTCTTGCTACCTCAACCTTTTGGCTTTGAAGAAATTGACATGCAAGATAAAGTTCGCCAACTGGATGCGCAGCAAACCACCTCCTTTGACACGGAATACATCGACAAAGATATGTTTGAAGTGCTAACCAAACAACTCAACATGCTCTACCCTACACAACAGCCTTTTCATCTACTCGATGTAGGTGGCGGGAATGGAATGTATGCCGACAAGGTTTTGAATCATTATCCTAGCGCTCAAGTCACGCTTATCGAACCAGAAGCGTCACTCATCTCTAAAAACCGCCCCAACCCAAAAAAGCACCTTGTCTGTCACCTTTTCCAAGATGCCGCGCTTGAAAGCAGTTTTGATATCATCCAGTTCAACTGGGTTTTGCATCATTTTGTCACCGACACCTATCAGTCCACCAAGCAAGTCCAGCAAGAGGCTCTGCATTGTGCCTACCGACATTTAACCTCAGGCGGCTTAGTTGTCGTATTTGAAAACTTCTATGAAGGGCTTCTAGTGAACAACCTACCTAGTTCACTGATTTATCAATCGACCTCATCCAAGCTACTTGCACCGATCACTCAACGACTAGGAGCAAACACTGCAGGCGTTGGGGTCTGCTTTCATAGCCGCACGACTTGGCACGACATGATCATTGAAGCGGGCTTTAAAACCGTATTGCACGTTCCCTTTTATGCCTTTGGCAACTTAAGCAATCTCAAGGCCAAAGCGTTACATTTACGAAAACAAAATGTGGGGCTATTGATTGGTAAAAAGTAGCTGGTCTGCCAATAAAATTTGCTAGTCTGTCACGGTGAATTATGTGGATGGTGAAGTCGCTTATGAACAAGGTCGTATTAGTATTTGGTGGACTAGGGAACGCTAAATCGTCTGTGGTGGGTTTGTATGAAAGCCTTCTGCACACCCTAAGCTCTCGCTTTGATATCGTCGCTATCGATCCTGCAGTTCAACATCCCAAGTCCTTTGTATCTCAGTTCCAATTCCCTTACTCCGCTTGCTACGCCAATCTTAATGCGTTTTTACAGGCTCACTCACATACTGATGTTGCTGCGGCCTTCGTTCTCACGCCAGTTGGCACACATCTCTCCATCATTGAACACGTGAGAGATGCTATCCACACTCAAGGCCTTCTGTTTGTGGTTGAGAAACCGTCTTTCTCATTGGCTGAAATTGACAGAGGCTTTAACCAAGTCATCCCTGAGCTTAAACGTCGCGGGGCACAATTTTACTTTATCGATACGGCTTTGGTTGCTCCATCGCTTGAAGCGCTTTTTGTTGGCTCACCTATCGCACTGCCTGACGGAGTGCCCAGTAAGATCATTGCGATTGCTGCCGATAACCCCATCGACACTCATGAAGCAATCCAAGGCTTCCGTTTTGAAAACCGAATTGAATTACTCAACGCCAGAAAACTACTTAACTTAACCACCAGCGGAGGAGGTGGTTACGGCTTTGATATGGGCATCCACGCAATTGCAGGATTGGTGCGTTACCTGCATAAATCCAGCATAGGTGACTCGCTGGTTGAACTAAAACAAATCTGTGCCGAACGGATTAGTGAATCGCAATTGGAGTACACACAAGGCGCTGAAACTCATCTCTATGTCGAAGGCGAACTTGCTTCACTGGAGGGCAACATTGAAGTAGTGATTGAGGCAGGAAAAGCGGGGGATATCTGGGACAGACGGTTAGAGCTGCACTATCCGAAGCGCGTCATCGCGATTGGTTTTGGCACACTCAAACATCCCCCGTATCTGTGGGAGAAAAGCCCCGATGGTATCAAGAGCACCACATTTGATGTCTCAGGCTCAGGTTATGCAATGCACTTTAACGACATCCTCTGCGCGCTTGGTTTTGATGCTAAACCACGACTCTCACAGCAAGAGAGCGAAGCCTTGATGTCACAATCGATGAACTTGCTAAGCAGCGTCTTTGACGCCATCGGCGATACCCACCAAGCTCGCGAACAAAACATTGTCGTAGTGGATGCACACACACCTAAATACTTATCAGAAGCAGAGTTAGAGATCAGGAAAGAGCTTAGCCAATACCTCGACCTTTTGATTCTTTGATTAAAGACCTTCCCTGTATTTCTGACTTAACTCATTTCAATTAAGTGATATAGTTTCTATTCATACCCTTCAATTTGTAAGTTGAATGATAGGAATATCATGATAAATCTATCCCACTTAATCAAAAATGATATGAACCTGCTGATTTGTCTGTACGTTTTACTGCAAGAACGCAGCGTAAGCAGAACCGCAGAGAAACTATTCTTATCTCAATCGGCCGTCAGTAAACAGCTTACTAAGTTACGCCAAGAGTTTGATGACCCTTTATTCGAGCGAGAATCCAAAGGTTTATTGCCGACCCCAAAAGCGCTGGCATTAGAAAGCAAACTGCAACAAATCCTGATGCAAATTGATCAGCTTCGTGAACCAGAAGAATTTGACCCAGAACGCTCGACACGTGTTTTTAGCATCGACCTTATTGAAACCGCCTACTCCACGATTTACCCCCGTTTTCTGCCTCAAGCCTTATCCAGTGCGCCAAGGATCACGATAAAAAGTGAGGATTGGAGTAACGGCAGCATTACTCGACTACAAAGAAGAGAGATCGATTTTGGTGTGGGTATCTTTGAGTTTGATGCCCGTTCTAAAACCCATGTCGATACCATCCCCGACACACTGAATTATGCCGAACTCATGCGTGACACCTCTGCTTGTATCATGCGAAAAGGACACCCTGCGTTAGAGGAAAAGTGGAACCTCAATCCCTTCTTGAAATACCGCCACATTCAAGTCATCACTGGTGGCGTATCTAGTTGGCTATTACATGAAGTTTTGGATACGAAACGACTGCGCATTGATAACGCCGTCAACATGTCCGATATTTCCAGCGCAGTGAAACTGTGTGAGAAGAGCGACTTATTACTCACCTATCCTTACAAAAGCATCCGCGAGTTCGAAGGCAAATCGGATATTGTGATTAAGCCGCTCCCAATCGAGATGGAACCAGGCGGGTTCTTTCTACTTTGGAACAAACAACTCGACAATGACCCAAGCCATAAATGGTTAAGAGAGCTCATCGTCAGTCAGTCCTATGCCTAATCACAAAGCCTGTAACCAAAGTAGAAAGTACAAAGCTAAGAGTTGATGTACTTTAAATGAACATTCAAACGCCAAAAATAGAGTGCTTGCAAAGCGATAACAGAGAATGTCGAAAGTAATTCAACGATAAAATAATGTTGAGCGCCAAAGTCGAAAGAGACGATAGCCATCCCAACAAGCACAGATAAAGCGACAAATCTAAACGACAAAGGGATAGATAAAGCGATAGAGCGAAGAATGTAGGTTTTACCATCTCTATTATTCGTTCTATACGTGACTATTACACCCAAAATTGACACAACTAAGATACCAATCGCCTCGGTTATCATAACTTCATTGCTTACATACGGCGCCAAGAACATCAAGTAAGGTGTCACCGTATAAAAGATTAAGAATATTAAAGCGTATTTTATCCAATCACTGTCTGGCACTTTGTTGTCTTTTAGTTCCTCAGACAGCTTTGATGTTTTCCAAATGTACAAATTATTATTCCTTTTATGTGAGCTCAGATTGAAGGCTCGCCTAAAACCCTAACTACCAACGTTCAAACACAACTAGTTAATATCAATAAAAACAGATAACTAGCAGCAACTTCGGCCAGAAGTTTACCTCACCAAACCATTCGCGATCGATATAAAACAACCCAAAACACAAAGAAATTTATAAGATAACCATTTAATAAGCATGCAGGATACGCTTGTTTACCCTTCTCTCCATTATTTGATAACAAAAAATTATTATCTTAAAAATTATTGATAATTTCATGTAATCAAAATTTCTCCATATACTCTCCTCCATCGAAACGAAACACGAATTAAACATCGCAATTTTTTGGAGCAGAATTATGAAAATGAATCACGTAGGCATCATGGTTGGCGATATGGACAAAGCAGTAGAGTTCTACACTAAAGCGCTTGGTCTTCGCATCGTAATGAACAACACAAAAGTTATCGAAGAGCGCGAATCAGCAATCGGTCGTATGTGTATCGCTGTATTCGGTGAAGGCTTCAAAGGCTTCAACATCGCTCACCTAGTGACGTCTGACGGTATCGGTGTTGAGTTGTTTGAAATGAAAGAGCGTCAAGAACGTCACGAAGTCGACTTCTCTCGCCTAGGCATCTTCCACTTCTGTCTACAAGTAGCAAAAGAGCAGTTCCCACAAACGATCAAACGCATTGAAGAGTTTGGTGGTAAAGCTCGCATGGACATCATGCGCTACCACCCAGAAGACGACAGCAAACAAGCTCAAATGATCTACATGGAAGACCCGTTTGGTAACCTATTCGAGCTTTACTCACACACTTACGAAGAAACTTACGCGTCTGATTACGAATAATTGAATGCTAAAGAATCAGAAAGGGTTGGCCTAGTGCCAACCCTTTTTTGTTTATTAAACTTATTTCTTATGATCTTAATCGACATACAGAACGGTGACCCGTTATATTATTATTGTTTTTAGCTATTAAATATAAACAGAGGCTTAATCGTGGAATTCTTATACTTGCCACATTTCTTAATTGGCTCAATTGCAGCTCTATTCATTGTAATACTCCTTTTGATAAAGAGAGGCAGCAACGCCAAAAATCAACTTAGACTCACTCAATCCGAGCTTTCTCAAGCTAACTCTATAATTGATAACTATCGCCAAACAACTTCCGAACAAAAGAAAACCATTGAAAACAACACAATCCAGATCACCGAGGCAACCGAGCGTCTTGATGAGTACAAGATAAGATTCTCGAAAATTTTTGATACTGAGGCTGAATGTCACAATATAAAAAATGCTCTGGAAATTGCTAAAGAGGAAATCGAGGCTCGAGCGAGAAAGACTCTTGAAAACTTAGAGTCTAAAAAGAATCAAACCGTTGAGGAGCAGCGATTAACTGAATTAAAAATAAATGAGTTACGTACTGACTACAAAAGCAAAAAGCTAACCTATGATGCTTTGAGCAGGCAGATTGCTATTTTTAGAGACGATATTGAACTAATAGAACTTGGCTTCTATGAACCAAAATTTGACTTCGATGCCTCAGAGAAATTCAAAGAAGAAATCAAAAAGTGCAAAGACCGACAAAAAGCTTTGATGAGAGAAAAATCATCTAGCGGTGCTATTTTTTGCTATCGAGAATGGACCGTCGACGGTTCACGTTCTGAAGGCAAGAAGATGACGGACAAGAGCATTCGACTTACTGCTAGAGCCTTTAACAACGAATGTGAAGCAGCAATTGCTAACTGTACATGGAAAAACGTCGTCAAAATGCAAGAGCGTATTAGAAAGGCTTTTACTGCAATCAACCAACTTAATGAGCCGAATGCCATTTCCATCACGGACAAGTACTTAAAAGAAAAGCTCAAAGAACTTCAACTGACCTATGAATATCGCGAGAAAAAACAACAAGAGAAAGTTGAACAAGCAGAGATAAAGGCACAAATGCGAGAAGAGGCTAAGGTTGAAGCCGAAATTAAAAAAGCTGAAGCAGAAGCCATAAAGGAAGAAAAGCGCTTCCAAAAAGCTCTCGATACCGCAAGAAAAGAACTAGAGCAAGCCAGTGACGAGCTAAAGCTAGAGCTTGAACAACAGATAGCAAAACTACAAGCCAACCTGAAGGAAGCAGAGCTCAAGCATCAACGAGCTCAATCAATGGCAGAGCAGACAAAACAGGGGCATGTTTACGTTATTTCAAATATCGGCTCTTTTGGCGAAGACATATATAAAATAGGTATGACACGTCGACTTGAACCAATGGATCGCGTCAAAGAACTCGGGGATGCTTCTGTACCATTCACGTTTGATGTACACGCAATGATTCATACTGATGATGCTCCGACATTAGAGAAGAAGCTACATGAAGTCTTCGATTCTCGCCGATTAAACATGATTAACAGACGAAAAGAGTTCTTCAATGTCACACTAAACGAAATACAGGAAGCTGCGCAATCCTTCTCAAACCATGAGATAGAGTTCGTAAAGACTGCCGTTGCTCAAGAGTATTATGAAACTCAGGCAATGAAGAAACAGGAACAAATGAAGGAGTACGGTGTTTCAGAAGAAGCAGAGAGCGCAAATAACTTACCAAGTTTCGCCGATGCTATTTAAGTAAGCACTCTATAACATCAACCCCACCTAACCTCCCCTTGGTCTCAGCTTCGGCGATCAAAATACATCGAGAGTAAAGGGGAGGAACTGTCCAAGCTTGTTAAAGAGAGATTCCTGATGTCGCCTAGGCTCCTCGGAATGACGACGTTAAGGTGCAGTGCTAAAGACTGTCATTCTCGAGAGCGACGAAGGAGCGAGTCGGGAATCTCTGGTTAGGGCGAGGCAACATATTTTCTCGATTCTTATTAGTCCAAAAGTAGCCCCCTACAGCTCCCCCTTGGACACTAAATGCAAATGCTGAGCAAACAATGTCAATACAAGGGGGAGTTGGAGGGGGTTGCGAGTAAGAAACACAACCCTAAGATCGCTATATCAAAAAGATCCCGAGATACGTCATCACAACAATACCGAGCAAGAACTCAGACAAGGGCTCTCTGACCATCTTTAATTGAATAAAACGACTGAACCGAGTAGATACGACAAAATCGCCCCCTCCCCAATCCAAACTCTTGAGGTTAAAACACAGACTGAGGAATAAAAGGTGACTGGCTGTCACGATGCGGGCATGGAAGAAATCCTCCGCGCCAATTGCAATAACAAAGGAGGCAATATGGCAAATCGCAAGCGTCAGTTTTGGTAAAACAGAACGATACTCCACCAACAGCAATTGCATTAACCAAAAGCCATAAATCAGTTTTAATTGCCAAGGCACCGCCTCGCCAAACAACAGAATGCTCCCTTCACCTAGCAGAGTGGTTTGCGCACCAATGTGTATCCAATATGCAATCGCCGCCGCCAACACCATCGATATCAGTGCCGATAAGTAAGCCTGCTTTTTGATTTGCACCATGATAAATCCAGCGGACTGCAAGACAAAAAACACGACCAAGCCTTTGTCGACGTATTCCACGCTTACCCACTGGCTCACAGCGAGGAAACATAACAGATTAAAGCCTGTTTCTAGACAAAGGATACGCTTTATCTCATTGGCATTTTCTACTGGCTTCGTCAGCGGCCAAAACAACACCGGCAACATGAGTGTCAGCACAAATGTCAGCCACACAGAGCTTTGCACAAGCAGATAAAAACCACTGCCATAAACTAAGCAAAGTATCAGAAACAGCCCACATGATAATGGGGAGTAGACCAGTGACTTCATTGACTCTCCTCACTCTCAGAGAGGGCTTGCGCAGCCACATCCATCGCACATAGATTGGCGGTTTCAATGCAGCGCTCCAGCGTAACAGGGACTCGCCAAGTTTGCCTTGGATCAGACAAGTACTCGCCGCTTAAGAAGACGTTAGAGAAGTTTTTCACGGTAGTCGAGAGCGTACTCTGAGCCGTTGGTTGCGTTAATGTATGTTGCAAGACCCAGCAACGAGGCTGGCCACTTTCATTGATAACGATATCACCATGAAAGTGATCGGCATACAAAGCATCCCGCTCTTGCGGCGAGACCATTTTTGCCCCTAGCCCCACTCTGAAACCTTTGTAGGCCGAGTGATCCAGTAAATCTAGTTGTCCGAAAAGTTGAAACAATAGCTCATCTTTAACTTGCTGCTCTGTACAAGACAGCATCGGTTTTTGATAAAGAAGGCCAAGCGCATTATCAAGGTCGGTTGCCGTCACCGACAAACAGGTCATCTCGCCTCGGGGCGTATTTCGCGTGGTCACGTGATAACTCAACCCCCAAGGAGAATCGAGGACCAAACCAACCGTCCTACTCTTCAATACCGCAGGTACCCGTGAAAAGTAGAACTGGAATCCGTGACTCAACACATAGTCATAACTCAGAGCAGGGCTTGTCTCAGCGAGTAGAGATTGTGTCACGTGAGCCGGTAGTGCAAACACATAATAATCGGCCAAAACGGTACTATCGGTATGAAGTCGAACGCCTTCAATTCGTGTTCGGGCCTTATTGGGGTATATGGCTTGTGCTTTGTAGCCTAAATGAAATTGAACGCCCTGTTTTTGTAGATGGTGAGTCAGCGGGTTAATCAGCGCATCGCTAATTGGTTTGTCCATTCCCAAGCTGTAGGCGTCTGGAGCAAATGGATGTAACTCTCCTTCTTTATTGTTGAGTAAATCCAAAATAGCCAGTGCGGGCGTATCATCGGTTGCACCGATCCATCCGAGCAATACAGATCTCAAGAAGATAGCAAGCTTGGGACGGGTATCGTAGGAGAAGAAATCACGAACAGAAACGCCGAGCAAATCTTCTGTCGAGTAAGGAGCTTGTAGCCGTTGCTTAAACCAAAGCGTGTCCTTCACGGGCACTTGAGAATAGAGCATCGAATAAGCTGATTTCGCATCATCCCACAACTTTTCTAGGCGAGTGAAATAGCTACGCTGAAACGGGATCGTCTTATTACTTTGAGCCCAAGAGAATTGAACAACATTTTGAGGATAGAGTGAATCTAAACAACTCCCTGACTCTGAGGGGATTTCTTTAAGAAAGTTAATCAGGTTGTAGTTTTTAGCGAAGAACTGTCGATGTGTGAGCTCATGCACCACGCCGCCATCATCTACCGTACCAATGCACTTGCCTCCGGTGTAGAGCTCCTTGTCGTAAACGGCAACATCAAAACCTTGCTTTATACAATTATGCGCGACGGCTAAGCCTGAAATTCCCGCGCCAAAAATCGCGACTTTCGGGCGAGAGCGGCCTGCGCTAGCGCAAGCCTCAACCTCCCCTTCACTAATAGAATGGCAAATCATCTTCTCACCTCGAACTATCGGTGAAAGTTCACATGATTCGCGATTTCTACACGATATAGGTCGTGATTCGGAAGTTGCTCAAGCACGCCACTGATGTCCAGTTCAAACGGGCTATTTGCCAGTGAGCGGCACATAATCAGATCATCACCTACAATCATCACTTTTGGTGTCGCCCCCTCCCACACCAGTTGTGCTGATAAGTTTAAATCACTGATGTTAATGCCACAGTCATAAGTGCGAGAGCGTAAAACACCATTTTCTACTTCGTAACCACCAACCAACACAATGGGATGCTGAACAGTAGGAAAGACGATTGGATCGTTTACCTCTGCAGCGGGTTGAGTCGGAAAAGTAATCGCATCTTCAGCGTGAACCAGAGAAGCAGCAAGAAGGGTCACGAAGCCAAGAACGTTTTTCATTATAGTTTTCTCCATTTTTATATTTATTGCGGGAATGTTCCCAAACGAGAATGTATATCAATTGCGAACTTATCACTATTGGCTTAACTCGTTTAATTCTGTAAGAGATATGCCATTGAAAAAATCTTCACCAAAAAAGATAAAATCATTAAATATCATCAACTTTAAAAAACAAAAGAAGCAATAAAGAAAGAAATTATGGGAAAAATGAAGGAGTAAACATTTATGGGAATAGGAGAATTTTCAAAAAAGAGAGAAAAAAGTGATAAACGCAGCCAATTACATCAACTTTAAGTGATAGAAAACCCAAATAGTTATTACTACTTTGTTACTAGTAACATATTGAACATTAAAATTTTATAAAATAGGCCAATATCTCACTTCAGCTTACGATAAGTCTGCTTGACTTGCCTGTAAACATAGAGCGGAAAACAGGTACAAAATAGAACTGGTGAAGCTCTTTGTAGAGACACAAGTCCTCAATATTCACTAGAATCTCTCACCGAATACAATTCGTTTAGCTTTTGAGTATAAAAAAGGCTCGGTATCAACCAAGCCTTTGAGCGATCGGATTACTTCGTAATGCGACATGTACTCTGCGATATTTCATTGACGATCAAAATCGCTTCGTCACCTTTGGTGTGGAGCACTAACATTTGGTCATCAGATAGATACCTTACACCAGAAGCCGAGCGGACCTGTTTGAGCTCAAGCTCTCTTCCGCCATCAACGGTAATCCGCGCTTTTTCCTGCTCAAAACGGGCAGCAAACTGATGGCCGTCATCACACTGATATTGGTACTCCGGCACATTGGAAGTACAGCCTCCAAGTACAAGCAAACTACCTAGTGTCAAAGTGATTTTAGCCGGAAGAGAAATCATTCTTCAGGCGCCCAAACGCGAATGTTCACGTCCAAATCCGCTGGTGCGTAAACCACAACAGGTAGCTTGCTGTTGTAACGGTAAAGGTCGCGTGTTGGCATTTGAACGAAAGTCTCTACCTTTTCCATGTCTTCAGGACAAGCCATAAGCGTAGAGATGCCGCCTGCTGGAGAAGCGTCTACTTGGTAGTAAGTGTAGCCCCAGCCTTCTAGCGAATGCTCGCTCACACTGCCGCCTAGAGAAACACGGTTACAGTCTGTTTCCATCATTTTGCCTACCACAAGCTCAACGCGCTTATCTGCTTCGTTGCTTACTGGGTCTACATAGAAAACGTGCTTCGTCATGTTCTCCATCTCTGGGAACATCTCTGCTGATGGGCGAGATACATCATTTGCTGAGTTCATTGCCGAACATCCGCTCAGTGCCAATGCACCTGCGGCCAACCAAACTGCTTTCATCGTTTTTTCCTTTTTCATATGGATGGGCATATTGTAATGGGGAATTCTGATTTAATGTGAGAGGACGGTAGGATTTGAGGCTGGCTCTCACAATTACGACGCTCTTAGCAAAATAAACGCGCGTAGTTATGCTGGCTCTGGCGATCAGCTTGCTGGTTTAGTGCGTATACTTTTCTCAATGCTCGAAAAAGGAACACGTCATGGCAAACCAGCGTAACCCCATTGAAATCAAAGCCCTCGACCACGTGGTATTGAGAACGGATAATCTCGATGCGATGCTCCGTTTCTATCGAGATCTATTGGGGTGTCCTATCGAGCGGGAGTTGCCTGACTTAGGACTGACGCAGTTACGTGCTGGCACAGCCATCATTGATTTGGTGACGGTTGAAAGTGAACTCGGCAAGTTAGGCGGTAAATCGCCAAGCCAAGATGGCCGCAACCTCGACCATTTCTGCCTGCAAATTGCGCCTTTTGAAGAGTCTGAGTTGCTTGAATATCTCCATCAACATAACGTCCACGTTGAAGAATTTGCCGAACGATATGGTGCTCAGGGCTTTGGTCGCTCTGTGTATTTAGAAGATCCAGAAGGCAATGTAGTCGAGCTTAAACCACAGAAATAACTCGTTGCTATTCTTAACTTTATTTCCTCGCCTTATCGGCTAAAAACGACTTCCAATTAAACCGTTCCGCCGTAGATTACGTATGTGTGTTCCTAAGCTTAAATAGGCAACTCTGATTAGGAACACACCATGACACTCAGCGACGACGCACTATCCAGAATCATAGAAATGGCATGGGAAGACCGAACCCCATTTGAAGCGATTGAGCATCAGTTCGGTCTGAACGAAAATGGCGTTATCAGCCTGATGCGTCGCCACCTCAAACCCCGCAGTTTCAAGCTTTGGCGACAACGTGTATCTGGACGCAACACCAAGCACTTAAAACTGCGCTCACCAGACGTGAACAGAGGCTATTGCCCAACGCAATACAAACAACGTTGAGCCCCTCATAGAGCCTTCAATTTCAAACGCTATGTGCTTAAACCATAAAGTAAGGCGCACTGTCTCGCATGAATTCCGCCATAGAGGCAAGGTAGTCCCATGTTTCTCGGTAGGTGTGGCTCATACATTGCGTGAAGGCTTGGCACAGTGACGGATCTTCTTCCAACCACTGGCTGACGTGTTGCGCCGTGTAGGAAACCTGCCTCACCTCATCATCTAAAATCTGCTGAATGGTCGGTCGCATCTCTTTCAGATACGGAATATCCGATTGGTCGATAAAACTCAGTTGAGAAACCAATAGACACCAAGAACGAAGTTCGACGGAGTGAGCTCGGAAAAGGTGGATTTTAATGTCGTCGTAAAAGTTGCTCACATTGCTGAAATCACTCGACTTTTCTTCTTGATAAACCTCGGTTTGGTAACCCGTCAATGGGATCAAACTGGCGTACATCGCTGAGTGGTTTCTGTCGTTTTGGCAGTGATGCATGATTTGCTGCTTCATTTCCCCTTGCGCATAACGATTGGCGATCATTTTGAGTCGCTCTGCGCCCTCTTCTTCGTTAATGGCATTATGCAGCAAGTAATACGCCATGGTTTGTTTGCTCTGGAATATTTCTCCGGTGAGCTTACCCATAGCTTGAGGTGTAAGTGAGGAATCGGAATGTAGATAGCTTGCAATAGAGGCTTTGTACTCTTTAGACGGCACAAAGTTATTGTCTTCTAGCAAGCTATAAAGGCTGGTCTGTAAACAATTCATGTCACCTTCCTTGATGGTGCTGCATCGCAACACGTCATGCTGACTACTAAGAAAGTGAGGTATTTATCAATACGCTCCTTAGAATGAGGTAGATTCAAGCGGAAGAGTAGAGTTTGGGAATGATTTCGGCTCGGAGCGGCTGGCCAGCGGCGAGGTTAGGACAACTCTTAATGCTTTCGTATGAATATTTAACGACCTCATTGATTTATGAAGCATATATTTTGTTACAAAACAGTTAAACGATCATTTTATAAATGTTATGTGTCGAAAATAGACAGAACGAAATGCGGGTAGGTTAACTATTGGTTTTTAAAGGAAAGTGCCTTAGTAGCGCAATTTTTCTCGCCTACAAGTTTTATAAAAGTGCCGAAAAGTAGAGTTTTAACCCTATAAAAACCGGACGGAGATCACCATCCGGTTTGATCTTATTGAGCCTAATTTGAAGAGGATGAAGCGGTTGCAGATGCTAGGGGGGTCATCTGCAACGCCCAAATCTTCTCGTTGTTAGTGACGAATGAGCCTTACTTGCCCACAAAGCCGTTGTACAACATGTATAGGTGCGCAGCACTCCAAGAGAAGTTGTTTGCGCCCTGCACTGCACCCGTTTCAGGGTTGTAGTTTTCCTGAATTGGCGTTGTTTCTGTTAAGCCTTGTGCGTTCTTGAATAGCTTATCCACCATCTGACGCGCTTCCACACCGTAACCGTAGTTGTCCATACCACGTACGCCGAAGTAGAACTGATCGAGCCACACACGACCACGCCAGTAAATGTCTGGGCCGTAAGCTGGGTTATCCATTGATGCGGTGCCAAGTGGGATCATTGGTGAGTTAAACTTGCTGGTATCAAGCATGTTCTTCACTACTTTATCCGCGTGCTCTTGCGTTGCCGCGTTGTTGAATAGTGGAGACCAACCTTCTGGACCCATGCCGCGTTTCACCAACATTGGACCTGCACATTGGTTGCTTAAGCCACCAGGTACCACTTCGATGTCGTAGTAGAAACCGGTTGATTCATCGAACATACAGCGGTTGATGTACTCTTTGGTGTCTTCCGCTTTCTCTTTAAACTCAGCCGCTTTATCTGCTTTGCCCAGTACTTCTGCAATTTGCGATAGGAACAGGTTATCTGAGTACCAGTAAGACGCTTGGTCTACCGATTCTTGCATCAGCGAGTAGCCAGACAACTTGTTCGCGTCGTTGGTGTTCTCGTTGAACTTCACTTCCCAGTCTTTCTTCGCTAGAGCCAGTTTGTCCATGTTCTCTGGCGAATCATCACGGTAAGTCACCACCGAGCCGTCTTCACCCATAACCATGTCGTAGGTGTTGTCGAATCCGTTGGTGTCGTGTGCGTAACGACCCATCTGGTCGATCACTTTAGCTTCGTCTTGTGTCGGCAGTTCAGACATACCTTGTAGGTTGTCGATAGTGTCGATAAAGCCAAATACACCCGCGTTGTCACGACCAGATTCCCAACCCGCAGCTACTTTCGCTGGGATACTCATCGCGGTGTAATCACCGGACGTTAGCAACTGGTTGTATTTCTCGACGCCAGTCTCTTTGATCCACTTGTCGCCATTCGCTTCGTCTTTGTATTGGAACTTCATGTCATCCAATGTTGCATCGTCACCCCAAGGCAATTCGCCATCTTTGTTCGGGTTCAAATCGTCTGCGAACACAGTATGAATTGGGTCTTTTGCTGCACCGTATTCAGGGATACCGTTTTTGTTTGTATCACGAGCACGTAGCCACCAATCGTGGAATGCCACCAGCTTCGGATACATCTCTTCTAGCCACTGCTTCGCTTCTTCCGGACGGTTATGCTCGTCTTTCAGTGCGGTGTACACTTCCCATACTGCCCATGCAGCTAGAGATGGTTTGGTGTTACGTTCGTTCCAGTTCAAACCGTCTGTAGCCAGTGGGAACACTTTTTTGTATTCCGCAGACATACCTTCCCAACGTTCTGCCGGCAAGTTGTAAGTCACCACGTCAAGCAAGTAACCTTCGTCCCAAGGGCGAACAGGATCGTCAGACTGCACTTGGTATTGGAATACAGTACGAATGTTTTCCATCGCCACATCTGGGTTGAAGTGAGCCATTGCGTACGCTTGTTTCCATGTATCCCACGGCCAAGTCATGTTGCCAGAGAAGTAAGGTGCAGTTACCGATGGTGTTACTGTGTCGTGGTCAATGGCACCTGCAGCACCACGCCAGTTTGCGCTCAGTGTTTCCATCGCTTTTACTGCAACGAATTCATGCTCTTTTGAAGCCGCATCGTTAGTTAGACCATTTTCTAGGTATTCTTCCCAACGCATCGCTGAATCGTGCATGTAGCCTTTTGGATCGGCCATCACGTCGTCTAACTTCGCAAACTCAGACGCTTGCTCTTCGGTGTTTTGCACGTGCGTGTAAGCCGTGTATAGCGTGATTTCTTCGCCATTACCTAGCTCTGCCGTTTGGACAAAGCCTTTCTTATCATCATCGATGGTAGACGTTTCTGGCTTGATAGAGCGCGTTACTTCAAACTTAGAGTCGCCTGAAGTCAGCAGAGACCAAGAGTCGCGAACCGCGCCAAAAGACACTTCTACGCCGTTTTCTGTCGCCGTGATTTCACGTGAGTAAGTAGGGTATGCATCTTCAACACTGCGCACTGTGCTGTCGTTGTTTTTGTATAGCTCACCATCGTCAGCACGGTAATCTTGCATCAACTCGCCGTCCCATTCGCCTTGAAGAGCCAGCTTGTTCGGGTTCTTGATGGTGGTTTTAACAAGAGACGTACGGTCGGTAACAAAGCGCATTTCAAGTTCGGCAGTGATGCCGTTATCGCCTGTGTACTCTTGAATCAGTGCGCCTGGTTGCGAGTAAGCGTCTGTTAGCTCAAGCGGCATCGCTTCACCGTCAACCATCAGTGTTAGACGGTCGAAACGTGCAGCCATGAATGACACGTATTCTTCCGTTAGCAACGCCGTACCGCCTAGGGTGATTTCGCCACCTTGAGTGTCTAGCGTGTGACCATGCCAAGAACCGTTATCGAACATAGGAATGTAGCGAAGGTGACCACCATGAAGATCACGCAGTGCCACTGGCACACCTGCACGGTCAATGGTGTTGTGGAATTCAGCCGCTTTCAGTGGCGCTTCCACATTAGAGTCATTATCACTACTGTTGCATCCGCTAAGTGTTAGAGCAACCCCGACAGCAATCGCACATAAAGAAGTCTTAAAGTGCATGTTATATCCCTCATTTATTGGCTTTTGGTCCTGATCAGGCGAAAAAAGGTCGAGACGTGCCCTGCCGAGTTTCGATGATGAAGATTCAGCCTTATTTATTTCACTTTTGGATTTGAGAAGAGATCGGTTAATTTGTCTCTTCTTCGTTTAACCTATTTAAATAACAGGTCATTAATTTTGGATAATAGTGGGTCTTTGATGCATTCATTATCAAATACACCCACTTAATATAAATTTTTTATTTTGTGATTAAATAGTCACTATTTTTCATTCGCCATCGAGATGGCTTTTAATAATTCACCGTCAATATTCGGAATCGTATCCGAAAGGAATATCTGATTGCCCGGCGTGTAGGTCATCAAGACGTTTCTCAGTCGCTTACTGCCTTCTCCGCTCTTGTTTTGCACATCAAACTCTATCAGTTTGTTGTACACCTCATTCGCCAGTTTCTCTTCCTGCTCTTCAGTGATAGCAATGCGTCCCATGCAAATCGGTGGTCGCACATCATGGCTAAACACTTCATCTCGAAAACGCTTAGCAAACAAAGTATCGAGCTTGGAGCCTTCTTCGAAAATAAAACGACCTTGGTCTTTAAAGCGGTATTGGTCATCACCTTTTAGCTCGATGTAATCCATCATTTCCAATGCCCGGAAATAAAGGGTGATCGAGGTATGGGTCAATTGGTATTTGCTCGCAATATCTTGTGGAGACCATTCCTTCCGACGCAATAAATACAAGAAATCAAACAGGTACGGATACTGGTGAAATATTTCACTGTTAATGTCGGTGATAAATTGCTCGTTTTCTTGTTGCAGCTGTTTACCACGCATGGACAATTCGACTAAATCAGTATCTAAATGAGTGGCATACGAGAGTATTTTGTCCAACCCTAAAGACGTATTGTGTAACTGTCTCTTAATGGTTGATAGAGGAATCCCCATTCCAGCAGAGAGATCGGAATAACAAATCCCTTTCTCTTTAATTTTTTCTCGTAAAGCAGCAAGTAAATACGTTGCAGAATTATTCATCTAACAATGCCTGTTTTAATTTCTTCAGCATCCCTGATGATATATTCAAGAGAATCCTACTCTTGTGATACTGGCTCCAATTATTCCCAGCACTCTTTATCAATTAAATCGGTTTCAATGATGAGACTTTTACTTGTTGTTAACTGATCAAGTTTTACTCATTGCGTTCACACTTTGACCAGCCATTTTAAGCCTTATCAGTATGGCGACGAGTATAATTGTTTTGATGCGTAAAATTAAGTTCACAAAGATTTTTAGTAAAAGTTTTCTCTCAGAAGGTTATTTTATTAGGTGAGAAGTATCAAAAAGTTGTACCCAGAGATTTATTATCGTGAGGGATCACAGAAAAATAGTGACTCACTGGTAATTTATTGAATCGATGACCAGTAAAAATCTTGTTATAAGGAGCAAGAAAGTTGGTTAAATTAACCGAGGTATTATTGAAGCGCCGTCATATTATACCCGTATTTTTCTAGCTTGCTCACATAATTTATTGGCTTGCCACCAAGGCTTATTTTTATATTCTTTTGCCACGTAAAAACTCTCTCCCGCCATCGGGGTTATCAGCTCAATGTGATCAGCTTGGCAATGTTCAATCAAGTCCTCAATGGGCTCATCCCATTTGTGCGTAAACAACTCATACGTTGCCCAGTGCACAGGTAGCAACTTCTTCGCTTGCAGATCTTTGAATGCGCGTACGGTGTGATGCGCTTGCATATGTCCCCAGTTCTCAACCGGATATCCTTGGTTGCCTTTCACATCTGCCGCGACTTCCAAACAGGCGATATCAATCGGACCGCAGCGCTGAGCAATTTGTGCAAAGTGACTATCGTACGCACTGTCGCCACTGAAATAGAGGGTCTCTTGCTGCCCTTTTACCACCCAAGATGCCCATAAGGTCGAATTCTTATCCAGATAAGTGCGCCCTGAGTTGTGATTGGCTGGCGTGCAAATCAGCTCGACGTTGGCGTAATGAACGCTCTCCCACCAATCAAATTCCACCACGTTATCAGGTCTAACGCCCCAACGAATCAAATGCTTACCGACACCGAGTGGCACGTAAAATGTTACGGATTTATCAGAATAGTAACGTATGGTCGAAGCTTCGAGGTGATCGTAATGATCATGAGAGATCACGATAACATCCGGAATCGGCAAGCTATCACGTACGGCTGTATTGGGGATATTGCGCTCAAACCATGCCTTAGCAATCAACGGCGACGCATAGTCGAATACAGGGTCAGTCAGAATGCGCACGCCATCGGTCTCAATCATCAAAGTGGAATGCCCTAGCCAAGTGACTCGCATCGCTTGTTGTCGCTGCTCAAACCGCGTCGGCTCTATCGATGAATAAGGCAACTGGTTATCGGGACTGAGCGGCGAACGTCCGCCCATGTAGGCCCAGCACACTTGCCAAAAAGACTGAGGGCTTGGCACGTTTGGCATCTTGTCTTTGACGCGTCCATGTTCAAATTGAGGTGAGTGGTTAATGCGATGCGCCAACTGCGCGTAGTAAGTGTGAGGAGTAATCAGTGATTGCGTTGCGCGCTCACGAGCCAAGTACGTGTTTTTAAGTGTCGTTTCAGACATGTCCTATCTACGTCTTGTTCACTAAACTATGGTTTTAGTTAAGCCTGCTTGTATGTCTTTTTCATGACCAAAATAGGGCGTAAGATGAAGATTAGGTTTCAGAGAAGTATTTCTGTCCTTTATCGGTCTTGATAAGGAAGAGAGAAGGAGAAAAGTTATGGTGACCTGCAGCCAATACGATTTTATTGAAATCGCCTGTATGTTTAATCTGCCCATGGAGATCACTCTCAAAAACGGTGAGAAACATCAAGGCAGCGCATTTGATACAGGCTACGATATTGAACGACAAGAGTGCTTATTTTTGGATATCGATGGCGAGCACATTTCGTTCCCAACCGAGCAATTGATTGCGATGAGAGCGCTCAAAGACAATCCGCATTTCAGTGAAGTGACCTTCGGTTAATTGCTCGAAAACCGATAGAAACGTCAGACATAAAAAAGCGCCCTTAACTGACTGAGTTAAGGGCGCTTTTGTTTGGCTTTAGAGGTTTACCTTGAGCGGATAAATATCAGCATCGGCATCATGATAACGAACATCACCCCGACCAACTGGAAGGTGTGCACAAAGGCCACCATTTGCGATTGCTGATGGAGCATGTTCTGGTATTGCTCCAATGCCGCAGGATCAGTAATCGACAACCCCTGTTTCGCAGCCCAGTCATGCAACACTGGGTTATAAGGGTTAAAGCCTTCTCCCAAAGCGTGCCATTGCTGTTGGCTGTCACGATATTGGTATGTAGTCGCGATCGAGATACCAAACGAACTACCAATGGTGCGGAACAGGTTAAAAATACTCGCCCCTGCCACTGACTGCTCTTTTGGCAATGTCATGTACGCCAGTGTCGATAAGGTCGAGAAGGTCAAACCTAAGCCCATACCTTGAATCATACTTGGCATCACGATCCAGAAGGTATCGATTTCCATTGAGTACAAGGTCATGAGGTAACTACCAATACCGATACAGGTTAGGCCAAAGACAATCTTCAACCTTGGATCGAATTGTGGGTTAATCACAATCACCAATATCAGCATACAGGCGGACGCCAGCCCCCGTGGTGCCATTAACATACCCGTGGTGGATACTGGGTAGTTCAATAAGCTTTCAAGCAACATCGGTTGTTGAGTGGTCAAGCCGAACATGGCCATCGACACTACCGCCATCATTAAGGACGAGACCATGAGGTTTTTATCCTTGAGGAGCCACAGAGGCGCGATGGGGCTCTTGGTCTTCCAACTGCGGTAGATCCACATGATTAAGCCCATGATCGCCAGCAGCACTGCGGTTTGGATAATGCGAGAGTTGAACCAGTCTTCGTCGTTACCTTTGTCGAGCACGAACTGCAACGCACCGACCCCAAGGGCCATATAACCAATGATCCACCAGTCGAAGTTCGGTTTGGATTTGTTACTGATGTGGATGTAGCGATAAATCAGCGCAGTACACACCAAGCCAAATGGCAAGTTGACGTAGAAGATCCAACGCCAGTTGATGTTGTCAGTAATCACACCGCCCACCACTGGGCCTAAAATCGGACCAAGCAAGATACCGATGGAGAAGATCGCCATCGCCTTGCCTTTTTGCTCGGAAGGGTAAATCTGAACCAATGTAGATTGCGCCAGTGGAATAACCGAAGCACCAAACGCACCTTGGATAATACGGAACACCACCATCTCTTCGAGTGAGCCCGCTTGCCCACAGAAAGCACTGGCAATCACAAAGCCGATGACGGCCACCAACATGACTTTGCGCTCACCAAATCGCGATACCCAGAAACTGGTCATCGGAATGAAGATCGCCTCAGCCATACTGTAGCCAGTTAGCACCCAAGTGATTTGGTCTGCCGTTGCGCCCAACGCGCCCATCATGTGTGAAAGCGACACGTTAGCAACGGTCATGTCTATCAGCACCATGATGGCCGAAAGCATCACGGCGACGGTGGCTATTCCCCGTTTGTCGGCCGTAATCTCGTTACTCATTGCGCGTTACTTTTCAGATCAACAGTCACTTCAGAACTTGCACCCACACGTAATTGTGGCGCACCTTCAGGCACTTCAAGCGTCAGACGCACAGGGAAACGTTGTTTGATTTTCACCCAGTTACCGGTTGCGTTTTCTGGTGGCATCAAAGAGAAAGAGGTACCACTTGCTGGCGACAACTCTTCCACTTTCGCATCCCAAACCACATCTGGATACATGTCGATCACGACTTCAGCGTGCATGCCTGCTTTGATGTGTGTTAGGTCAGTTTCTTTAAAGTTTGCGCGTACCCAGTAGCTGTCTTTCACAATCACAGGGAACAGAGTTTGGCCAATGCCGACAACAGAACCAGTATGTGTGTTGATTTCACCCGCGATACCATCGACAGGAGAAGTGATGTCGGTGTAGCTAAGGTTCAACTCAGCCTGTGCAAGTTGCGCCGCCGCTTGTTGAACAACCGCAGCTTCTGCGCCTTCTTCACCGCGGTTTGCGATTGCTTTTTCAACCGTTGCACGTGCTTGTTCTAAGCTTGCTTGAGCGTTAGCGAGTTTGTTTTTCGCAGTATCCAAATCTTGATCAGACGCTAATTTGCGTTTCACTAATGAGTTAGTACGTTTGTACTCCAACTGCGCTTCGGTCAGGTTAGAACGCGCCGCATCCAATCCCGCCACCGCTTCAGTCACTTGCTTGTCGGCCACATCGTGTTGTTGAACCGCCAATTGGTAAGCCGCTTTGGCTTGTTTGACTGCAAGCAGGTAAGGACGAGAATCAATCTTTAATAGCAGATCGCCTTTGTTCACCACTTGGAAATCTTTGGCTTCTACTGAGATCACTTGGCCTTGAACCTGAGGAGCGACTGACAGGATTTTAGCTCTTACATAGGCATCTTCCGTACTCGGATGACTGTCAGAATATTGCCAAGACCAGTACATCGCACCGAAGCCGATAGCACAAACGAGAAGGAAAAGGATTTTGGTCAGTTTGGATTTCGAAGAGGATTTCTTCGCGATATCGTCGCTCATTTATATTGTCCAAGTGTTCAATTATGTGATCAGTGTAGGATTTTTCCGCTTTCGAACAACAAGATGATCTGAAAGGTTAAGATCCGATTTTGAGCGTTGATAATTTGTTCAAATGATGCGCAAAGATATTCACACTCTAATCGTGCATAAAGTATAGAAGACGCTAATCATTCCGCGACTTAGACAATCACATTGGCGAATATTCCAGACAGAAAAAAGCCCCGTTAGTCTTAACTCCAACAGGGCTTTATGGTTATTTATCTTTAATTATCAATGTGCTGCAGAAAGCTGGGCAGTTACTCTTCGACGTTGTAGCCAAATCACAACACCAAACAGCAACATTGCCGGAATCCACATCCACTCTTTGCGATAACGCTCAACAGGCACACGTACATCGACAATTTGTTGGTCGAACTGCAATCCTGCAGCCTCTGCTGGGCTAGCAAAGCTAACGATATCAATCAGGGTTCGTTCACCTTGCTGATAGGTAGCGATACCCAATGCGTCCAGCTTATCTTGTCCGGTTTCCCCTTCAGGAACCGACAACAACACCGAGAATTCACGCATCTTACCGACCGCATCTTCACCGCTGATGCGCATTCTCAGCACACCGCCCTCTTCTAGCGGCTCAAGCGTTTGTGCCAACTGGGCAGGATTGCTCGACTGATACGGGTCCACCACCATGTCGATCCAGAACCCTGGACGGAACAGAGTAAAGGCCACCAGCAAAAGCAAAACGCCTTCGTACCAACGGTTACGAGTCAGGAACCAACCTTGCGTCGCCGCTGCGAATATCAACATCGCAATGGTAGAGATAACAAAGATGGCGATACCGTGCGCCCAATCGACATCAATCAACAACAAATCCGTATTGAAGATAAATAGGAACGGCAACGCTGCGGTTCTTAGACTGTAGTAAAACGCGGTTAAGCCCGTCTTGATTGGATCGCCTTTCGACACCGCTGCTGCAGCAAACGAAGCCAGACCCACTGGCGGCGTTACATCCGCCATGATGCCGAAGTAAAACACAAACAAGTGCACCGCAATTAACGGTACGATCAAACCATGTTGTTGACCCAGCGTGACGATAACAGGTGCTAGCAAGCTCGATACCACGATGTAGTTAGCCGTAGTTGGTAAGCCCATGCCTAGAATCAAGCTCAATACGGCGGTAAGCATCAGCATGAGTAGCAAGTTGCCCATCGACAACATCTCAACCAAATCAGCCAATACTAAGCCAACACCCGTTTGCGATACCGCCCCAACGATTACGCCTGCGGTGGCGGTCGCGATACCAATGCCGATCATGTTTCGCGCACCAGCAATCAAGCCTTCACGCAAATCAATGCAACCGTCTTTAAAGTTGCCGTAATCGTGTTTGCCGTCTTTACGCATCCAAGTCAGCAGAGGACGTTGAGTCAAAACGATCACCACCAGAATCACACTACCCCAAAAAGCAGACAGCCCCGGAGACAAACGCTCAATCATCAAACACCACACCAACACCACCACAGGCAGTAGGTAGTGCAAGCCAGACAACAAGACTGCGCGCGTATTTGGTAACTGTTCTAGCGGAGCATCTGGGTCTTCTTCAGGTAGCGGCTCATTGCTTGCGGCGACTTTTAGCAGCGCCAAGTACACCACTGCAAGAATCAACGCCATCCCCGGTAGAACAAAGTCACCCAATACTGGCTTCAACCATCCTAAGCCGTAGTAGACCGACATCGACAAACCAGAAATCAACGCCGCACCAAATGCAAAACCCGTGAGTCTTGCTAGCCAAGGTTTTGAACGTGCGGCATCAATCGGCTGCATGCCCAATTTGAGCGCTTCTAAATGAACAATATAAAGCAGGGCAATGTAAGAAATAGCAGCAGGTAAGAAGGCGTGCTTGATGATCTCAACATAAGGAATGCCGACATATTCCACCATCAAAAACGCCGCAGCGCCCATAACAGGTGGCATAATTTGCCCATTCACCGATGACGCCACTTCCACTGCACCGGCTTTCTCCGGAGAGAAACCCACTTTACGCATCATAGGAATAGTGAACGTACCCGTGGTCACTACATTGGCGATAGACGAACCCGAAATCAAACCCGTTAAACCAGAGGCAACGACGGCCGCTTTTGCAGGGCCACCACGCAAGTGCCCCAACATGCTAAATGCCAATTGAATGAAGTAGTGCCCTGCTCCAGCGCGTTCCAACAACGCACCGAACAGAACAAACAAGAATACAAAGCTGGTCGATACGCCAAGTGCAATACCAAACACACCTTCTGTAGTGATCCACTGGTGGTTAGCTAGCGCATCCAACTGCACGCCACGGTGGGACAATAAACCGGGCATGTATGGGCCTGCCAAGCTGTAGCCGATAAACACCAACGCTATCACAGGCAACGCAGGGCCCAATACTCGACGCGCCGCTTCTAAAAGCAGAGGCAAACCAATCAATGCGGTAATAAAGTCTTCAGTGGTTAAGCTGCCTGGACGTTGTGCTAGTGCTTCGTACATAACAAACAAGTACAGCGAAGAGGCACAAGCAATCAAACCCAACATGATGTCGAAGGCAGGAACACGGTCGCGTGGGGAGCGCTTAAAAGCAGGGAAGACAAGGAAGGCAAGCAACAAGGCAAAGCCAAGGTGAATGGCGCGCGTTTCGGTGTCGTTCATCACACCGAAGCCAACAATAAAGGGCAGCGGAGACGCTATCCAAAGTTGAAACAGAGACCAAAGTAACGCCAAACCTGCAATCAGCTTTTCCATGATTCCGGTTGGCAGGCGAGCACCCACATCTTGGGCAATCAGTTCTTCTGCCGACAGCTCACTCGGATGCGTATCAGCATGGGACGTGGAGATCGTCTTATCCATAATTTTCTCACAAACAACAGAGAAGCAAGCGCTGCGAATCCATCACAGCGCTTGCTAAAAATTGAAGGTTCTAAGAGTTACTTACAACCAGCCGCGCTCTTTGTAGTAGCGCACCGCACCTTCATGCAGTGGTGCAGACAGACCCACTTCAATCATTTCTGATTCTTTCAGGTCTTTAAATGCTGGATGCAGACGCTTGAAGCGGTCTAGGTTGTCGAACACAGATTTCGTCAGTTGGTACACCAACTCAGGATCAGTTTCTGCTGTGGTTGAGAGCACCGCTTTGCCGCCGATAGATTGCGTATCGTTCGGGTTGCCACGGTACATTCCGCCCGGGATGGTGGCTTTGGTGAAGTACGCACGCTCGGCAAGTAACTTGTCGATTTCAGGACCAGTCACTGGCACTAACACGGCATCCGTTGTGGTTGAGGCTTCTTGAATCGCGCCGTTTGGGTGGCCAACAAAGTAGCTCATTGCATCGATGTTGTTGTCACTCATTGCGGAAGCTTGTTCTGCAGGTTTTAGATCCGATACCAAGCTGAACACATCTTGTGACCAGCCTTTTGCTTGCATCACTTGCTCAAACGTGTCGCGTTGACCAGAACCAGGGTTACCAATGTTGACGCGCTTGCCTTTCAAATCGTCGAAATTAGTGATGCCCGCGTCTTTACGCGCAAGAATGGTGAACACTTCACTTTGTAGTGAGAAAACGGCACGAATGTCCGTCATTGGTTGGTTATTTTGGAAAGGAGCCACACCTTCTAGGGCTTTGTATTGGTGATCTGACTGCATGATGCCGAAGTTATATTCGCCACTGCGCAAACCATTGACGTTTGCCACGCCACCACCACTGGCTGGTGCATTACATTTAATGCTGTGGTCTGCCGCACCACGGTTTACAAAACGACAAATCGATTGACCTGCCACGTAATAAACACCCGTTTGACCACCCGTGCCGATAGTAATAAATTTCTCTGCCGCACTTATTTTCTCACTGTATGAGAACAATGATACTGCCGAAGCAAATACTGCAATGAGTGTGGTTCCTTTCATTTTAAGTTCTTCCTGTCTATCGATTGAAAAATAAAGACATTTTTCTCAGCTAACGACAGCAAAACTGAAAAATACTCGCGTAAAATTTCCACGCTTTACGAGTAATTTTCCTTAGTCAGCCAGTCCTTAGCTTCATTTTGTAATATTTATTTTGACGTTCGATTAATAATTAACCGAATGCTTGTCATCGAATTTATCAGAACAATTTCAAAACCTAGCTATAGTAATTTTTCGCTTTTCTCAGCAATCGAGAATTAACAGAAAATTCATTTTTTAATCGATGCGTTTACAAATAGAAAAATCATAGAAATAGGAGGAGAAAGGAGAGATGAGAAGAAGAGAAAATGAAATAAAAAAAAGAGGGGCAATCCCCGCAACTGCCCCTAAAAGTCATGCCAATAATATTGTTGTTCTTTTGCTACTGCTTTTTCTTAGAACTTGTACCCGCCACTGATCATGAATACCCAAGGGTTGATTTCAACGTCAGTTTTTTGTTTCGCGCCACCCGCTTTGTAGGTCGCTTCTGTTTCAATGTTTGCGTACCACGCCGATGCGTTTAGGAACCATTTATCGTTGATCATGTAGTCAACACCAACGTTTGCAGCTAGACCGAATGAATCATCCAATTTCAGATCAGAAAGACCTGCGCCTTTACCTGTACCGTTAAAGCCTTCATCAAAGAAGATGGTGTAGTTTAGACCCGCACCCACGTATGGGCGGAATTTGCTTTGTGAGTCACCAAAGTAGTACTGAACCATCACTGTTGGTGGCAGGTGTTTGGTCTCGCCGATGTCACCAAGGCCAAATAGATCTGTAGAAATATCATGGCTAAATGGGGTTGCAGCAAGCACTTCTAAGCTGATGTTGTCGGTAAACATGTAACCGAACGTCAAGCCCAGCTGCGTGTTGGAATCCACTTTAAGCTCTTCTTGAGAACCTAGGATTTTGTCACTGCTGTCATTTGGTACAACGGATGCCGCACCAACACGTAGAATGAAGTCACCTTCACTGTGAGCGAAAACACTTGGAGACACTAACGCAGCAACCACTGCTAAACTGCAGATTGTTTTTTTCATTGTTATTTCCTTTTGTAGGGCTTTGTTTCTTTTTGTACTCAGCTGCGCTCTTCCCTTTCGGGCAGTTCCTTAATGAATCCAAAACCTTGAAGCACGCGAGTATCACTATTTTCTTGAGCTGCGCGCAATCTAGCATATAGAAACCCTACTATTTTGATGGAAATCAATTTGTGAAAAATATAGCTTTTCCGTATACAAAAACGCCAAATTGATCAACAAATTATGCAAATAGGACACAATCCTGTAATGCAAACTGTGCGTGTGAGAAGCGTGCGTCGCAGTTCTCATTCCGCATCTTCTGAGAGCTCCTGTGCTCAACAAAACTTTTTTCTCGATATGCTCGGGTTATTTTCAAAAAACACCCACTTTAAATCGCCAATTTGACCGCTTAAATTGGCGACTTTCGGCCTTTGTAAACCACTGAAATACAACAAGTTATATTTCTGGAAAATCAGTCACTTAGGGTGTTAGTCTGCTTCCAACCGAACAAGGAAAAGATAAAAAGCCATGATTAAGACCGATATCACTTTCGAACAGGAAGACTTTTCTCATCACGATTTGCAAAACACCACTTTTGAAAACTGCCGCTTTTATCAGTGCAATTTCGACCACGCCGATATGAGTGATGCAAAGTTTATTGATTGCCGTTTTATCCAGCCGAGCGACATAGAAGGCTGCAGTTTCCGTTATGCCAAGCTCAAAGACGCCAGCTTTAGCAACTGCATGTTGGCCATGTCTCAGTTCAATGGTGCGGATTGCGTCGGCATCGAACTGCGCAAATGCGATTTGAAAGGCGCAAACTTTCAAAGTGCCAACTTCGCTAATCGCGTCAGCAATACCGTATTCTTTTGTATCGCCTACATTACGGGCTGCAACTTGGCTTACACCAACTTTGAGCGCGCACTGCTAGAGAAATGCGACCTGTTTGAAAACCGATGGAACGGCGCCAATTTGATGGGCGCGAGCTTTAAAGGCTCTGACTTATCGAGAGGAGAATTCAGTCGAGAACAATGGGGCAGCTTTAATATAGAAGAGAGCGATCTTACCCACGTCGACTTAGAAGGTTTGGACATTCGCCGCGTCTCTTTATACGGTGTTAAGATCTGCGACTGGCAGCAAGAACAACTGCTCGCACCATTTGGACTGATCGTTATTTAGGAAGCATTATGAATCTGTTTAAAGACCTACCCAGTGATCTCAGTGAAGAAGTGTTCGAAGATTTACTCACGCATAAACAGCTGCGCATCGAGCGTATTGTCTCAAAGGGGCAAACCACGCCAGAGGGCGAATGGTACGATCAAGAAGAACATGAGTGGGTGGTGGTGCTGCAAGGCGCTGGTGAACTGACTTATGAAGATGGATCTGTAAAACGTTTAGAAGCCGGTGACCACATCAACATTCCGGCGCATACAAAGCATCGCGTCAGTTGGACAGATCCAGAACAAGAGACGATTTGGCTGGCGGTTTTCTACAGTTAGATTTTCGACTTTCGAGTTATTCCGAGGAGCAGGTAAAGAAAAACGGGGGAAAGAAACCCTAACTTTCCCCATGTGCGCAATAAAGGGTCTAGGTGAGGCGCAAAAGAAATTGAAGTCATGACTCCGAGCCAGTCTCCCAACCGTTACTCAGAAATGAACCTAGTCATCACTTCAATGTTCATGGATAAAAACGTGTTATTGGCGTGAGAGTGTGTTTTGCTTGCGGTTGTATTCGAATCGATGGCTTTGCTCAACGGTGTCTTTGACTTCTAGCCCTTCCATCATCGTTGTGCCTTTCTCCAGTCGAACTTGATCACTGTTCAAGTCCACTATCAGCTCATCATATTGGCTTTTTTCACCATTATCGTCGTACTGCAAACGCACCTTGTACGTGCCTTTGCTTGCATCATATTCAGCTTGATAACCTTGGTTGAATGCTTCAATCGCAATGCCTTCTGGATACACCACCATGTCAACACGCGTTGGTGCTTCGGTGAATTTATAGGTTGAGATACCAAAACGGGTTTCGATGATGTCCGCTTCATAAAAGAAGTGTTCAATCTCGTTTGATGAGCTGACCATCACCATTTCAGGTGTTAGGCGCATCAAGTGAAACTCAAAAATCAGAGAGGTTTTGTTGTCACCAACATTAGGGACTAGAGCTTCCAACTCCGCGAGGGTACTCACATTAAAATCACGCAAAATGTTTAATGAGAGTCGATCGAGCGTGTAAGTCACTTTGCGAGACAAGTTCTCGGCCTCAAAGCCCAGCAAGTCATCGCTGATGGTGTCGGTAATCGAACGATGCAGCAGATCGATACCGTCTACCTCATAGTTCGCTCTGTGATCTTTAAACTTAGGCACAGAGTCTGTCGTTATTCCTTCGCCACCACAGCCACTCAGTGCAAACATCACCGCAATACTCGCTATTGCTTTATGCATCTATACACGCTCCTTTACCAAGACGGCGGCAGTGTAACGATTGCGGCAACGAGTTGATGTAAGCGTATGTAAGACGGGCTTATTATTACAACTAAGTAAAAGTCATTTGAATTTTTATGGGATTATCATTTTATTCGACATCAATATACTAGCCCCATTCCAAATTAACCGATGACGAACGATAACAATGAGCTGGTTTTTCTTACTTTTAGGCGTGGGCGCAGAAGCCCTTTCACACGTTGCACTTAAAGCCACTGATGGCTTTAGCAAACCGCTGCCTGCAACCCTTGTACTAGTTGGTCACTTGGCTGCTTTTGTCTGTTTGGCGCAGGCGATGAAAGGCGGCATGCCAGTTGGCATTGTTCACGCTCTTTGGGCAGGTTTGGCAATTGTATCGGTGACGTTAATCTCGCAATTGGTTTACCGCCAACACATGGATACTAGCCTTTGGATTGGCATGGCACTTATCGCAGCGGGCGTGATGGTGATAAACTTCTCTCACGGACACGCACACTAAACCATAAGGCAGCGGATTGTCAGATAGCCAAAAGCCCTCTCTCGCACTGTTTGATTTTGATGGCACCATCACCGATGAGGATATGTTTAGCGCCTTCCTCCACTATTCTGTTTTTGGCCTGCGCAAGTGGGTCGGAAACGTTGTGATTCTGCCGTTCTATGCGCTCTACAAAGCAGGAGTTATCCCTGCTAAACGAATGCGCCCTATCGCCAGTTTCATCGCCTTTGCAGGAAGAAGAACGCGAGACGTTGAAGCGTTAGGAGCCCAGTTTGCAAAAGAGGTGATTACAAAACACATTCGCCCAGAAGCCCAAGCGAAACTGGAATGGCATCAAGCGCGAGGCGACACCATTGTCGTTGTCTCAGCATCACTTAACGCCTACTTAAGACCGTGGAGCCAAACGCACGGCTACCAATTACTTTGTAGTGAGTTACTCGGCGAAAGTGAACGCATTAATGGTCGTTACCAAAGTGGCGATTGCAGTTTGGAAAGAAAGGTCGAGCGTGTTCAACGCGCTTTCGACTTGAGCCAATACGAGACGATTTACGCTTACGGCGACACCCACGAAGACATTCCGATGCTCAAATTAGCCAGCCATGCGATGATGAATTGGCAACCTTGGCAAAGCGAAAACAACCTGAATTAAAACAGAAAACCGGCTTTGTTGCTTAATTCGGTGGGAAGACATGGCAGCCTAAAGTTGTTCAGTTCTTAAGCAATATACTGAGTTTCAGGCATACCAAGTCCTGTAAGTTTGTTCAGCGCTTTGATCATTGCGTAAGTCTCGCCAACCTGAGCATTGTAATTTCTTAGGCTTAATTTCCCACCTAGCAGCTGTTTTACTCGGTACATTGCTGTCTCTGATAGTGAGCGCTTGTGATAGCCATACCGCTTTTTCCACTTCTTGTTGGAGCCGTAGAGCTTTTGACAACCTACTGCTAAATTGCGAGGGT
>NZ_LNRB01000023.1:0-74462 GCF_001557945.1 Vibrio sp. CUB2 | reverse complement strand
TCTCGAATCTCGAATCTCGAATCTCGAATCTCGAATCTCGAATCTCGAATCTCGAATCTCGAATCTCGAATCTCGAATCTCGAATCTCGAATCTCGAATCTCGAATCTCGAATCTCGAATCTCGAATTTATTCGTCTTCTTCTGCCATAAAGGCTTCAAGCAAGTCATTGAGGAACAGCTTACCTTTCTCGGTAATTTGCCAGTGAGTCTCTGTTTCACTCAGGTAACCCATCTCAAGCGCCCAATCGATAGTCTGTTGAATCGAGCTCAACGGTAGGCCTGTTGTATCGATGTAGTCTTGTTTCGGGCAGGCTTCCATTAAGCGGAAACGGTTCATAAAGAACTCAAACGGACGATCTTCATCAGCCACAAGCTGTTCACTATCCAGATATGGCTTCACCATGTTTTGGTATGCCATCAGATAGCCACGCGGGTGCTTGACCTTAGTGGTACGAATAATGCGGCCATCAGAAAAGCTCAGCTTACCGTGTGAGCCACAGCCAATGCCAAGGTAATCACCAAAGCGCCAGTAGTTCAGGTTGTGCTGGCACTGATAGCCTGGCTTGCTGTAACCAGAAATCTCGTATTGAACGTAACCTGCCGCAGCGAGTTTCTCATGTCCTTGTTCGAAGATATCCCACAAGTCATCGTCATCAGGCAGAGTCGGTGGCTTGTAGTAGAACATGGTGTTGGGCTCGATGGTCAACTGATACCAAGAGAGGTGTGGTGGCGCCAACTCAATCGCTTTGTCCAAATCAGCTAAGGCTTGTTCGATGCTTTGATCAGGTAAACCGTGCATGAGGTCGAGGTTAAAGCTGTTCAAACCGATTTGGTGCGCCAGCTTAGCAGCATTGACGGCTTCATCTTGGCCGTGAATGCGCCCCAAACGCTCAAGTTTTTGCTGTTCAAAGCTTTGCACGCCGATAGAGATGCGCGTTACACCAGCCTTGCGGTAGCCAACAAAACGCTCAGCTTCAATGGTGCCTGGGTTGGCTTCCATGGTGATTTCGATTTCAGGCTTGAATGGAATACGCGCTTCAATACCCTTAAGTAGACGCTCGATACCTTCTGCCGAAATCAAACTCGGCGTACCACCACCAATGAAGATTGAATGCAGTGGACGTGGCGCTTCGTTAAGACGGTATTTATCAATGTCGGTATCCAAGTCTTCAAGAAGGGCATTGATGTACTCTTCTTCTGGGATCTCGGCTTTAAGTGCGTGAGAGTTAAAGTCGCAATATGGGCACTTTTGTACACACCACGGGATGTGTACATACAAGCTCAGTGCTGGGGGCGTTAACATGGTCTAATTCGCTCGTGATTACTGAGACACTTGCTCAGAAAGTTGAGCAAACAACGACTTGAGCGCTTTACCACGGTGAGACAGTTGCTTCTTACGTGCTGGCTCAAGTTCGGCAGACGCGCAGTTGTCTTCAGGTACGAAGAAGATTGGGTCGTAGCCAAAGCCATTTTCACCGTGTGCTTCAGTTAGAATGCTACCTTCCCATTTACCGTGACAAACGATAGGGGTTGGATCGCTCTCGTGACGCATCAAAACCAATACGCAGTGGAAACGAGCGGTGCGCTCTGCTTCTGGTACGCCTTCCATTGCTTTAAGCAGCTTCTCTAGGTTCTCTTGGTCAGAGGCTTTTTCACCTGCATAACGCGCAGAGTAAATGCCCGGAGCGCCTTTCAAGAAATCGACTTCTAAGCCAGAGTCGTCCGCAATCGCAGGAAGACCTGTTTCTTGTGCTGCATGGCGAGCTTTGATGATCGCGTTTTCGATGAAAGTGGTGCCAGTCTCTGCTACTTCAGATACGTTGAATTCACTTTGCGCCAATACTTCAAAACCGAAGTCAGACAGCAGATCTGCCATCTCACGAACTTTGCCTTGGTTGCCTGTTGCTAGCACTATCTTTTTCATGGTCGTCTCTTTCTGTAGCGATAAAGGGAGAACGCAGTGTTCTCCCTGATTAAATTGGTTCTGGGGTTATGATGTTCTAAAAGCTTTTAGATCATCACAACCCAATTACTCTTCGACATAAAATTTCTGGGTGAATTTAAGCTTACCTGAGCCTTTGTTTCCAGCTTTAACGTCAATATCGAAGGTAAAAGTTTCTTCGTTAGTAATACCGAGCTCAGCTAGGTAGTAAATCGCATCACCTTCTTTCACTTCACGGAAGGTGAGCTTTTGCGTTTGACCGATAAGGTTCTTCGCCTGACCACTGATTTTAGCTTCAACGGCAGGTTTACCCAGAGAGGCGCTGTCGAGCACACTGATGTTCAGTACGGCATTGTAGCCATTACGCTTGATGTCGTAGCTACGGGCGATCTTGGGAGTTAAAAAGGTCGAGTTAAACGCGATGTAGTGGACCTCGATGTCTTTCATGGTTTTGAACTGACCTGCCATGCTTGGTAAAGACAACAGGCTGATCAGTAGGGCGGTAATCCATTTGCTCATTATCACTTCCTCGAATCGGGCGTTTTATTATTGGTACGAATTTCGTAAATAAAAAGCCATCAAATGATGGCTTTAATCTCTGTTGGTATTTGTACTGGGGATTCTATCCGAATTTGTTTATGACGTCCCAGTTCACCTTTTTCTATGTGAACCAAACCTTTAGCAACTTTAAATTGTTTGGCTAAAAACTTGGTTAGGTGTGCATTCGCTTTACCATCGACAGGTGGTGCGGTGATGGCAATTTTGAGCTCTTCACCATGCAAGCCAACGATCTTGTCGCGGCTTGCTTTTGGTTGGATGTAGAGTCGAAGCACCACATCCTCGCCGTCATGCCAAACTGCTTCTGACATTATAGTTGGTACCAGATAGGACCAATCATGTCGCCCATCAGGAAGTTAGCAAATTGCAGACCAATGAACAGCACAAGTACGCTCAAGTCGAAGCCGCCCATTGCAGGGATGATGCGACGGATTGGCGCTAGCATTGGTTCAGTTAGTTGATGGAATACGTACTCGATAGGGCTGCGACCTTGGCTAACCCAGCTTAGGATTGCGCGGATCAGTAGTACCCAGAACAACAAGCCGCCAGCAGCCTTAATCAGAGACAATAAGCCTAGGAATAGGAAGTCCATGCTGAATGAAACCGAACCGCTAGAAGCGATCAGGATCAGCGCAACAAACTTAAGCACACACAGTACATAAGCGAACAGTACCGTTGCTAGGTCGATGCTGCCGATAGATGGGATCACGCGGCGCAGCGGCCCTACAACCGGTTGGGTTGCTTTGACGATGAACTGCGAGAATGGGTTGTAGAAATCTGCACGAGCAGCTTGCAACCAAATACGCAAAATCACGACCATGATGTACAGGTCAAATAGGGTTGAGATGAGAAAACTCATTGAATTCATAAGGTACCCTTAACAAGTAAGTGAGTGACACAGAGTGGGTGCCACTCAAGTCATTAAAACAGTTTTTCCATTTCTTCAGCACGAGCAACCGCAGCTTGCATTGCTTTTGCCACAATATCAGACAGTTGGTGCTCGTTGAACGTACGTAGCGCTTCTGCCGTTGTGCCACCTTTTGATGTCACGTTCTCGCGTAGCGTTGAAAGCTCAGTTTCTGGATTTTCCACTACCATGCTTGCTGCGCCAAGTGCTGCTTGCTGAACCAACGTGCGAGCCGTGTCTTTATCGAAGCCTTGAGCAATCGCTTCTGCCTGCATCGCTTCCATAAACAGGAAGAAATAAGCCGGTGCGCTGCCTGCCGCTGCAATTACGTTATTGATGCCAGATTCTTGCTCAACCCAACATACCTTACCGCAGGCTTGCATTAGCTCTGCCGCGAAAGCTTTATCTTGTTCTTGCACATGTTCAGGCGCGTAAAGTCCACTCATGCCCAAACCAAGTTGCGATGGTGTGTTTGGCATCACGCGAACCAAGTTGAGCTTAGTCGCTAGCATGTCATCCAAACGTGAACAGTTGATGCCAGCCGCAATAGAGATAACCAGTTTATTGCTGAAGTCGATAGATTGCAGTGGTTTACACACTTCTTCCATCATTTGTGGCTTCACAGACAATACCACAACATCCGCTTCTGTCGCGGCTGCGATGTTATCGCTGGTGGTACGGATACCAAAGTCTTGCTCAAGAGGTTGGCGACGCGTCTCAGATGGGGCAGTCGCAATGATGCTCTGTGCAGGGTAGCCATTTGCTACAAGGCCAGAAACAATCGCTCGCACCATGTTTCCCGCGCCGATAAAGGCAATCTTTTTATGTTCCATATGTCTGATTTCCAAATATAAATTCTTACAATTTGTTGTGCGCTCAGGTGTATAATTGCGTCACTTTATTCTGGCTACCGAAAGAGACGGCAGTCAGACTCAAATTCACAGTGTCTAACAACGATTCGCTTTATTGCTTTTTGCTGTAGTCGCGCACGCCAAAAATCGCTGTGCCGATGCGCACCATGGTGCTACCTGCTTCGATTGCTGCATCCATGTCGCCGCTCATTCCCATCGATAGCGTATCGACATCAGGGTATTGCTGAGCTAGCTTTTGCTTTAGCGCTTCCAGTTGCTTAAATGCACGAAGTTGTGATTCGTAATCTGGCACGTTGGCAGGAATCGACATCAACCCTCTTAACGTGAGGTTTGGAAGGCGAGAAATCAACTCAGCCAGCTCGAATATTTCTGCATCGCTGACGCCTGATTTTGATTCTTCACCACTGGTGTTTACTTGAATCAGAACTTGCAGCGGTTTTAGTTCGCTAGGACGTTGGTCATTGAGGCGCTGAGCGATCTTAGCGCGATCAACGGTGTGAACCCAATCGAAATGTTCAGCAACAGGACGTGATTTATTGGATTGAATTGGACCAATGAAGTGCCATTCGATTCGATTATCTGGATAATGCTCGGCAAAGTGCTGAACTTTACTGACGCCCTCTTGGACGTAGTTCTCACCAAATGCCAGCTGGCCACCTTGGTAAGCTTCGAGAATTGCCTCTACAGGTTTAGTTTTGCTTACTGCTAGAAGTTGCACGGACTCTGGAGAACGACCGCATTTTTGTTCGTCGTGTCGAATTTGAGAGGTGATATGTTCAATGTTTTGTTGAATACTACTCATAGCTGTACTTTAGACTTAAGGATTTTAAATGGATATCACTGAGTTACTGGATTTTAGTGTAAAACATAATGCTTCGGATCTACATCTTTCTGCAGGTGTACCACCAATGGTTCGTATTGATGGTGATGTGAGAAAGCTGGGCATTCCAGCGTTTACACACCAAGAAGTGCACCGTTTGGTTTTTGAAATCATGAACGATGCGCAGCGCAGTGAGTTCGAAGAAAAACTCGAAGTCGATTTCTCATTTGAATTGCATAACGTTGGCCGTTTTCGTGTCAACGCTTTCAACCAATCTCGCGGTTGTGCGGCTGTGTTCCGTACCATCCCTAGCAGCATTCCAACACTGGAAGAGCTAGAAGCTCCTGAGATCTTCAGAAAAATCGCTAACGCCGAGAAAGGTCTGGTACTGGTTACTGGCCCAACGGGTTCTGGTAAATCGACGACCTTGGCAGCCATTGTTGACTACATTAACCGTAATCACAATAAGCACATCCTAACAATTGAAGATCCAATTGAATTTGTTCACAACAACAATAAGTGTCTGATCAACCAACGTGAAGTACACCGTGATACACACAGCTTCCAAAACGCGCTGCGTAGCGCATTGCGTGAAGACCCGGATGTGATTCTAGTCGGTGAGATGCGTGACAAAGAAACCATCAGTCTAGCGCTGACAGCGGCTGAAACCGGTCACCTTGTTTTCGGTACACTACACACTAGCTCTGCGGCGAAAACCATCGACCGTATTATCGATGTTTTCCCGGGGAGCGACAAAGACATGGTGCGCTCGATGTTGTCGGAATCGCTGCGTTCGGTTATCGCGCAAAAGCTTTTGAAACGTAACGGCGGTGGTCGTATTGCGTGTCATGAAATCATGATGGCAACACCGGCGATCCGAAACCTTATTCGTGAAGACAAAGTCGCGCAGATGTACTCGATCATTCAGACCGGAGCGGCGCACGGCATGCAGACCATGGAACAAAATGCTCGTCAATTGATGGCGCAGGGCATGGTCTCGCGTGAAGAAGTGGATAAGAAAGTTGAAATTGAAGCGCAGCAATTCTCGTAACGAATCACACAGGTAATAGCGAATACGGACGATGGATCTGAATAAATTTCTCGAAGGCATGTTGGCGTTAAAAGCGTCGGATCTCTACATCACTGTTGGTGCGCCGATCTTATTTCGTGTCGATGGCGAACTGCGCCCGCAAGGCGATAAGTTGACTGAAAATGATGTGGCTGTGTTACTCGATAGTGCGATGGATCCGGAGCGACGTCAGGAGTTTCGTAAAAGCCGTGAGTCGAACTTTGCCATTGTCCGTGATTGCGGTCGTTTCCGTGTCAGTGCCTTCTTCCAACGTGAATTACCTGGCGCGGTGATTCGTCGTATCGAGACCAATATTCCTACTTTTGAAGAACTTAAACTTCCTTTGGTTCTGCAAGACCTTGCAATTGCAAAGCGTGGTTTGGTGCTGGTGGTTGGTGCGACAGGTTCTGGTAAATCAACGACTATGGCCGCGATGACTGGCTACCGTAACAGCAATAAAACGGGACATATTCTTACGGTAGAAGACCCGATTGAATTTGTGCACGAGCATAAGCGTTGTATTGTGACTCAGCGTGAAGTGGGCTTGGATACCGACAGCTATGAAGTGGCGTTGAAGAACTCACTACGACAAGCGCCAGACATGATTTTGATTGGTGAGATCCGTAGCCGAGAAACGATGGAATACGCAATGACCTTTGCTGAGACAGGCCACTTGTGTATGGCGACACTGCACGCCAACAATGCAAACCAAGCGCTTGAGCGTATTCTGCACTTGGTGCCGAAAGACCAGAAAGATCAGTTCCTGTTTGATCTATCGATGAACTTAAAAGGCGTGGTTGGTCAGCAGTTGATCCGTGATAAGAACGGTCAAGGTCGTCATGGCGTGTTTGAGATCTTGTTAAACAGCCCACGCGTTTCGGATCTGATCCGCCGTGGTGATCTGCATGAGTTGAAAACCACCATGGCACGCTCGAATGAATTTGGGATGCTGACCTTTGACCAGTCACTCTACAAGCTAGTGATGCAAGGCAAGATCAGTGAAGAGGATGCATTGCACAGTGCTGATTCCGCTAACGATCTGCGTTTGATGTTGAAGACGCAGCGCGGTGAAGGCTTCTCTACGGGCACGCTGGCGAACGTTAAGATCGATATGGATTAATCCATTCCAGAAACGAAAAAGGTTGGCAGAAGCCAACCTTTTTTCATTGTGCTTGAAGTGTTTACTCACCCCAAAGGCTTTCAAACCAGCTCTCAAGAATCACGACCGCTGATTGGCAGTCGATATTGCCTTTCGATAGCGCTTTGTAGCCCCCCATACTGAATAGCTCTGAGCGTGCTTCGGCTGTCGATAGGCGCTCATCATGCAATTCAACGGGTAAGCCATAGCGACCTTGTAGGCGATTAGCGAACTTTTTCGCTCTTGGTGTGATGGTTTCTAGGGCTTTACCGTGCAAATCGGTAGGTAAACCAACGACCAATAAATCCGGTTGCCACTCTTTAATTTGCTTCTCTATATCATCCCAGTTTGGAATGCCGTCATTCGCTTTGAACGCTTTGAGCGGGGAAGCTGTGCCCGTGATTTCTTGTCCGATGGCGCTACCAATGCTCTTGGTACCGAAATCGAAAGCCATAATAGTGCGTGACATAAGGTGTCTCGAATCTAAATCAATAAAAATAAGTTGTCGCGGGAGAGCGCGCTACGCGTGTCCAGCATCGGAAGATAACTGGCTTGGATCGATACCCAATTTCTCAACGGCTTTTTTCCAACGGTCGATGATAGGTGTCTCAAAGATGATCTCTGGTGTCGCTTCAATGGTTAACCAAGAATTCTCTACTAACTCGGCTTCTAACTGTCCTGCACTCCAACCGGAGTAACCCAGCGCTACGAGATAGTCACTTGGTTCCGCTTCAGTACCAAGTACCGACAAGATGTCTTTAGACGTGGTAACCGTGAGCTCATCAGTCATTTGAATGCTTGATTCGTAGTAGTCTTTTGGCTTGTGCAGGATGAACCCGCGATCTTCAGAGACAGGACCACCATTGTAGACGGGTCTATCTAAACTTGCTTCGAACAATCTAGGGTGCACGGGTTGCACTTCGACTTGCTTGAGCATGTTACCAACCGTGATATCGACGGGTGCATTGATCATTAACCCCATCGCGCCCTCTTCGTTGTGTTCACAGACGTAGATAACGCTATTCTGGAAGTAGGGATCTTTCATTCCCGGCATCGCAACTAAGAAATGGTTTGTGAGGTTCATTCTCATCTCGACCTTATAAGGCTATTAGAAACACTTAAGCAAACAGCATGCTTGCAACCCTAGGGTATGTGCATGAGTTTGCTTAAGTTAATGCACAACGCTCTCTATTAACTGTAATACAGTTTGAGTTATTCGCCTTTTACGCGGCGCTCAATTGCGTCCATTAGCTTGCCAGTGATGGAAATATCAAAAGCTGCTTCGATTTCGCGAATACAAGTTGGGCTAGTTACGTTGATTTCTGTTAGCTTGTCGCCAATCACGTCAAGGCCAACAAAGATAAGCCCTTTTTCTTTCAGCGTTGGTGCGACTGCTTGAGCGATCTTCATATCAGTTTCGCTTAGTGGACGAGCTTCACCTGTACCGCCTGCCGCTAGGTTACCGCGCGTTTCGCCTTTTGCAGGGATACGAGCAAGGCAGTAAGGCATTGGCTCACCGTCAACCACTAGGATACGCTTATCACCGTTGCTGATGTCTGGCACGAAGGTTTGCGCCATTGCGTAGTTCTGGCCGTGGTTTGTTAGCGTCTCGATGATTACCGATACGTTTGGATCGTTCTCTTTCACGCGGAAGATAGATGCGCCTCCCATACCATCAAGTGGTTTTAGGATCACATCACCGTGTTCTTCACGGAAAGCTTTAATCTTCTCTGCTTTACGCGTCACGATGGTGGTTGGTGTTAGCTCTGGGAACCAAGCGGTGAACAGTTTCTCGTTACAGTCGCGTAGACTTTGTGGCTTGTTCACGATCAGTGCGCCTTGCTCTTCAGCGCGCTCAAGGATGTACGTTGCGTAGATGTACTCTGTGTCGAACGGAGGATCTTTACGCATTAGCACAGCATCAAGCTCAGACAGTTCGATAGTCTGCTCAGATTTGAATTCGTACCAGCCCGTTGGATCTTCTTTAAGCTCAACTACTTTGGTGTCTGCGATTGCTTTACCTTGGTCTAGGTGCAGATCGTTCATTTCCATGTAGTGGATTTCGTAGCCGCGGCGTTGCGCTTCAAGCATCATGGCAAAGCTAGAGTCTTTTTTGATGTTAATGGACGAGATTGGGTCCATTACAATACCGAGTTTGATCATTATTTTTCTCCGTTTTAACCAAGATCGCCGAAACGAACTTGTAAGGCTGTAATTGCTGTCAGAGCCGCTGTTTCGGTGCGTAGAACGCGAGGGCCGAGTAGCGTCTCTTCAAATTGGTATTCGCGAGTCATGTCGATTTCGTCAGAAGATAGACCGCCTTCAGGGCCAATCAATAGACGAACTTTTTCAACCGGTGTTGGCAGGGTGTTGATTGAGTATTTCGCTCGTGGATGTAGGTTAAGCTTCAAGCCATCGTATTCTTCCTGACACCACTCTTCTAAGCTCATGATAGGGCGAATTTCAGGTACTACATTACGGCCACATTGCTCACAGGCACTGACCGCGATTTTTTGCCACTGAGCGAGTTTCTTCTCGAAACGTTTTTGATCCAGTTTTACGCCGCAACGTTCAGAGATAAGCGGTGTAATCGTATTTACGCCAAGCTCTACGGATTTTTGGATGGTGAATTCCATCTTGTCGCCACGCGAAATCACCTGACCAAGGTGAAGGTCCAGTGGTGATTCAATGCTGCTTTCTACGCGTTCAGAGATCTCAACCATCACATTCTTTTTGCTGACTTCGCTGATGACTGCTGGGAATTCTGCGCCGCTGCCGTCAAAGAGCAGGACTTCTTGACCTTCTTTCATGCGAAGTACACGACCAATGTGGCCAGCTGCATCGTCGCTAAGAGCAATAGCGCCAAGTTGTTGAATGGTTTCTGGATGATAAATTCGAGGGATACGCATTGTGTTTCGATTTCCTGCATACGCGAGTGTTTAGACACTAACATGGATGCTTTCCAGCGAAAAAACAAGGGGCAAGAGGCGTTTCCATTACAGTAAATGACAACGCCTCGAATAGCGGAGGTGTACTGCGGTAATTGCGGGAAGAATTACAGCGCGCGACAAGCCTCTTGAACGAATGGGTTGTGGTTGCCTTGAATCTTAGCAATGCGTTCATCGCGCTCACATTCCCACTTGTCTACTGGATAGGTTTTGTTCCAAGCACTCATCAATTGAGTTTGCTGCTTCGAAAGTTTAAAACCGTATTCTTTGCTCATGTACAGGTAAGTGCGAGCAATCGAACCACGTGCGCGATCGGGCGGCATTACTTTGCGTTGCTTAAAGTTCACTTGCATTTCACAACGGCCGTAGCTGACGCCATCCATGCCATTCCACTGACTGAAGTTGTAGTTCGAACGGTCACCGTTTACCTCTCCGATAGCTGGCGTTAGGTTGTGGAGATCGGCTTCCATAGATTTGAAGACTTTGTCGTTTCTTGTGCAGTTTTTGCGTCCACCATTTTGCCAACATTGACGCTGGTGGCCGAACTGCCATGCAGGAACCACGTGCTCCCACTCGATGCGTGATGCGCGTTTTTCTTGCTTACGAACTTGATAGCCACAAGAAGAGAGATCCGGCACGCCCTTTTTGCCTTGCCATTTTATGTCACAACCACAGTAGAAGCTGGTTGGGTGATCGGCGTAGATTTTTACCGCTTCGCGCTTGGCCGCGGAAAAAGAGCTTGGAGGCGCAGCAATCGCTGCACTAGAAAGTGCAAGCAGGAATAAAGAGAAAAGATATTTCATGATTAAAGTCTTTATAAAGTATGACTTTATTCATTCTAACACGCACAAATTAGCTTTAGTGATGAGCAAACCAACAATAACAGGCAAAAAGAGACACTTTGAGAGCGAATGTCTCTCTTTCTGGAATAGAAAAGTAAGAAATTTGTGCTGTTAGGAGAGCTGAGTTCCTGTGAAGTTCAGCGGTTGGCGGCACTTTTGGCATGAGTATACCGCTTCTTTACGCTGCACTTTGTTGTGACGACGAATTGAAAGTGGGTAGGTCATACAACCACATCGGTATTCAAAGGTTTTTCCCTGAACAGAGGCCACATCAAAGCTGTGAGTAGTTTTGGCTGGTACTTTGAATACCGCCTCCATAACACCTTGCCACTCTTTCCCATGTGGGCGAACGCGACCGTAAACTTGGTAGGTAATCAAGTGGGCGACTTCGTGAGGAATAACCTCTTTGATAAACGCTTGTGGATTTTCGCTGAACAGTTTTGGATTCAAACGGACTTCGTTCAATTGCAGATACGCTTTACCCGCCGCTTTGCCACGTACATTGAAAGTCAGAGAAGGAATAGGAAAAGAACGCTTGAAAGCTTGCTCTGCCATTGCGATGCAATCTGCCATCACTTGCTTGGCTTTGTAGCTCAGTTCTATATCCACGACTCACCCCATTTACTCAATAAAAAAGCCCCCGCGTTTGCGAGGGCCGGATCATACCATCTGTTTTCTAAGGCGTGTGTTTTTTCTTAATCGTTGCATGGTAAGCATGCCATGTACCGTACCCTAAGATTGGCATGGTGAAGAGCATACCAATACCGTAAGTCGCAAAGCCGATTAAGATACCGCCACAAATAATCGCAGCCCAAACAATCATCGCTGGGATGTTAGACTTCACTGCGTTAAAGCTGGTGAACACTGCGGTCATCATATCGACGCGGCGCTCCATCATCAGCGGTATTGAGAAAGCAGAAATGCTGAATACTACGCAAGCCAAGACAAAACCGACGATTGAGCCTATAACCAAGAAAGGCAAGAACTCAGTCAGCGGAGCGCCTTGTACAGAAGGGTATAGCGCATGGAGCAGGGCAGCAATTCGCATCCAGAAAATCATACATACCGCGAGCATCACAGCAAATGCCCACTGAGAGCTGGAGTTTCGTCCGATGGCTTTCATTGAATGGAACAAACTTGGTTTGTGTCCGCGTTCTCTCTCCCAACTCGCATCATATAAGCCGAGCGCTAAGAAAGGGCCGATTAACATGTAAACAATCAGGCTTGGCATCACGACGAGATGCGTGCCTTGCCACTGAACCAAAAGCACGATACCAATCGCAGCAGCCATAAAACATATGCCGTAGAAGGCACTTATGAGCGGCATGCGGACAAAGTCATGCAGACCCAACGCGAGCCAATGGAAGGGTGCCGATAAGCTAACGGTATTGCACGGAATGGTTCTGGCGTATTCATTATCTGGAACTTCCTTTCGTTTACCTTGGAAGTCAGATGGGTTCACGGTACGAGGCATAACTCCTCCTTGATTTATTCCCACGGTGGCACCTAGGCCATATAAAGATGTTTGGCTGACGTTTGTCATGACTCTTTTAGCCACGTGAGCCTGCATCATAGTTCTTTACGTTATATACATCGAAAAGTGCATTTAACATTATGTTAACTATTGGCGGAGATGAGGCAATTTACAAATAATTGCTGAATTTTTGTTCAAGGAAATGGTGGGAAGGCAGAGAAGGGGGCAGAAACAAAAAGCCCCCGCCAGAGGCGAGGGCTTTATCGATTCTTGTGTGGCTCGATTACTTGATGCCAGCGAAATCACGTAGGATAGCTGCTTTATCTGTAGCTTCCCATGGGAACTCTTCGCGACCGAAGTGACCGTATGCTGCTGTCTGCTTGTAGATAGGTTGAAGCAGGTTAAGCATTTCTTGTAGGCCGTATGGACGTAGGTCGAAGTTTTGACGAACCGCTTCAATGATGATTTCGTGTGATACTTTCTCAGTACCGAACGTTTCAACCATGATAGACGTTGGGTCAGCAACACCGATAGCGTATGAAAGTTGGATTTCACAACGGTCAGCCATGCCAGCTGCAACGATGTTTTTCGCTACGTAACGTGCTGCGTAAGCCGCGCTGCGGTCTACTTTCGATGGATCTTTACCAGAGAATGCACCACCACCGTGACGAGCTGCGCCGCCGTAAGTATCTACGATGATTTTACGACCAGTTAGACCACAGTCACCCATTGGACCACCGATAACGAAACGACCGGTTGGGTTGATGAAGAAGTTAGTGTTTTTAGTAATCCACTCTGAAGGTAGTACTGGCTTGATGATCTCTTCCATTACTGCTTCACGTAGGTCAGGTGTTGTTACTGAATCACAGTGCTGAGTTGAAAGAACAACAGCATCGATACCAACAATCTTACCTTGGTCGTATTGGAACGTTACTTGAGATTTCGCATCTGGGCGAAGGAAGTCTAGTTTACCGCTCTTACGAACTTCAGCTTGTTTCTTAACAAGTAGGTGAGAGTAAGTAATTGGAGCTGGCATTAGAATTTCAGTTTCGTTCGTTGCGTAACCAAACATGATGCCTTGGTCGCCTGCGCCTTGCTCTTTAGGATCGGCTTTATCAACACCTTGGTTGATGTCTGGAGACTGCTTACCGATGGTGTTTAGAACCGCACACGAGTTCGCATCAAAGCCCATGTCAGAGTGAACGTAGCCGATTTCACGAACTGTTTCACGAGTGATTTCTTCGATATCAACCCATGCAGAAGTCGTTACTTCACCGCCAACCATAACCATGCCGGTTTTAACGTAAGTTTCACAAGCCACGCGTGCTTTTGGGTCTTGCTCAAGAATTGCATCAAGAACTGCGTCAGAGATTTGGTCTGCGATTTTATCTGGATGACCTTCTGATACCGACTCAGAAGTGAACAGGTGCTTAGCCATGATAGCTCCAATCTTAAGGTTTACTCATGGCTAACTAACGCAAGCTTGCCACGAAAAATACAATACAGTTTGTAGGTGTTTCTACATCTAGACGTCTATTTTAATTTCCCACAGTCGAATTACAAGCTCTTTTTCGATTTGAATTCGTCTAGCTTATTACCCAATCGTTTGCTTTTGACGGGGTGAATTTTTCATAAATTGCCCATTAACTGCGAAAAGATTGAGTTAAAACCTCAAAAATGGTGAGTAAAACGTTTGCAGTCAGATTTTGGCTCTGAGAGAATATTGTCCGCACTTTTGTACTTGGTTCACCCGGTGAAAGTGCCCACATTCCTTTATCAATTCGCTTAATGCACTCAGGAGCAGACATGTCTTCTCGTAAACATCTGGCAAATGCAATCCGCGCTCTTAGCATGGATGGTGTTCAACAAGCTAACTCTGGCCACCCAGGCGCACCTATGGGTATGGCTGATATCGCTGAAGTTCTTTGGCGTTCTCACCTAAACCACAACCCAGCTAACCCAGAGTGGGCTGACCGCGACCGTTTCGTACTGTCTAACGGCCACGGCTCTATGCTGATTTACTCTCTACTGCACCTGAGCGGTTACGAGCTGTCTATCGACGATCTTAAGAACTTCCGTCAGCTTCACTCTAAGACTCCTGGTCACCCAGAGTACGGCTACGCACCTGGTATCGAGACAACAACGGGTCCTCTAGGTCAAGGCATCACTAACGCTGTTGGTATGGCAATGGCTGAGAAAGCGCTAGCGGCTCAGTTCAACAAAGAAGGCCACGACATCGTTGACCACTTCACTTACGTGTTCATGGGTGACGGCTGTCTAATGGAAGGTATCTCACACGAGGCTTGTTCTCTTGCTGGTACATTAGGCCTTGGCAAACTGATCGCATTCTGGGATGACAACGGCATCTCTATCGATGGTCACGTTGAAGGCTGGTTCTCTGATGACACGCCTAAGCGTTTTGAATCTTACGGCTGGCACGTAATCCCTGCTGTAGATGGTCACGACTCTGAAGCGATCAACGCAGCAATCGAAGCGGCAAAAGCAGACCCTCGTCCAACACTTATCTGTACTAAAACTATCATCGGTTTTGGTTCACCAAACAAATCAGGTTCTCACGACTGTCACGGTGCACCACTAGGTGCGGAAGAAATCGCAGCAGCACGTGAATTCCTAGGTTGGGAACATCCAGCATTTGAAATCCCTGCAGACGTATACGCTGAGTGGGATGCGAAAGCAGCAGGCACTGAGAAAGAAGCAGCTTGGAACGCGAAGTTCGAAGCGTATGCAGCAGCTTACCCTGCAGAAGCAGCAGAGCTTAAGCGTCGTCTAAACGGCGAACTTCCTGCACAGTGGGAAGAGAAGACAAGCCAAATTATTGCTGACCTTCAAGCTAACCCAGCAAACATCGCATCACGTAAAGCATCTCAAAACGCACTAGAAGCGTTTGGTCAAATGCTTCCAGAATTCATGGGCGGCTCTGCTGACCTAGCGCCTTCTAACCTAACTATGTGGTCTGGTTCTAAGTCTCTAGAAGCAAACGACTTCTCTGGTAACTACATCCACTACGGTGTACGTGAATTCGGTATGACTGCGATCATGAACGGTATCGCACTCCACGGTGGTTTCGTTCCTTACGGCGCAACATTCCTAATGTTCATGGAATACGCACGTAACGCTATGCGTATGGCTGCTCTGATGAAAGTTCAGAACATCCAAGTTTACACGCACGACTCTATCGGTCTTGGCGAAGATGGCCCAACTCACCAACCAGTTGAGCAAATGGCATCTCTACGCCTGACTCCAAACATGAGCACATGGCGTCCATGTGACCAAGTTGAGTCTGCAGTAGCATGGAAACTAGCGATTGAACGTAAAGATGGCCCATCGGCACTTATCTTCTCTCGTCAAAACCTAGCACAACAAGAACGTACTGCTGAGCAAGTAGCGGACATCGCGAAAGGTGCTTACATCCTGAAAGACAGCGATGGTAAGCCTGAGCTAATCCTAATCGCGACAGGTTCTGAAGTTGAACTAGCAGTGAAAGCAGCTGAGCAACTAACGGCTGAAGGTAAGAAAGTACGCGTTGTTTCAATGCCATCAACAGATGCATTCGACAAGCAAGACGCGGCTTACCGTGAATCAGTACTGCCATCAGACGTAACAGCTCGTATCGCTGTAGAAGCGGGCATTGCTGACTTCTGGTACAAGTACGTTGGCTTCGACGGTCGCATCATCGGTATGACAACATTCGGTGAATCTGCGCCAGCTGACCAATTGTTCGAAATGTTTGGTTTCACTGTAGAAAACGTAGTGAACACAGCAAAAGAACTGCTAGCGTAAGCTTACGAAGATAAAAGAAAAACCGAGCGTTAATGCTCGGTTTTTTTGTGCCTACTCAAATTCTTTTCCCCAGTTGTCCTTCTCTTTGTGTCCACATTCCTTACAGGTGACATAGCGATCCATATCGTAATAGTGACCGCCGTTCAGCAGGGTATGAGCCCAAAGCTTTAACGTTCCAAGAATTGATTTATCCGTATCATAACGACTTGGTTTACGGACCAGCACTTCAGAGTGTGGTGTTTCTCTATTGCATCGCTTGCAAAAGTGAGCAGCGGGAAAACCTGACATACGCATTTCCTTTGGTGGTCAAACAAGGAGCTAAAGTGCCAAGCGAAACACGTAACGTCAGAACTCAATATATTGGTGATATGAATATTCCGGGAAGTGAAAAGATAGTTTACCGCGAGTGAGATCACTTACTTAATGCGCTCAGCCTCCGTATCAGGTACTATCTGTGACACGAATTTTTGGTGAGGCGAAGGATAAATGCTAAAAGTTGCGATCAATGGATTTGGACGTATCGGTCGTAATGTACTGCGAGCAGTATATGAGAGCGGTAAGCATCAGCAGATAAAAGTTGTGGCGGTTAATGAACTCGCGCAACCCGAAGCGATGGCACATCTTCTTCAATATGACACCAGTCATGGCCGCTTCGGAAAGAAAATCTCGCACGACCAAGAACACCTCTATGTTCACCACGACAGTGGCGAATTCGATCCCATTAGAATCCTTCACCTAGCTGAAATTGAACTCTTGCCATGGCGTGACTTAGAAGTCGACATCGTGCTCGATTGTACTGGTGTTTTCGGCTCACAAGCTGATGGCCAAGCTCATATTGAAGCTGGCGCGCAAAAAGTTCTGTTTTCACACCCTGGCGCAAGCGATCTCGATAACACCATTATCTACGGTGTGAACCACGAAACCCTCAAAGATGAACACCGCGTGGTGTCCAATGGTTCATGTACCACCAACTGTATCGTTCCTATCATCAAAGTATTAGATGAGGCCTTTGGCATTGAGTCTGGCACTATCACCACGATTCACTCTTCAATGAACGATCAGCAAGTTATCGACGCTTACCACAATGATTTACGCCGTACGCGTGCGGCCAGTCAATCCATCATTCCAGTTGATACTAAGTTGCATAAAGGTATTGAAAGAATCTTCCCGAAATTTTCCAACAAATTCGAAGCAATTTCGGTTCGAGTTCCGACAGTTAACGTCACTGCGATGGATTTAAGTGTCACAATTAGTACAAATGTGAAAGTTAATGACGTAAATCAAACCATTGTTAACGCATCTCAGTGTACATTACGTGACATTGTTGACTATACTGAATCGCCGCTCGTTTCCATCGACTTTAACCACGATCCCCATAGTGCAATTGTGGATGGAACTCAGACACGAGTGAGTAACGGGCAACTCGTTAAAATGCTCGTTTGGTGCGATAACGAATGGGGCTTTGCTAACCGGATGCTGGATACCGCCTTAGCAATGCAAGCTTCTTCACAAGTGGAGCAATAATGGTGAAGAAGCGATGGAGAAATTTTTTATTTTAAGCCTTGAAATAAATCTGACGTATCTCCATATCAGTAACCAGTTTGAAGAATTAACGGGCTTGGCAGGATTGCCGAGTTTTTAAAAACTTTAATTATTTAATATTTGAGAGGACACATCATGTCTGTAATCAAGATGACTGACCTGGATCTTGCAGGTAAACGTGTATTTATCCGTGCTGACCTAAACGTGCCAGTAAAAGACGGTAAAGTAACTTCAGATGCACGTATCATCGCATCTCTTCCAACTATCAAGCACTGCCTAGAAGCAGGCGCTAAAGTTATGGTTACTTCTCACCTAGGTCGCCCAACTGAAGGTGAATACGCTGAAGAGTTCTCTCTACAACCAGTAGTTAACTACCTAAACGACGCACTAGACTGCGAAGTTAAACTAGCGAAAGACTACCTAAACGGTCTAGAACTAAACGCTGGTGAACTAGTTGTTCTAGAAAACGTTCGCTTCAACAAAGGCGAGAAGAAAAACGAAGAAGAACTGTCTAAGCAGTACGCTTCTCTATGTGACATCTTCGTAATGGACGCATTCGGTACAGCTCACCGTGCTCAAGCATCTACTCACGGTGTAGGTATGCACGCAGACGTAGCATGTGCTGGTCCTCTACTAGCGAACGAACTAGAAGCTCTAGGTAAAGCAATGGACAAGCCTGCTCGTCCAATGGTTGCTATCGTAGGTGGTTCAAAAGTTTCTACTAAGCTAACTGTTCTTGAGTCTCTATCTAAAATCGCTGACCAACTAGTTGTTGGTGGTGGTATTGCTAACACATTCATCGCAGCTGCTGGCCACAACGTTGGTAAGTCTCTATACGAAGCAGACCTAGTTGAAACAGCTAAGAAGCTAATGGACGAGTGTGCAATTCCAGTAGCAACTGACGTTGCATGTGCGAAAGCATTCGACGAGAACGCAGAAGCTGAAATCAAGCACGTTTCTGAAGTACAAGACGACGACATGATCTTCGACCTTGGTCCAGATTCAACTGCTGAACTAGCAGAAATCCTTAAGAACGCTAAGACTATCCTATGGAACGGTCCAGTAGGCGTATTCGAATTCAAGAACTTCGAAGCAGGTACTAAAGGTATCTCTGAAGCTATCGCTGCTTCTGAAGGTTTCTCTGTTGCAGGTGGTGGTGACACGCTAGCAGCTATCGACAAGTTCGGTATCAAAGCTGACGTATCTTACATCTCTACTGGCGGCGGCGCTTTCCTTGAGTTCGTAGAAGGTAAAGTACTTCCAGCAGTTGAAATGCTAGAAGCACGCGCTAAGTAATATTAGTAAAGCGGGAGTCCTCTCCCGCTTTCTTGTTTGCTGCAACGAGAGTGGAACTCTGCTAAAATAGCCTCAGTTGTGAGCAAACGTTTGCAAGATTTTCAATTTAACAAGTTTTGTTTATAAAACGACAGATAAATAGGATTACATCCATGTCTAAGATCTTCGACTTCGTAAAACCAGGTGTTATCTCTGGCGATGACGTTCAGAAAGTATTTGAAGTAGCAAAAGAGAACAACTTTGCACTTCCAGCAGTAAACGTTGTTGGTACTGATTCTGTAAACGCAGTACTTGAAGCAGCTGCAAAAGTTAAAGCTCCAGTTGTTGTTCAGTTCTCTAACGGCGGCGCAGCTTTCTTCGCTGGTAAAGGCGTTAAACTTGAAGGTCAAGGTGCACAAATCCTTGGCGCTGTAGCTGGTGCTAAATACGTTCACGCTGTAGCTGAAGCTTACGGTGTGCCAGTAATCCTACACACTGACCACGCTGCTAAGAAACTTCTACCATGGATCGACGGTCTACTAGACGCTGGTGAAGAGTTCTTCGCTCAAACTGGTAAGCCTCTATTCTCTTCTCACATGCTAGACCTTTCTGAAGAGTCTCTAGAAGAGAACATCGAAACATGTGCTAAGTACCTAGAGCGCATGGCTAAAATGAACATGACAATCGAGATCGAACTTGGTTGTACTGGTGGTGAAGAAGACGGCGTTGATAACTCTGATATGGACGCATCTGAGCTTTACACTTCTCCAGAAGACGTTGCATACGCATACGAGAAACTAAGCGCTGTTAGCCCACGTTTCACTATCGCAGCATCTTTCGGTAACGTACACGGTGTATACAAGCCAGGTAACGTTGTTCTAACTCCAACTATCCTACGTGACTCTCAAGCATACTGTGCAGAGAAGTTCGGTATCGCACCAAACGCTCTAAACTTCGTATTCCACGGTGGTTCTGGTTCTACTGAAGCAGAAATCCAAGAGTCTATCGGCTACGGTGTTATCAAAATGAACATCGATACTGATACACAGTGGGCTACATGGGACGGTATCCGTGCATACGAAGCGGAAAACCGCGATTACCTACAAGGTCAAATCGGTAACCCAACTGGCGAAGACGCTCCAAACAAGAAGTACTACGATCCACGCGTATGGCTACGTGCTGGTCAAGCTTCAATGGTAGCTCGTCTAGAGAAAGCATTTGCTGACCTAAACGCAGTAGACGTACTATAATTCGTCTCAACTGAGTTTCTAAAAACCCGCTCTTAGAGCGGGTTTTTTTATGTCTAAACAATGAGACAGCCTAGATTCTCCTTCCTGTAGCAATTGATAACTAAATCAACTGTTATATGATCACCGCACTTCATATCCCTTCTGTTTTTGGCGCAAATTTCGAAACTCAGCGCATTTCCGCACCAAGTGGCATAAAACCAAGTAAAAAGTGTGGCGAAATGTAAATCCATTGCGTACTCTGTAACATGCCAGTATCAGAAAAATCTGATAAAGCTTTGTTTTGTAGGTCTTTGCTAAACTCTGACTTTGCAAAATTTCAGTTTTGAGATATTGTGCCAAAAATCTGACACTGTTCAGGAAAACAATAGGGATGTTGTTGTGAATAAGAACCTATAAAAAACAAGGTTCATAAATTAACGGCAATTAGATTTAATATCTTTATTTTGAGGATACGAATTATGGCAGGTGAATCGATGGGGATCGATACCTCTTTAACGGATGGTTTGAGCAAAGCTGAAACATGGCTAAATAACAACTCAGATCTTCTTATTCAGTACGGTGTGAACATCATTTCAGCACTGCTGATCCTATTTATCGGTAACATTATCGTTAAAGCGGTAGCAAACAGCGTTTCAAAAGTGCTTGAAAAGAAAAAGATGGACAAAGCTGTTGTTGAATTCGTCAATGGTTTAGTTCGTTACCTTCTATTTGTTATCGTACTTATCGCGGCACTAGGCCGTGTAGGTGTTCAAACCGCATCTGTAGTTGCGGTAATCGGTGCGGCAGGTCTTGCTGTTGGTCTTGCTCTACAAGGCTCACTATCTAACTTTGCAGCGGGCGTACTGATTGTTGCATTCCGTCCATTCAAGTCTGGTGACTACGTAGAAATCGGCGGTGTAGCAGGTAGTGTTGAAGCAATTCAAATCTTCCAAACTGTACTAAAAACACCTGACAACAAAATGGTTGTTGTACCGAACTCATCAGTTATCGGCGGCGCAATCACGAACTACTCTCGCCACGCTACGCGTCGTGTAGACCTAGTTATCGGTGTTTCTTACAGCGCTGACCTTAAACAAACTAAGCAAGTTATCCGTGACGTGCTAGAAAAAGATGAGCGTATCCTTAAAGATCCAGCAATCCAAATTGGTGTACTGGCTCTAGCAGATTCTTCAGTGAACTTCGTGGTTCGTCCATGGTGTAAAACTGCTGATTACTGGGACGTTTACTTCGATTCTACTCAAGCAATCAAAGAAGCGTTGGATGAAGCAGGCATCGAAATTCCATTCCCACAAATGGATGTTCACTTGAACAAAGTAGAAGCTTAATCCCTTCGATTGAGAACATGAAAAAGCGAGGCAATGGCCTCGCTTTTTTTAAATCCTAATTTTCTAAAGTTCTAACAGAGTGTTACTGCCGGCAAGGAGCAGACGTTTAAGTTCGCTACCTGCAAAGCCAAAGGTTAACTCGGGTAAACCTGGTGTATAGAGCAACTCATCATGTTGGTAGAGTGTTGTATCGACGATAATGGTGACATGTTCAGGTAAGCCAATAGGACAAACTGCGCCGGGCACACAGCCTAGCTGCTCAATCATTTCATCGTCGCTGCAAATTGAAGGTCGTTTACCAGTAATGGCTTTGATTTGCTTGGAGTCTAGACGCGAGTCCTTGTCGGTTAGGTATACTGCATAACCTTGCCCTTTCAGCTTGAGAAAAAGACTCTTAGTATGCGTGCCTGTCCAACCGAGTTGTGCGGCGACTTTGACGTCGGTTTCGAAGTCGAGAATGGCTTCGTGTTGCCATTCTCTAAAGGGGATGGAGAGCGCATTGAATCGCTCTCGGTTGATTTGATGGATTTTTTCCAGTGACTCCATGTCGTGTTTCTTTCCTATTTGTCTTTACCAGTATTTGGTGACTAACTCATTCGCAAGTACAAAAGCGATAGTAAACATCATAGCGGCAACCGCAATATCAATGCCTTTCTTCACTTTCGGTTTTGAGAGCGTCGGACCTAATTTCGCAGCACCTAATGAGAGTGTGTAGAACCACACAAATGAAGCCATGATGGTGCCCATAGCAAATGCGATGCGATCGTTGCCTTCGAATTGACCACCAATTGAACCCAAGATTACCACGGTATCTAAGTAAAGATGTGGGTTCAACACTGTGACGGCAAGTGCGCCAAGAATCACGGTACGACGGCCTCGAGCGACGACTTCACCTTTCGATTCAGAGGCGTTTGCTGGCTTGAATGCGCTTTTTAGTGACAGTAAACCGTAAACACTTAAGAAGGCAATGCCACCTAAAGTGACTGAGGTCAGCAGGATTTCATTTTGCGATAGGATCGCACCACCACCAAAAATACCAAGCGATATGAAGATCATATCTAGGATGCTACAGATGGTCGCGGTCGTCAGGTGATGTTGACGCTTAATACCTTGGTTAAGGACGTACGCATTCTGCGCACCGATTGGAATGATCATCGTCGCACCTAAACCGAATCCTTGTAATAACACCCAAAAGCTCACAACACACCTCAAAAATTAGCAATAGAACAACAGAGGAATGGAAGATAAAGCTTTTATTGAAATAAGTATAATTAATGATTTTAATATATTATTAGTAATACTTATCTGGTGTTTTGGGCGTTTATTAAGGAGGAAAAACACGTGCGAGGATTGGACTATAAATGGATTGAAGCGTTAGATGCGGTGGTACATCAAGGCAGTTTTGACCGAGCGGCTGAGCACCTTTTTGTCTCACAATCCGCCATTTCCCAGCGTATCAAGCAGCTAGAGAAGTACCTTGCCCAACCGGTTCTTATTCGCGAGCAACCACCAAAACCAACCCCGATTGGTAAGAAGTTACTCGGGCTTTATCGCCGAGTAAGACTGCTTGAGCATGAAATCCTCCCTGAACTAAAAAACGACACGACAACACGTCCTGTACAGCTTTCATTGGCAACCAATGCAGACAGCCTAGCGACCTGGCTCTTACCTGCGTTGCAAGACGTAATGAAGCATCGCCAAGTGGAACTAAAACTGACCATTTATGGCGAGTCGCGCTCGATTGAGAAGCTAAGGAGTGGTGAGGTTGCAGGGGCGATCAGTTTAGAGTCTCAAGCCATCCCGGGCTGTCGAGCAGACTATCTTGGTCGCATCGATTATGTTTGTGTGGCCAACCCAGAGTTTTATCAACGTTACTTCTCGGAAGGAGTCAACAACCAGACTTTGGCCAAAGCGCCGGCGGTGTCTTATGACCAATATGATGATCTGCATAAGAAGTTCTTAACGGAACACTTCAACGTGAGGCCAGATAGCGTGATTCATCACAACATCAGTAGCTCAGAAGCTTTCCTTAAGATGGCGTTAGCAGGCGTGGCTTATTGTTTGATTCCTCGATTGCAGATCACTGACGAACTGGAGAAAGGTGAGTTGATTGATATTACGCCGGGCTTTTTGATGTCCTATCGAATTTACTGGCATCACTGGCAGTTAGAAACGGGTGTGCTTCAAGAGATCTCACAAGCGATCGTTGGCTACGCGCAACAGCATTTGCCACAATAAGTTCCCGCTTGCCTCGCGTTTTAAGCTGAAATTACGGCGAAGTAACACAGTCAAAGTTGTGTTAGAAGTCGCTTAGGGCGCTTGGATAATTGGCAGAAGTTTCTATGATGAAGCTATATACACTCCAGTTCATTGGTGCCTCTTATTTTTCTGGTTTTGATGAGACATCAACTTAATCCGCCATGGCATTCATCGAGTATCTCGTCTTGAACTCCGGCATTTGGAGTGACTTTTCTATTTCAATACGGATGGATTTATCGAATGAAACTGTCTTCAATTTTTCTGGCTTCAGCACTAAGCCTTACTAGCGTTTCTGTACTTGCGAATGATGCACCTGATTTTGCTCATGTGAGTACGACTGGATACGGTGAAGTCGTTGCAACTCCAGATATGGCCACTTTCTCTGTGAAGGTAGTTGATACCACGATGACTGCGGAACAAGCGAAGCAATCGGTCGATAATACCGTTGATGCGTTTCTAAAAAGCTTAGCAGATGCAGGGTTGTCAAAAGATAACATCACCAGTTCAAACTTGTACTTAGCACCGCAGTATCACTATCCGAAATCGGGCAAAGCAGAGCTAGTTGGCTACCGCGCATCACGTAGTATTGATGTGACGGTAAACGATCTTGCTAACTTGAATGAATACTTGGACATGGCGTTAAAAGCTGGCATTAATCAAGTCGATAATATTCAGCTTAAAGTGAGTAACCAGTCTGAGTATCAGCAAAAAGCGCGTATGGAAGCAATCAAAGACGCGCAAAGCAAGGCGGCATCTTTAGCGACGGGTTTTGACAAAAAGTTGGGTGATGTTTGGCAGATTAACTACAACCAAATGCACGCTCGTCCAGTGCTTTTACGTTCAATGGCAATGGATGCAAGAGAGAGTTCGAATAGCTACCAAGACTCTACGCTTGTGATTCGTGACCAAGTAGATGTGGTTTATAAGCTGAAATAGTACAGAGAAAATCACGACGAATAGAAACAGAAAAGGCAGGGGAGTCCCTGCCTTTTTTATGTCTAGTAATCAGTGATTAATGAAGGATACGAGCACGGATTGTGCCTTCGATGCCTTTTAGTTTCACTAGTGCTTCTTCTGCGCGAGAAGTCTCAACGTCGATAACCACGTAACCGATCTCAGCTGCCGTTTGTAGGTACTGACCTGCGATGTTGATGCCGTCTTCCGCAAAGATGGTGTTGATTTGCGTCAGGATACCAGGGCGGTTTTTGTGGATGTGCAACAGACGTGAACATTCACGATGCTCAGGCAGAGAAACCTCTGGGAAGTTCACACTTGATAGGGTAGAACCGTTGTCAGAGTATTTCGCCAGTTTACCAGCAACTTCAACACCAATGTTTTCTTGCGCTTCTTGCGTTGAACCACCGACGTGTGGCGTTAGGATGACGTTATCGAACTTCTGCAGTGGAGACTCAAATGCATCAGCATTGGTTTTTGGTTCTACTGGGAATACGTCAACCGCAGCGCCCGAGATATGACCAGACTCTAGACTGTGGCATAGAGCAGGGATGTCTACGACGGTACCGCGCGCAGCGTTGATAAAGATTGCACCTGGCTTCATGCGTGCGAACTCTTCTGCACCCATCATGTTTTTGGTCTCTGGTGTTTCAGGTACGTGCAAAGAAATGACGTCACACTTGTTCAGCAGCTCGCTCATGGTGAACACTTGCGTTGCGTTACCTAGCGACAGTTTGTTTTCAATGTCGTAGTAGTAAACGCGCATGCCTAAGTTTTCTGCGATGATACCTAGCTGAGTACCGATGTGACCGTAACCGATGATACCCAGACGCTTACCACGTGCTTCGTAAGAGCTGTCTGCACTCTTCTTCCAAATACCACGGTGTGCAAGTGCGTTTTTCTCTGGGATACCACGAAGAAGCAGAAGAACTTGGCCTAACACCAACTCGGCAACACTGCGCGTGTTTGAGAATGGCGCATTAAATACAGGGACACCGCGTCGAGCGGCAGCACTTAGGTCAACTTGGTTGGTACCGATACAAAAACAGCCAATCGCAACTAGCTTGTTCGCCGCATTGATCACTTCTTCCGATAGGTTCGTTCGGGAACGGATACCGATGAAGTGCACGTCTTTTACTGCTTCAATCAGCTCTTCTTCTGAAAGGGAACCTTTGTGATATTCAATGTTGCTGTAGCCAGCTGCTTGAAGAACTTCAACTGAAGAAGGGTGGAGTCCCTCTAGCAAGAGGATCTTAATCTTTTCTTTTTCCAGTGAAACTTTGGCCATTTTTCTCGTCCTTAAAATGGAAAGGTGGGCTAATGTGGCGCACATAAAGCAAAACCATTAAAAAGGGGATAATTAACAGTTTTGTCGGAAGACAAACGTTTCCCTGTGCGTCTTCTGTTCAATAAAGTAACAAAAAATTTTTGCTTTGGGTAAGAAAATTACGGAATAAGGCATGCTTTTCTTAGAAAAAGGAAGAAAAAACGGCGCCCTAGGGCGCCGTCTGTAATGAAATAACAGAAAATTTAAATCATCTAATGATTTATTCTTCTATTTTCGCACCTTCTGGTGTGCCAGTGATAACCACGTCTGCACCACGGTGAGCGAACAGACCTACCGTTACCACACCTGCGATGCCGTTGATCTTGTCTTCAAGCTCTTTCGGGTTAGTGATTTGCATGTTGTGCACGTCTAGGATTACGTTGCCGTTGTCCGTCGTTACGCCTTCACGGTATGCAGGGTCACCACCTAGTTTTACCAATTCACGAGCAACGTATGAGCGCGCCATTGGGATAACTTCGACAGGAAGTGGGAACTGACCAAGTACGTCAACTGCTTTTGTGCCGTCAACGATACATACGAATTTTTCTGAAATAGCTGCAACGATCTTTTCACGAGTCAGAGCAGCACCGCCGCCTTTGATCATTTCACGCGCTGCGTTGATTTCATCTGCACCATCAACGTAGATATCTAGCATTGCTACGTCGTTACACTCGTAAACTTCAATACCAAGCTCTTTTAGACGCTCAGTAGAAGCAACAGAGCTAGACACTGCGCCTTTGATATCATCTTTGATACTGCCTAGGGCATCGATGAAGTGATTCACGGTAGAGCCAGTACCAACACCGACAATGCTGCCTTTCTCAACATACTTAAGTGCTGCCCAACCAGCCGCTTTCTTCATTTCATCTTGAGTCATGCCAATCTCCTGAATAGATGTTCGTTAACGTTTGCGGCGTGATTATAGCGGGTAAGTGTTACTTTTCCCATTGCCAGATTTGGCTTGGAGTCACGATCTTAGGTAATGGAATATCACAACTTTCAACGGGTAGGCGCTCTACATGCTGGCAATCGTGGGCGATACCGATCGGTTTGGCACCTTCGCCAGTGCTAAACCAACGTGAGAGTGTCCGGTCGTAGTAGCCACCGCCCATACCTAAGCGATGGCCGACACTGTCAAACCCGACTAACGGTGTACAAATGACATCCAGTTCACGGACCGGTTTCAGGAAACGGATATCAAGCGCAGGTTCTAAGATTCCGTATTTGTTGTACACCAACTGTTCATCATTGACGTAGTGCAAGAAGAGTAATTGACCTTTAGAGAAAGGATGAATGACGGGCAGGTAAATCGACTTACCTTGCTGCCATAGTGATTCAATCAAAGGTTTGGTGTCTAACTCGCCATCGGCAGAGAGGTAGATGGCAATGTGCTGCGCAGTTTTGATTTCTGCTAACTGCGAAAACTGCTGAACGAGATCGAGCCCAGCTTGAAACTGAGTATCGCTACAAAGGGCGTTGCGTTTTTCGCGGATGAGTTTACGGAATTCTTGTCGAGATAGGTCTGACATAGAGAGGATACCCCAGGGTGCCGTTGAGGATTGTGGCCCTTGAACCAGCTGGTTCAAGGCGGATCAGCAATGATAACCGTAGGCTTCTCGGTGCATGCCAAGCTTGCTCAATAGCTATCAAGTACTAACCCTTTGGTATTGCTTATCGGCTCAGGGACTTAAATCCAACTGACGCACACCCCAGGGTAAATTTTGTATCTACTGCTGTCCTTGCTTTACCTTACTAAGCGCACTTTCTAAAGACGCGGTGAGCTTTTCCATTCGCTCAGTAATTTCTTGTTGCTGACCGTTAGATTCGTATGATTTTGTATGCAATTCATAACAAATGTTCAACGCAGCAAAGGTCAGTAGCTGAATTTCATTGGTTACCTTAGTACGCTCGCTCATCTCTTTCAATCGACGATCAAGATCTTTAGCCGCTGTAATTAGTGACTCTTCTTGCCCCGCAGGACAATTGACTCGTGTCATTTTGCCAAGGATTTCAACGTCGATCGCTTGATTGCTCATGATGAATAAACTCTATATTCGCGCTATCTAAGGCGTTGCGTTATACAACTACCGAGGAGGAAACTATAGGAAAACCGCTATTAAGATTCAAGCATTTCCCATCACAGAAAGAAAAATGGTGAAGTGATCACACAGGAATTGGGCAAATTGATTAAATGCTGTCCAAAATTGAATTTGATAGCCGTTTCAGCCGACTAGGCTTGATGGTAGGATATGTCGATACATTATTACGCAAGAATGAGCCAAGATTATGAGTGAAATCACCCTTCCTGAATACCAATCTATTGCTGCTGAACTGAAATCTGCAAGCCTTGCTGTGACCCCAGCAGAATTGCACGGTCTACTTGTTGGCATGCTAAGTGGTGGATTGGCGATTAACGACCAAACCTGGCAACCGATTCTGTTTGATTACACCAACGAAGGCATGGGCTGGCCATCAAGCGCATTAGCACTTGCACAAAGCGTGTTTCAAGTAACCGTTAACGAGCTAACTGGCACTTCTATGGAGTTGTCTCTATTGCTTCCAGATGAAGCGGGCGAAGAAGGTTTGTTTGCACTAGCTGATGGTGTGTCTGACTTTGTTAACCACTTTATCTCAGGTATGGGCTTAGCGGGCATTGCGATTGATAAGGCATCAGACGATGCAAAAGAAGCTTTGGCTGATCTAGAAGAAATCACCAAGCTTGGTATTGATGAAGACGATGACCTAGGCGAGCAAGCGCTATTACTAGAGCAAGTAATCGAACACGTTAAAGCCTGCGTATTAACTATTCATGCAGAGTTTGGTGCTCGTCCTGAAAGCAACGAAAACAAACCAACGATTCATTAATCACTCGTTCCCCATTATCGAATAGTTTCTAGAGGTTAGCATGAGGCAATATGACGTTGTAATTGCTGGTGGTGCCATGGCTGGTGCCACACTTGCGTTAGCAATCGACCGTTTATCTAAAGGCGCGCTGCAAATTGCGGTTGTTGAGCCTTTTAAAGCCCAATCGGATCAACATCCGGGGTTTGACTCGCGCTCGATTGCTCTGTCCTACGGTACGGTCAACATTCTGCGTCACTTGCAGTTGTGGTCTGCTATCGAGCCTTGTGCAACCCCAATTGAACATATTCATGTTTCTGACCGCTCTCATGCGGGCATGACTGAGATTACCAAGCACGAAGTTGGCGTTGAAGCGCTTGGCTACGTAGTGGAACTCGCCGATGTTGGTCGCGTCTACCAAGAGCTCTTGGATAAGAGTGAGGCTATCACTCTGTTTTGCCCTGATTCGGTTGCGAACATCGAACGTGAGCAAGACAAAGCACACATTGAACTGAGCAGCGGTGAGAAGCTGGAAGCTAAGTTGCTGGTGGCTGCCGATGGGGCAGTATCGCAATGTTGTCAGCAAATCGGCTTAGAGTTGTCTGAACATGATTTCGACCAAGTGGCAGTGATTGCGAATATCGTGACGCAAGAGCCTCATCAAGGTCGCGCTTTTGAACGCTTTACAGATAATGGTCCAGTCGCACTGCTGCCGATGAGTGACAACCGCATGTCTTTGGTGTGGTGTCTGCGTCCTGAAGAAGCGCAAACCGTGGTGAACTTATCTGACGCGGAGTTTCTTGAGCGCCTGCAGAACGATTTTGGTTGGCGACTAGGTGCGATGCAGAAAGTCGGACAACGCGCGAGCTATCCGCTTCTTCTGCGTCATCGTAAGCAGAACATTTCGCATCGCTTTGCTATTGTCGGCAATGCTGCACAAACGCTTCACCCGATTGCTGGGCAAGGCTTCAACCTTGGTATTCGTGATGTGGCATCGTTAGCGGAAGAGGTGGTTAAGCAAGCTGAAGACGCGGGTCGTTACCAAGGCTTAATGCGATTTAGCCAGCGCCGTGAAGATGATCGCAGCGAAACGATTTGGCTAACCAGCTCTCTCGTGCATATTTTCTCAAATGATTTACCGGCGATGCGAATTGGGCGTAACCTTGCTCTCGCAACGATGGATAACCTTTCTACTTTTAAGCAGCCGCTGCTACGCCATACGCTTGGTCTAGTGAAACGATAAACGGCAACGAATTAGGTAACAAAAGCAATGATGCAAAGTGTAGATATCGCCATCATCGGCGGTGGAATGGTAGGTTTAGCATTGGCGGCCGCTTTTAAGGACAGTGACCTTCGAGTAGCCGTTATCGAAGGCGCAGTGCCGAACGACACCCTAAATGAACTGCCAGATGTACGCGTGTCGGCGTTGAGCCGTTCAAGTGAAACTATCCTTCGTAACCTTGGTGCTTGGCAAGGTATCGAGCAGCGTCGTGCTTCTCCGTACCATGCGATGGAGGTCTGGGAGCAAGACAGTTTCGCTAACATCGCATTTGATGCACAAAGCATGGCTCAACCAGACCTTGGTCATATCGTTGAAAACCGCGTGATTCAATTAGCGTTGCTAGAACAAGTACAAAAGCTGGATAACGTAACACTGTTTATGCCTGCTCGCTGTGCAACGCTTGCGGTGGGCGAGCAAGAAAGCTGGCTAACGCTCGACAATGGTCAAGCTATGACAGCTAAGTTGGTTGTTGGCGCAGATGGTGCAAACTCTTGGCTGCGTAACCAAATGGATATCCCTCTAACGCATTGGGATTACGGCCATAGTGCGCTTGTCGCGAACGTGAAAACCGCTGACCCACACAACAGTGTTGCGCGTCAGATCTTTACACCGCAAGGTCCATTGGCTTTCCTTCCAATGTCTGATCCGCACATGTGTTCGATTGTTTGGTCTACCGAGCCAAACCGTGCTGAGCAATTGCTGGCAATGAATGAGCAAGAGTTCAATAAAGCACTGACTAGCGAATTTGATGTGCGTTTAGGTTTGTGTGAAGTGGTTGGTGAACGTGCGGCATTCCCACTTAAGATGCGTTATGCGCGTGACTTTGTGGTTGAACGCGTGGCGTTAGTTGGCGATGCTGCCCATACCATTCATCCGCTGGCAGGGCAGGGTGTGAATCTTGGTTTATTAGATGCAGCAAGCTTAGCGCAAGAAGTGTTGGCGCTATGGAAACAAGGTCAGGACATTGGCACCAAACGTAACCTACGTGGTTATGAACGTTGGCGCAAAGCTGAGGCGGCGAAGATGATAGCGGCAATGCAAGGTTTCCGTGATCTGTTCTCCGGTGAGAACCCTGCCAAGAAGTTGGTTCGTGGTATTGGTTTGAGCCTAGCAGGACAACTGCCGGGTGCGAAAGATGAAATCATGAAGCGTGCACTAGGTTTGAAAGGCAATTTGCCGGAACTAGCGCGTCAATAATCGCGTTTCTCGCTTCACGAATAGAAGACACAAAAAAGGCTGGTTAATCCAGCCTTTCTTATTACATCGATGTTTAAGCTAAGCGTATGCGCATCTGAGCTTCATAATCTCTTGGTTAATCTCTTTTACTGCCTGAAAGTGACGTTTCTCAGCTTTCTCTGGCAACATCAATTTTCCGTTATCAAACTCGAACTTACCGACTCCGTAAATATAAATTCTTCCTTTAAAAAGACGACTTATGTGTTTAGCAATCATACCTGGTGTATAGCGCTTAAACAGTCTCATATTTACTCTTCCTTATCTCTTACCTAGCCCAGTTATTCTACGTTTTTCGCGTAAAAATTATTGTGACAGCAATAGTATTAAGTGCAGTTGAGGTACTTGGCTTTAGAGATTTGTGCTGCCTTAGACAAATTGACAGAGTCATATCTCAAATAGCGTGAGGATTACCTCAAAAAATCATTATCGAAGGAACCAGTCCTTGAGTCCTCCTGTTCTTACGTGGTGCATTAAGCAACAGTTTTGTTACAGAAATAAGAATAGAAGGAAAATGATTGTTTGCTAAATGTTTTTACTCAATGGGTTGCATTTTGTTCGTTTTGACGAGGTTGAAACCTCAAATGCATTGCTTTCATTGAGTTAGAGGAAGGAAAAGGGAAAAAGTTCCACGCAAAAAAAAGCCCGCTTCGGCGGGCGAATAGTCACAGATGCATTACACAAAAGTGGACGACTGACTTAATGAACGCTGTCATACAAGTCAGCAGATTCACTTTACGCTGGCTAAGTCGTTGTTGAAAACTTAACCAACGAATTCAGCATATACGAGTTTTTTATGTGTGACTATTTATGTTTTAAAAAATGATTAAAAATTCTTAAATGTAATCGGAGAGATATGAGTGAGATCACGCAGGAGTGAGAATCCTGCGCTTGATTACATGTTAGCGACAGATATCAGCCATGGTTGGTTGGCATAATTGGATTAGATCATCGATGGATAGTGCTAAGCCAGCCATACGATCTCCGCTGCTAATGGTGATTTCTTTTTCTTCAAGCAAACTTGGGTCAAATACGATAGGCATGTAGCGTTTTAGGAGTAGTGGTGTGACAGTACCAATCTTGTATCCGGTAATCGCTTCTACGTCTGCTTGATCAACACACGTCATACGACGGCACTGCAGTAATGCGCGCACCTTCTTTGGATCAACGCTACGATCACCTGGTGCACAAGCAAGCGCATATTGGTTCCCCATATCGCGCAAAAGAATCGCTTTGACCATTTGAGAAGGGCGAATGCCACGTTGTTGCGCGGCATCCTCAATGGTTGTTGCAGGTCTTTGATGAGGAAGAAGGCGAAACTCGATGTTCTGGTCCGCCAAAAACTGCATCAAAGGGGTATGAATGGTATTACTCATCGTCAAGGCTGTACGGCAGTGGTGCGATTTCCCATTCACACTCAGGTTGAGCAACCAAGCGCAGACGAGTGTCATCGTCTAGGTTGTTTGGCAATACAATGAGCCCCATCGCTTGGTTGTCGCTGAATTGGTAATGTGTGAGCAAGGCGCCTACTGAACGCCAGTTTTCACCGACACTACGTTCCAATTCGATTGCACCTTCACCTAAGGCTTCAGCGGTTGCACCTTTAACAATGTACATTGCACGTTTGTTGGTGCCGCGGTATTTCGCGCGCGCTACGGTTTCTTGACCTGTGTAGCAGCCTTTCGTAAAGCTGATGCCCTCAAGCGCTTGTAGGTTTAGTGCTTGTGGGATGTGCTCGTTTTGCGCATCTGCTGCCACGTATGGTAGTGCGGCTTCAATATCGAAACGGGTCCAAAGCTCATGGGTTGTCAGTGTTGCTTTGCTATCTTCCACTAACGATTGTGCTGCTTCTGCTGTAAGCGCAAGCAACCAGCGGTTTGAAGCAACTTTGACTGCAGTGCCACCTTCAACTGTACGCACGTCGCCAGAATCAGCATTTAGTGTTGAGATGAACGCATCTGCATTCTCACCAGCAACACCCAGCATGATGTCGTTTGATTGTTCGATGGTCACTTTCGAGAACACCGCGTATTTTTTGATTTCTTTTAGTTCCACTTCAATCGCTGATTTCGGCTGAACCATTGCATAGCCATCGTTATGGTGGAATAGGCGGAAGACACTCCACACTTTACCTTTCGCATCACAATGGGCACCCAACATTGATTGGTCTTTCTCAAGAGAAACCACATCGCAGGTAACTTGACCGTGTAGGTACGACTTTTTGTCGTCTCCAACCATGGTGAGCATGCCTAGGTTATCCAATAGCGAGATAGACAGCTCAGGTAGTGCGTCTTGTGTCGATAGGTTCAGCGGTGAAAAGCGAGTTTGCCATTCCATGATTACAATGCCTTTTGAAGATATTTTTCAGCTATGTTAAATGCAGAATCGGCATTTGTCAGCACTCAATATATCCACTCAATTTTAAGGTGTTTGGCTTTGCTGAACGTTTGTTTATTAAATGCGTTCAGGATTTGCAGCGACTTGGCTACATATTGTGACCCGCACACTAGTGACGTTGCACATCCCTTGTTACACTCCGCACTAAGAACAAGACATCTATGAAGGAATACTGAATGTACACTGCGGAAGAAAAGGCGCGTATTAAATGGGCTTGTCGTCGTGGCATGCTTGAGCTTGACGTGGTGATTATGCCGTTTTTTGAAGAGTGCTTTGATGCACTAAATGAGCAAGAGCAGCGTGATTTCGTCTCACTACTAGAATGCGATGATCCCGATCTGTTTACTTGGGTGATGGGCCACGGTCGCAGCGAAAACCTAGGTCATGCATCGATGGTCGATAAAATTGTCGCACACAACCTCAGCAAGGTTCGTTAATCTTAAGGTTAACACTTCTCTATACGCCCAAATTGCCAACCAACTTCTTCTCCTAGGTTGCGTTTGGGCGGTTATCTGCTCTGATATCCCACTCGTCTTATCAACTTATCTGTTACTACTGATTATCCGTTGCCAATTGCAAGGTGGCTTTGTCGTACCTTCAGCCTGTAGTGGTTGGTATTTGCATCGTGATGGCACAGTACGCAATGACAAACAAACTTCGACAATATCGAGCGTTGATGTGTCGGCGGTGGCGTTCAAAGTCACGTTTGAATTAGCGTCGGGTGAGAAAGTCACGATTTGGCGAGACAGTTGTGAAGACGTGGAATATCGTCAACTGTGTTTGATATTACGACAATGGAAAATGGGAGCCGAAGCTCCCATTTGATCTTGTATCTGACGGTTACTTTTTAGTGTCAGAGCTATTTGTTTGGCGTAAGAATCGTTGGGCCGCTGTTTTCTAGCTGGTTTGGATAATCCAAGGTGTAGTGCAGACCGCGACTCTCTTTACGCTGCATCGCACAACGCACCATTAGCTCTGCGACTTGCAGAAGGTTACGCAACTCTAGCAAGTTGTTTGATACGCGGAAGTGACTGTAGTACTCGTGCGTTTCTTGTTGCAGCATCTGGATACGGCGCAGTGCACGTTCAAGGCGCTTATCGGTACGAACGATACCCATGTAATCCCACATAAATAGGCGCAGCTCATGCCAGTTGTGTTGGATGATCACTTCTTCATCACTGTTGGTGACTTGGCTTTCATCCCAACATGGAACCTGCGGTGCTAGTTCTACTTCGTTGTGATGTTTAAGAATATCTTTGGCTGCCGACCATGCGTAAACCACACACTCAAGTAGCGAGTTCGATGCCATACGGTTCGCGCCGTGCAAGCCTGTGTAGCTCACTTCACCAATAGCGTAGAGGTTCTTCAGATCGGTATGGCCGTTTTGATCGACCATGACGCCGCCGCATGTGTAGTGCGCCGCAGGTACGATTGGGATTGGCTCTTTAGTCATGTCGATACCCAAATCCATCAAACGAGAGTAGATGGTTGGGAAATGCTTAGTAATGAAATCCGCTGGCTTATGGCTGATGTCGAGATACATGCAGTCAGCACCTAAGCGCTTCATTTCGAAGTCGATCGCGCGAGCCACGACATCACGCGGAGCAAGCTCTTTACGCTCATCAAAATCCGGCATAAAGCGTGAACCATCAGGGCGACGTAAGTACGCACCCTCACCACGCAACGCTTCTGTTAGTAGGAAGTTGCGCGCTTCTGGATGGAACAGACAGGTCGGGTGGAATTGGTTGAATTCCATGTTCGCAACGCGACAACCTGCGCGCCACGCGATTGCGATACCATCACCAGAAGAGACGTCTGGGTTAGAGGTGTATTGGTAAACTTTGGAAGCGCCGCCCGTTGCGAGAACAACAAATTTTGCACGAACAGTTTCAACTTGTTCTTCGTTGCGGTTCCAAATATAAGCACCAATGATCTTGTTTTTGTCGCCGCCAATTTTATCTTCGGTGATCAAATCCAGAGCATTGTGACGTTCAAGAACATGAATGTTTGGGTGGCTGTGTGCGTTGTCTTGAAGAGAAGTTTGCATTGCCATGCCAGTTGCATCGGCTGCGTGCAAAATACGGCGACGACTGTGTCCGCCTTCGCGAGTTAGGTGATAACGTGGTTCTTCGTCAGAATCATCGTCTTCACGGTCAAATGGCACGCCACCATCAATCAACCATTGCACGCACTCTTTTGAGTTTTCCGCGATGAATTTAACCGTCTCTTCGTCACAGATACCATCTCCGGCAATTTGTGTATCTTCAACGTGAGACTCAATGGTGTCCGACTCATCAAATACTGCAGCGATACCACCTTGCGCGTAAAACGTCGCACCTTCGCTACGTGGTCCTTTACTTAGAACCATCACCTTACAGTGGTTTGCGACACGTAAAGCCAACGACAAGCCCGCGGCGCCACTCCCTACCACTAACACATCACATTCATGTTCACGATTTGTGTTCATATTACTTTTACAATCCCAAGCTAAGGTAACAAGGCTACCTTGTGTATATTTTGCACACCATGTGCATCCATTAACGCGACATCCGTCGCTAAGGGCTAAGTTGGGAGGTATCTAAATCACCGCAACTCTGGTGACTTGTGCCACTCTTATTTTTGCATGTCGATGACATGCGAATGCTTCCTGAGTTTTATTTTAAACGCGTTGTTCAGATGGCCATTAGCCGTGCCAACAAAAAGTAATAGTTTGTCAATGCCATTGCTTTTCTAGGCTCTACCCAGCACAATCTGGGACAGAGATCATCCATTATACCCATTTCCCCAACACTATGCTCGCTTGTCAAAACGAGACGTAATTCAGACGTGGCGAGGGATTTGGCTAGTGACATCACACTGTGAAAAAACAATGACAAAAAATTTGAGAAACTATGGAACTTTCTCATTCACGTCGGAGTCACAATAGTGCTCAAGTAAGCAGTGGTGTCAATACTAAGTGCTCAAGTAAGCAGTGGTGTCAATACTACGTTTTGCATAATTAGTACCCATATCTGAGAAGAGTAGGGGCATAACAAATAGGAGTATCCGCTCGAATGAACGAGCAGCTGACCGATCAAGTATTGATTGAGCGAGTTCAGAATGGAGATAAGCAAGCATTCAACCTGCTGGTAACAAAGTATCAGAACAAGGTATGTAATCTTATTTCCAGATACGTAAGTAATCCTGGCGATGTTCCAGATGTAGCACAAGAAGCGTTTATCAAGGCTTACCGAGCTATCCCTAGTTTTCGCGGGGAGAGTGCGTTTTACACTTGGCTGTATCGCATTGCGGTGAATACTGCGAAGAATCATATCGTTGCTCAGGGTCGTAGACCGCCTGCGACGGATGTTGATGCTGAAGATGCTGAATTTTACGAAACAGGTAATGCACTGAAAGAAATTTCGAACCCTGAGAACTTAACGTTGTCCAAAGAATTGCAACGGGTAGTGTTCAGCGCAATCGAAGCCTTACCTGAAGATTTGAAAACGGCAATGACTCTGCGTGAGCTTGACGGCTTAAGCTATGAGGAAATTGCTGAAGTAATGGATTGCCCGGTGGGAACGGTACGATCACGTATCTTCCGTGCTCGTGAGGCGGTGGAAAAGAAAATCAAACCTCTTTTGCAGCGCTAGTACAAGTGATAACTATGGTGAAAATAATGGCTGACAAAGAAAAACTTTCAGCTCTCATGGATGGAGAATTGGTCGATAAGGCTTTAATTCAAGAATTAGAGCAAGACCAAGAGAGCCGTGATGCTTGGCAGAACTATCACCTGATTGGTGATGTGATGCGAGGCGAAGCGCCAGCAAAGCCTGAGTGGAATATTGCTGAAAGCGTAGCGTTAGCGTTAGAAGACGAGCCTGTGCATCGTGCTATCGATTCGCGCAGTGCAAACGTGATTTCAATTAACGACGCGCCAAAAGAGTCGCAACCAGAGCCACAAAAAGCGAAACGCCAATTGCCAGCTTGGTTGACCCAGTTTGGTCAAGTTGCGGTCGCTGCGTGTGTGTCACTCGTTGTGATTTTAGGTGTGCAACAATACGGTGGTAGTGACCCAATGTCGCCACAAGCCGATCAACTTCCTGTGCTTCAAACTGTGCCATTCGCTGGCAGTGCTGAACCAGTAAGCTTGACGCGTGAATCCGTAGAGCGTTCGGTTGGTGAAGCAAATATGCAAGAGCAACGCAAACGCGTTCATGCTATGCTTCGTGACTACGAACTGCAGCTAAGAATTAACAGTGATGCGTCTCAGCAAGATGCACATCTGACTCCGGATATTGAATGAAAAAATTTCTGATCAGCGCTTGCGCTCTGTTCAGTCTGATGTCTTCGCAAGCCTTTGCTGGTGATAAGCCAGCGGAGGCTTTATTGCATCAAATGAGCGAGGCGAGCAAGAATTTAAGCTACGAACTCTCTTATATCCTTATCAAAAAGAACAGCATTGAACCTTTGCTGTATCGTCATGCGACTCACGACAAAGACCAGTACGCACATCTTGTGTATCTAAGCGGTCCTGTGCGTGAGGTTATTCGTCGCGGCACTGAAGTAAGCTACATCGAAACCGGCGCGGAACCGTTTACCATCGAATCGGGTAAAATGGTTGCTCCAATCATGCCGATGCTGAACGCGAACATCGACGAGCTAAACTTGTACTACGACTATGTAAAAGTAGGTCGTGCCCGTGAAGCAGGTGTACCAACACAAGTGCTACGTATCGTGCCAAAAGATGGCCTGCGTTATTCTTATGTGTTGTGGATTGATGAGAAGAGTAAGTTGCCACTGCGTGCTGATCTGGTCGATCGCGATGGTGAAATGCTTGAACAGTACCGAACTATCTCTTACTCAGTGAACCCTAAAATTGGCGAGCTGATGAGTGGTTTGGAAGAGGTTCAATTACCTGGTGTTTTGACCATGCCGAAAGGCGATATCGGCACTAGTGATTGGACTGTGGGCTGGATACCAGAAGGTTTCCAACCAAATGAATTGAATCGCTACCGTATGGCCGTGACCGATCAAATGGTAGAAAGCCAATTGTATTCAGATGGGCTGTTTAGTTTCTCTGTGTATGTGGCGAACAAAGATGAGCATTCGCTGAAAGGTCAGCTGGTTCGTCAAGGTCGTCGCACTCTACATAGCTTTATTAACGGCAACCACGAAATCTCTGTTGTAGGTGATATCCCACCAACAACGGCTCAGCGCATCGCACAATCGGTCACTTTTAATGTAACAAAGAGTGAAGTGCAATGATGACTGCATTGGCTACCGTGACGGGCGTTCACCGTCACGGTCAGCAATATGATGTCGATCTCAGCTGCGAGCAACAGACCAGTTGCAGCAGTTGTTCATCGCAAAAAAGCTGCGGCACTGGCGTGGTTACCAAAGCCATCGGTAACAAAACGCTGTCGTGGCATTTGCGTACCCCAAAATCCGTCAAAGTTGGCCAGGTGGTGGAAATTGGCTTCCCTGAAGCAAGCCTGATCAAATCAGCCATGGCGGTCTACCTTCTTCCTCTATTTGGTTTGATTCTCGGTGCCGTGATTGGCAACTTCCTGCTTGCGCCTTTAACCGCTGGCGGAGAGGGTATTACCATCCTCGCTTCGGTATTGTTTGCCGCTGGTGGTATGTGGCTCGCAAAACGTGTGTCACGCCCGCTAGAAGATGAGTCCAAACGTCAAGTCACCCTCATTCGAGTTCTCGGTGAACCTATTCAATAAGTTCTAAACTTTAAATAAGGTGCGCCCGTTAACGAAATTGGGTAGAATCTGCCAACTTGATTGAAATGCCGTCAACTGACGGCTTTCTTACTGTCCCTATTTGTAAAGAGTTAGTCACCCTAAATCTATGAAGCACATTCGTAACTTTTCGATTATCGCCCACATCGACCATGGTAAGTCGACCCTATCTGACCGTCTAATCCAAGTTTGTGGTGGATTAAGCGATCGTGAAATGGCCGCACAGGTTCTGGATTCTATGGATCTTGAACGTGAGCGTGGTATCACCATCAAATCTCAGAGTGTGACGCTGAACTACACCGCTAAAGACGGCGAAACGTACCAGTTGAACTTCATCGATACTCCGGGACACGTTGACTTTGCGTACGAAGTATCACGTTCTCTAGCCGCTTGTGAAGGTGCGCTACTGGTGGTTGACGCAGGTCAGGGTGTAGAGGCTCAAACGCTAGCTAACTGTTACACCGCGATCGAAATGGATCTAGAGGTTGTGCCAATCCTGAACAAGATTGACCTACCAGCGGCTGATCCTGAGCGTGTAGCGGAAGAAATTGAAGAAATCGTTGGTATTGATGCAATGGAAGCTACTCGCTGTTCTGCAAAGACAGGTATCGGTGTAGATGACGTTCTAGAAAACATCGTATCAGCAATTCCAGCACCAGAAGGTGATCCAGACGCGCCACTTCAAGCGCTGATCATCGACTCATGGTTCGACAACTACCTTGGCGTTGTTTCTTTGGTTCGTATTAAAAACGGCTCACTGAAGAAAAACGACAAGATCAAAGTAATGAGCACAGGCCAAACTTGGGGTGTAGACCGTCTAGGTATCTTCACGCCTAAGCAAGTGGACACTGATGTTCTGCGTACTGGCGAAGTAGGCTGGGTAGTTTGTGGTATCAAAGACATCCTAGGCGCGCCAGTAGGTGATACGCTGACACTAGCGAAAAACGGTAGCGAGAAGCCACTACCAGGCTTTAAGAAAGTAAAACCTCAGGTATACGCGGGTCTCTTCCCAGTATCTTCTGATGATTACGAAAACTTCCGTGACGCACTAGGTAAACTGAGCCTTAACGACGCATCGCTATTCTACGAGCCAGAAAACTCAGCAGCACTAGGCTTTGGTTTCCGTTGTGGTTTCCTTGGCATGTTGCACATGGAAATCATCCAAGAGCGTCTAGAACGTGAATACGACCTAGACCTGATTACAACGGCACCAACCGTAGTTTACGAAGTTGAGCAAACAAACGGCGAGACTCTGTATGTTGATAGCCCGGCAAAACTACCAGCGGTTAACGACATCGAAGAGATCCGTGAGCCTATCGCGCGTTGTAACATCCTAGTACCTGCGGATTACCTAGGTAACGTAATCACACTTTGTGTTGAGAAACGTGGTACTCAGGTAGATATGGTTTACCACGGTAACCAAGTAGCCGTTACTTACGATATTCCAATGGCAGAAGTAGTACTGGATTTCTTTGACCGTCTGAAGTCTACATCACGTGGTTATGCGTCTCTGGATTACAACTTCCAACGCTTTGAAGCATCGAACATGGTACGCGTAGACGTACTACTGAACGGCGACAAAGTGGATGCGCTAGCGTTGATTACGCACAAAGATCAGTCTCAGACTCGTGGTCGTCAGCTTGTAGAGAAGATGAAAGAATTCATCCCTCGTCAGATGTTCGACATCGCGATCCAAGCGGCTATCGGTAACCACATCATCGCGCGTTCTACCGTGAAACAGCTACGTAAGAACGTAATCGCGAAATGTTACGGTGGTGACGTGAGCCGTAAGAAGAAACTTCTGAAGAAACAGAAAGAAGGTAAGAAACGTATGAAGCAGATCGGTAACGTAGAACTGCCTCAAGAAGCGTTCCTAGCAATTCTTCACGTTGGTAAAGACTAGAGTTGAACTATCTCGTACTCTTGTCTGTCATAAGACGTTAGATAGTAAAATAAGTGAAAGGGTTTCGGCTCTTTCACTTTCGTATTTTTAGATAAGGGAATTTAATGGCGAATACATTCTCACTGATTCTAGTTATCGTGACTTTGGTAACTGGCGTAGTTTGGTTACTAGAAAAGCTGGTGTTTGCGAAAAAACGTCAAGCAAAGGTAGCGGAGATCCAAGCGCAAACAGCAAATGGTCTGGATGCGGTGACGCTACAAAAAGTAGAAAGCCAACCTTGGTGGGTAGAGAACAGCGTCTCTATCTTTCCAGTGATTGCATTCGTACTGGTATTACGTTCTTTTATCTATGAACCGTTCCAAATCCCTTCAGGCTCAATGATGCCTACTCTGCTAGTAGGTGACTTCATTTTGGTTGAGAAATACGCATACGGATTGAAAGACCCAGTATGGCGCACGCAGCTAGTGGAAACTGGCAAGCCTGAGCGTGGCGACATCGTGGTATTCAAATACCCACCACAGCCAAACATTGACTACATTAAACGTGTGGTTGGTTTGCCTGGTGATACCGTGCGTTACTCTGCGGACAAACAGGTATGTATTCAATCGAAAGGTGAATCATCTTGTAAGCCAGTCAAATTGAGCAATGTTGAAGAGAGCCAATTCATCCAAAATGGCATTCCTCTGATTCAGATGAATGAAAAACTGGGTGAAGTGGAACACCAAGTTTTGGTGAACCCGCTCGCTCGTGACCGTGTGCAGAACTACCAGCCACGTCCAGGAGTTAACGAATGGGTTGTACCACAAGGTCAGTACTTTGTTATGGGTGATAACCGTGATAACAGTGCTGATAGCCGTTACTGGGGCTTTGTTCCAGAAGCAAACTTAGTCGGTAAAGCTGTCGCGATCTGGATCAGCTTCGAGTTTGATCGTGGCGCAGACAGCGTTCTACCTTCATGGATTCCAACTGGTGTGCGTTTTAACCGCGTCGGTGGTATTCACTAACCATTACATATCGAGAGAGTATGAATTCTCCAATTGATAAACTAGAGAGAAAGCTCGGCTACCAATTTAAGGATGCTGGGCTTATCAACTTGGCGCTGACTCACCGCAGCGCCAACAGCAAGCATAATGAACGTCTTGAGTTTCTGGGCGATTCAATTTTAAGTTTTGTCATCGCTGATGATCTGTACCATCGCTTCCCGAAAGTGAACGAAGGTGACATGAGCCGTATGCGCGCTACTTTGGTACGTGGGCACACATTGGCGGAACTGGGTCGTGAATTCGATCTAGGAGATTATTTAAAATTAGGTCCAGGTGAATTGAAGAGTGGCGGATTCCGCCGAGACTCTATTCTAGCCGATGCGGTAGAAGCCATTATTGGTGCGATTTACCTTGATAGTGATATTGAAGCCGTGCGCGGTATTGTACTGAGCTGGTACAACTCGCGTCTTGAAGCCATCAAGCCTGGCGTATCACAAAAAGATCCAAAAACTCGCCTACAAGAGTTCCTGCAAGGCAGAAGAAAACCACTGCCTGTCTACACAGTGACTAATATTAAAGGTGAAGCGCACAACCAAGAGTTCACGGTTGAGTGTGACGTAGCAGGTGTGGATAAGCCTGTCATTGGTAAAGGCACCAGCCGCCGCAAGGCAGAACAAGCGGCTGCTGAAACAGCACTTGAGCAATTAACAAATGGCTGATAACGAATTCGATATCGATGCATTTTTTGCATCCAATGGTGAAGTAAGTTCACCAGAAAACCAGCACTGTGGCTTTATTGCGATTGTTGGTCGCCCAAACGTTGGTAAATCGACGCTTCTAAACAAAATTCTTGGTCAGAAGATTTCGATTACATCTCGTAAGCCGCAAACGACTCGTCACCGCATCATGGGTGTGGACACCGACGGCGATTACCAAGCGATCTACGTAGATACGCCAGGACTTCACATTGAAGAGAAGCGCGCGATTAACCGCTTGATGAACCGTGCAGCAAACTCATCTCTAAGTGATGTGAACCTAGTCTTCTTCTTGGTCGATGGTACGCATTGGACCAAAGACGACGAGATGGTGCTGACTAAGCTTCAAAAGTCGAACTTCCCAGTTGTACTTTGTGTGAACAAGGTAGACAACGTGCAAGATCGTAACGAAGTGATGATGCACATGGCCGACATGTCTAAGAAGATGGACTTCGTTGACGTTGTGCCAATTTCTGCAAAACAAGGTAAGAACATCGATGTTCTGCGCAAGCATGTTCGCGATCACTTACCAGAAGCAACGCATCACTTCCCAGAAGAATACGTAACCGACCGTTCTCAGCGTTTCATGGCGTCTGAAATCGTGCGTGAAAAGCTGATGCGTTTTACTGGTGAAGAGCTGCCATACTCGGTAACGGTTGAGATTGAGCGTTTCGATTACAACCCAGAAACTGACGGTTTCCATATCAACGCCCTGATTCTTGTTGAACGTAATGGTCAGAAGAAAATGGTGATTGGTAAAGGCGGTGAGAAGATCAAGACAATTGGTCGTGAAGCACGTCTAGATATGGAAGAACTATTCGGTCGTAAGGTTTACCTAGAGACTTGGGTAAAAGTGAAATCTGGCTGGGCAGACGACGAACGTGCACTGCGCTCACTGGGTTACATCGACGACCTATAAGTTTGGTTGCTTGTAAGTTTGGTAACGAAGACACTTCGTTCCAACATCGACTAAAATATAATATCGATTAAAATAAGGAGCCACTTGGCTCCTTATTTTTTATTACCGACTTAGGCACACTGATTGAAATGAGCAACCAGTCTTCAGAAGGCTTCCAACGCTGCTTTGTCTTGCACCGACGCCCTTACAGTGAATCAAGCTTAATCCTTGATGTATTCAGCGAGGAGTATGGTCGTATCACGTTGATGGCGAAAGGTGCGCGCAGCAAACGCTCCAATCTGAAAGGGGCATTACAGCCCTTCACGCCGCTATTGCTGAAATGGTCCGGAAAAGGTTCGATGAAAACCTTACGTCAGGCTGAGCCCATCAGTTTGGGCTTGCCGCTGTTCGGGATAAACCTTTATTCCGCGATGTACGTAAATGAATTAGTCGGGCGCGTGTTAATGGCGGAAGTGCCGATGCCTGCGCTGTTTCATGATTATCTGCATGCACTAACGGAATTGGCTCAGAGTGATAATCCTGAACCGGGGTTACGTCGTTTTGAATTGGCCCTGCTGTCTTCAATGGGCTATGGCGTCGATTTCTTGCATTGCGCCGGGACAGGTGAGCCTGTCGATCCTGAGATGACTTACCGTTATCGTGAACAAAAGGGATTCATAGCTTCAGTAAGGCGCGACAACCTGACATTTTTAGGTAATGAATTGATTGCGATTAGCGAACGGCGATTCGTCACTAAAGAGCAATTAAAAGCGGCGAAACGCTTTACACGTATGGCATTAAAGCCGTATCTTGGCGGCAAACCTTTAAAAAGTCGCGAATTATTCATTCAGACATATCGAGCACGGAGTAACGGAAAATGAGCTCAATCTACTTAGGCGTTAATATCGACCATATTGCCACTCTACGTAATGCACGTGGTACTAAATACCCAGATCCAGTTCATGCTGCTGAGATCGCAGAGCGTGCAGGTGCTGACGGTATTACCATCCACCTACGTGAAGACCGTCGCCACATCCTAGATCGTGATGTTCGCATCCTACGTGAAACCATTCAAACTCGCATGAACCTTGAAATGGCAGTAACGGACGAGATGGTTGAGATTGCGCTACAAACTAAGCCTGAGTTCGTTTGTCTGGTTCCTGAAAAACGTGAAGAGTTGACAACAGAAGGTGGTCTGGATGTTGTCGGTCAACTTGAGAAAGTGAAAGCGGCAACGCAAAAGCTAACTGAAGCGGGCATCAAAGTTTCTCTGTTCATCGATGCTGACCGTCAACAGATCGATGCGGCAAAAGCTTGTGGTGCACCTTACATTGAGCTTCACACTGGTCACTACGCAGACGCGACAACAGAAGAAGATCAGCAAGATGAGCTGAAGAAGATCGCAGCAGGCGCTAGCTACGCTGATGACCTAGGTATCATCGTAAACGCAGGTCACGGTCTGACTTACCACAACGTTGCACCAATCGCAGCTCTACCAGAAATCTACGAGCTAAACATCGGTCACTCGATCATTGGTCGTGCCGTTTTCGATGGTCTAGAAAAATCTGTGGCAGAAATGAAAGCCATCATGGTTGCGGCTCGTAAGTAATCAGATTTAAGCATGGCAATTTTAGGATTAGGCACTGACATCGCAGAGATTGAGCGCATTGAAAAAGCGCTCGGTCGTACTGGTGAACCCTTCGCAAAGCGCATTTTGTCGCAAGATGAAATGATAAAGTTTGCTGAATTGAAGCAAAAAGGGCGTTACCTTGCGAAGCGTTTCGCAGTAAAAGAGGCGGCCTCAAAAGCGTTAGGAACTGGCATCGCAAAAGGCGTGACCTTTCATGATTTTACGGTTTCGAATGATGAGTTTGGTAAACCAGTACTGACCTTATCCGGTGTGGCGAAGCAAATCGCTGAGTCGATGGGCGTCAATCATGTTCATCTGTCCATTTCGGATGAACGTCATTACGCCGTTGCGACGGTGATTTTTGAATCCTAACTTAGCCTGATTACGGATTAATAACCGAATACGAAAAAGCCAGAGTCGATGCTCTGGCTTTTTTATTGCTCTGATTTATGCTCTCATTCTCTACTGCTCAAGATAGAGTTTCGCGGTGCTAGTGACCTTTATCATCTCATCTTGCAGTTCAAACATTTCTGGCTCGATGTCTTCAATGCTAGCCCCTGAGCGCAGCGCTTGTTCCAAGGTTGCACACAATGACTTTAATCTTGGCACGCCGCAGTAAGAGCTGCTGCCGTGAAGTTTATGCACTACATGGATAAGGTCATCACGCGAGAAGTCTTCTTGCTCTAATGCTTGATCGACCACTTCTTCCACCTCAGGAATAAAATCAATCAGCATGCGCAGCATGTCTTTGGCTAAGTCTTCTTTATTGGCACTTTGTTTTAACGCTGCTTGCCAGTCGATGATGACATCTTGCTGCGGTTTTTCTGGTGCTGGTGGCGCAGTTTCCACAACAGGTTCGACATACGAAGGTGCAATCTTGTCGACACTCTCAGTGCAGGTATTTGGATTCCAATGAACCAAAACCTGTTGCAGTACATGCTCTTCAATTGGCTTGGTTAGGTAGTCATCCATTCCCGCTGCTAATAGTCGGTCACGCTCGCCCGCCATGGCATGCGCGGTCACCGCAATCACTGGGGTGTCTTTGTTCAGCTCTAGCTCTTTAATATGCTGACAAGCCGTCACGCCGTCCATTAATGGCATTTGAATGTCCATGAAGATCAGATCGTATTTCTTCTCAGTCGCAAGATTCACCGCTTGCTGACCATTGCTGCACGCCGTTACCGTTTCTACACGCTCTTTCAATAGCGCAGAGATCAGTTTCAAGTTAGCTGGGTTATCGTCGACTGCAAGCACCGTAAGTGGTAAGCGTTCATTCACCACTGGCTCAATTGGTGCAATCACCGCCTGAGGCGTTTCGACGTGATCTGTGATCAGGCTTTGTAGAAGCTTGCGACGTGATAATGGCTTGGTCAGACATTGGATCTGATGATCGTTCATCACTTGGTCTGCCAGTGCCAGTTCGGTACTCGGCGTACCCATGATCACACTCGGCGCCATGCGTTTTGCTTGTTCAATCCAAGCTGCTACCGACTGTTCGTCGTAGGTTTGGTTGGCAGCCAAGTTCAACAAGACGTAATCGTAGTTCTCGTCGTTTTCTGGCAACGAAGAGCGGTAGGTCACCAGAATGCCTTCTTGGCTTAGGATCTGCTGTGTCACCGACGCCGCTTGCATGTTTGGTTCAACCAACAGCAATTGTTTACCAGTTAGTAGTTCGACTTCAATCAGATCGCTCATTGGCATTTCAGTTGAGTGCAAGCGAACCGTAAACCAGAAGGTAGAACCTTGGTGTAGGCGACTGGTTAGGCTGATTTCACCGCCCATCTGGCTTACCAGTTTTTGAGTGATAACCAGACCAAGACCGGTACCACCATAGCGACGTGAAATACTTGCATCCGCTTGGCTAAACGCTTGGAACAACTGAGCTTGCTGACGCTCAGAGATACCAATACCAGTATCACGCACCATGAATTGCAGTTCGACCGAATCACCAGATTGTGAGCGCATCTCAACGCTGATGTCGATATTACCGCGCTCAGTAAATTTGATGGAGTTACCGACCAAGTTAGTAAGGATTTGTTGGATACGAAGCGGGTCACCCACCAAGCCTTGCGGGATCTTCGGATCCACTTTCAAGGTGATCTCCAAACCTTTCTCGTGCGCGCTGGTGGCTTGTAGGTTGATCACTTCTTCTAAGCTCTCTCGGAATTCAAACGGAATGTTTTCCAGTGCTAGCTTACCGGCTTCCAGTTTCGAGAAGTCGAGGATGTCGTTAATGATGTTCAGTAGGTTGTTTGCGGACTTCTCAATGGTCTGCAAGTAATCCGTTTGGCTGTTTGAAAGCTGTGTTTTCAGCATTTGACGGGTAAAGCCGATCACACCATTCAGCGGAGTACGAAGTTCGTGAGACATGTTCGCCAAGAATTCGGATTTCACACGTGCTGCTTCTTGGGCACGCTTCTTCGCGATGTCCAACTCCACGTTTTGAATCTCTAGCTGTTCCAGAGTCTCACGCAAGTCTGACGTCGCTTGGTCTATACTGTGCTGCATCTCAACGTGGTATTCCGACAGCGAGACCGCCATGGCGTTGATACCGTTTTTCAGCTGGTCTAACTCACCGTGCATTTTGCCTTCGATACGCACATCAAGGTGACCACGACGAATGCGGTCAACCACGTTCTTCATGTGGGTGATCGGTTGGGTTACATCATGCATGAGGCGAGAGGCGAATACACTCGCGAGACCAAGACCGAGGATCAACACCAAGAACGCAGAGAACACTTCTTGGTATTGCTGTAATCGAAGTGACGAAAGATCCATTTCCACTGCGATGTAGCCGATGGCTTTTGTGCCCTGATTCTCATTTGAGAGCTCCGAAAGATAGTGACCTTCAGATAGAATCGGCACGCGCAGAATAAGCGAGTTATCGAAGATTTCCGAATTGCCTAATTGAGGGATAGGCTTATCCTTCGGGAACATCAGAGCTTCAAAATTGGGATGGAAGTTAGAAGTGACGAAAAGCTCATGATTTTCATCGAACACCGCGATACTACGAACCAGTTTCGAGTTTTTGCGGTGGGCATAACTGATAAGGCGACGAACGGCTTCGCGACTTTCGGAAAGTAGGTGAGTTTCACTGGCAATCGCAAGCGGTTCGATAATGCTATTGCCTGTGGTGATAACTTGTTTCTCGAGGTCTTGGTAGCGGTTAAATGAGAAAAAGCCGCTCAGTAATAAACCAATAATGAGAGTGGGAGCGAGAGTTAGTGTAATTACACGTGCTCTTAAGCCATATCTGGTCATGTTATCTAATTACATCGGAGTCTGGATATGGGAAAATAACGCATTATTTCTCAAGCGCACGATAAAGCCTTGAGCAAAGAAGTGACGTCACCGGATAAACGGTAAGCATAATCAAGTCACTCGAATCACACAACGGCTGCAATCAAGAATAGTGAAGCAGTAGAGCAATTAGACACAAATCAGGCACAGAGCATGGCACGTATCTTTCAACCTAAAAAGAAAACGCAACTGAATACCCGCCACCAAGCGGTGCAAGTAGAGCGTTTGGATCACCACGGCGCAGGCATTGCTTACCTTAAGAAAAAACCATTGTTTATTGATGGTGCCCTACCGGGTGAGGAAGTGGTAACCCAATTGGTGGAAGAAAAGAGCAAGTTCGCTCGCGGTAAGTTGATTAAAATCCTTAAACCGAGTGACGCTCGCGTGGAGCCATTTTGTCCGCATTACCATGAATGCGGTGGCTGTGACCTGCAGCATCTGAACTATGACCAACAATTGACGCACAAGCAGCAAACGCTTCGTCAGTTGATGAGAAAATTTGCCGGCAGTGATATCGAGTTGGATGCGCCTGTGTTAGGTGAGTCTCTTGGCTACCGTCGCCGTGCTCGTGTGAGCTTGTTCGTGGATAAAAAGACTCGTCAGTTGCACTTTGGTTTCCGTAAGAAACAGAGTAAGCAAATTGCGCAAGTGACGGACTGCCCAGTGCTCGCACCTGAGTTGAATGTGCTATTGCCAGAAATCTACTCGACGTTAAAAGCGTTTAAGAAGCCAGAGCAACTTGGTCACGTAGAGTTGGTGCTAGGCGACAACGGTCCATGCATCACATTGCGTCATCTAAGCAAACTGACTGAAAAAGAAACCAACTCGTTGGTGGAATTGGCGAAGCGTCACAATGCATCGCTCTACTTGATGCCAGAAACCGATCAGCTTGATTTGATTGAAGGTGAAGTGCCTTTCTATCAAGAAGCGGGTGTCACCGTGCCATTTACGCCAAATAACTTTATTCAAGTTAACCAAGCGGTAAACCAGAAAATGGTCGCTCAGGCAGTAGAGTGGTTAGACCCACAAAGTGACGAACGAGTGTTAGATTTGTTCTGTGGCTTGGGTAACTTCAGTTTGCCTATCGCGAAGCGTGCAAAGCACGTAGTTGGCGTAGAAGGCGTGGCAGAAATGGTGGAAAAGGCGGCAAATAATGCATCTTTGAACCAAATCAATAACGCGCAATTTTATCACGCTAACCTTGAGCAAGATTTTGAAGGGCAAGTTTGGGCGGCTGAACAATTCGACAAAGTGCTGCTCGATCCGGCACGCGCTGGCGCGAGTGGGATCATCGATCAAGTTTCTGCGCTTGGCGCACAGCGTGTAGTTTATGTTTCGTGTAATCCTGCTACCCTTGCAAGGGATAGCCAGAGCTTGCTGGAGCAAGGCTACCAATTAACCAAATTAGGTATGCTGGACATGTTCCCTCATACCAGCCATCTAGAATCGATGGCACTGTTTGAAAAGTCCTGATAATTGGGACTTTGTTGATCACTTACACGTGGTGGGTGGTCAATAAGCCAACGCTTAAAGCTTGGCACAAGAACTAACCTGGATGGTGTTAGTCAAACCACACAAATATAATAATTAGGATGATGAGATGGTTGCGGTAAGAAGCGCGCATTTAAACCAAGATGAACAGTTTGAACTTGAAAACTGGGTGGCTAGCCTAGGTCAAGAGAAGAACACAGCGAAACGCTTAACCGAAGTGTATCGTGATTGCCAATCGATTTTGGCGAACCACGAGCAGGCGGAGCTTTTGTTGTGGCGTGGACGAGAGATGATCGAAATCTTGATCACCTTGTCGATGGATAAAGCGACACTCGTCGCTGCGCAACTGTTCCCTTTGGTCTCAAGCGGTGCTTTTGATAGAGAACTCCTTGAGGAAAAATACAGCAAAGAAATCATTAAGCTGATCGATGGCGTCGACGAAATGGCGGCGATTGGTCAACTGAATGTAACAATGGATGGTGGTGCTGCCTCGTCTCAAGTAGATAACGTTCGTCGTATGTTGTTGGCCATGGTGGATGATTTCCGCTGCGTGGTCATCAAGCTGGCAGAACGTATCTGCAACCTGATTGAAGTAAAAAAAGCGCCGGACGAAGTTCGTCGTGCAGCGGCAAAAGAGTGTGCAAACATCTATGCGCCTCTGGCAAACCGCCTTGGTATTGGTCAGTTGAAGTGGGAAATCGAAGATTACGCCTTCCGCTACCAACAACCAGAAACCTACAAGCAAATCGCGAAGCAATTGGCTGAGCGTCGTATTGTCCGTGAACAATACATCAAAGACTTTGTCGACGACCTTACTCAAGAAATGACCGTATGCGGCATCAACGCAGAAGTCAGTGGTCGTCCGAAGCACATCTACAGTATCTGGCGCAAAATGCAGAAGAAGAGTCTGGCGTTTGATGAATTGTTTGACGTACGTGCGGTACGTATCATCGCTGACAAACTTCAAGACTGTTATGCCGCTCTGGGTGTGGTTCACACCAAATACAAACACTTACCAAGTGAGTTCGACGACTACGTTGCGAACCCGAAACCAAATGGCTATCAGTCCATCCATACCGTGATTCTTGGCCCTGAAGGCAAGACCATCGAGATCCAGATTCGTACTAAAGAGATGCACGAAGACTCGGAGCTAGGTGTTGCAGCGCACTGGAAATACAAAGAAGGCGCAAGCAGCCGCAGCGGTTACGATGAGAAGATCACGTGGCTACGTAAGCTACTGGATTGGCAAGAAGAGATGTCCGACTCTGGCGAGATGTTGGATGAGCTGCGTAGTCAGGTATTTGATGACCGCGTGTATGCCTTTACTCCACGTGGTGATGTCGTCGACCTACCGATGGGCGCAACCCCATTAGACTTCGCTTACCACATTCACTCAGAAGTGGGGCATCGTTGTATCGGTGCCAAAGTAGCGGGTCGTATCGTACCGTTCACTCATAAACTGCAAATGGGCGATCAGGTTGAAATCATCACCCAGAAAGAACCAAACCCTTCACGAGATTGGTTAAACCCGTCGCTAGGCTTTGTGACTTCAAGCCGAGCGCGTGCGAAGATCAACGCATGGTTCCGCAAGCAAAGTCGTGAGAAGAACCTAGAAGCGGGTCGTGAAATTCTAGAACACGAACTGGCGAAAATCGGCGCGACACTGAAAGACGCCGATAACTACGCGCTGAAACGCTTTAACGTTAATAGTGCTGATGAGTTGTATGTTGGTATTGGTAGTGGTGACTTGCGTATCAACCAGATCATCAACCACATCAACGCGTTAGTGAATAAGCCAACCGCGGAAGAAGAAGACCAGCAAGCGCTAGAAAAACTGCAAGAAGCAGAAAGTCGCGCGCCAGCACAGAGTCGTCCGAAGAAAGATGCGGTCGTAGTGGAAGGCGTTGATAACTTAATGACGCATCTAGCGCGCTGTTGTCAGCCTATCCCAGGTGATGAAATCGCAGGTTACATCACCCAAGGTCGTGGTATTTCGGTGCACCGCAGTGACTGTGAGCAACTTGAGGAGCTTCGTCATCACGCACCAGAACGTATCATCGATACCGTCTGGGGCAGCGGCTTTGTCGGTTCTTACATCTTGACGGTTCGTGTTGAAGCAATGGAGCGCGGCGGTCTTCTTAAAGACATCACAACGCTATTTGCGAACGAGAAAATCAAAGTCACCAGCATGAAGAGCCGTGTCGATTACCGCACGCAAATGTCGATCATGGACTTCGATCTTGAAGTGACCAACCTTGAAGTGTTCTCACGTGTCTCAAAACGTGTTGAGCAGATCAAGGATGTCATGTCGGTGAAACGCTTAGGCTAATTCTTACGTCGTATTTGGCTTTCTAGCGGCGTTAGCTGCACTTATATCCGGAATGCCGGCCCAGACCCATCTCATAGACAAGCTATGCTCATGGGTCTCCTAAGTTTGCTGCCTTGCCAGAAGAACCAACTACTTAGTAAAAACAGTTAGAAAACAAATTAAAGGTGAGTGGTTTTGGCTGCTCACCTTTTTCTTTAGATAGAAAGGTTTAAAGGAACAGAAAATGAGTCATCCAATTGAACAGTTAGAACAAATCATGGCGAAGTTGCGTGACCCAAAAAGCGGTTGCCCTTGGGACTTAAAGCAGACCTTCGACACCATTGTTCCTCACACCATTGAAGAAACCTACGAAGTGGTGGATGCGATTCAAAACCGCGATTGGCCGAACTTGCAAGAAGAGTTGGGTGACTTATTGTTCCAAGTGATTTTCTACAGCCAAATGGCGAAAGAGCAGGGACTATTCGAGTTTTCTGATGTGGTGGAAACCGTTAACGAGAAACTGACGCGTCGCCATCCACATGTTTTTTCAGAAGTAGAGTTCGATTCTGAAGAGGCTATTAGCGCTAATTGGGAGGCGGAAAAAGCCAAAGAGAAAGCGCAAGTAGGCAAAGCTGAAAAAAGTATTCTAGACTCAATACCAAACTCTCTACCTGCGCTTTCGCGTGCTACAAAGATCCAGAAAAAGTGCGCAAAATTCGGCTTTGATTGGGACTCGCTTGGCCCTGTCGTCGGAAAAGTGCAGGAAGAAATTGAAGAGGTGATGGAAGAAGCGCTTCAAATTACTCCAGATGAGGAAAAAGTCGAACTTGAATTAGGCGATCTTTTATTTGCTACCGTGAACCTGTCTCGCCACCTAGGGAAAGACCCTGAAGTGGCACTGGCAAAAGCCAACTTAAAGTTCTCGAAACGCTTTAAAGGCGTGGAAACTAAAGTTGCAGCGCACGGTAAGCAGCTCACAGACTTTACTCTAGATGAACTCGATTCCATGTGGGATGAAGTGAAACGAGAAGAGCAAAGCTGAAATTGCATGAATACTCGACTTTGATTTGAAGCAAAAAATAAAAAATTACGGTGTGATAGATTTCACGTTGTGGCGGTTAGGAGCTTCTGGTATATTTACGTCCCGTCCAGAAGCACTCCATTTCCCTCATTCAACCAATTTCAGGTTAAACATGACGACAAATTACATTTTTGTTACTGGCGGGGTTGTATCCTCTCTAGGTAAAGGTATTGCAGCAGCATCTCTTGCAGCTATTCTAGAAGCTCGTGGTCTAAAAGTGACTATGATGAAGCTTGACCCTTACATCAACGTTGATCCAGGCACAATGAGCCCAACTCAACACGGTGAAGTGTTCGTTACGGAAGATGGCGCAGAGACTGACCTTGACCTTGGTCACTACGAGCGTTTCATCCGCACCAAGATGACTAAGCGTAACAACTTCACTGCTGGTCGTGTTTATGCAGACGTACTACGTAAAGAACGTCGCGGCGATTACCTAGGTGCAACCATTCAGGTTATCCCTCACATCACTAACGCTATCAAAGACCGCGTAATCGCTGGTTCTGAAGGCCATGATGTTGCTATCGTTGAAGTCGGTGGTACGGTAGGTGATATCGAATCACTACCATTTATGGAAGCTATCCGTCAGCTTGCTGTAGAACTAGGCCGTGAACGCGCAATGTTCATGCACCTAACGCTAGTTCCTTACTTAGCAGCTGCAGGTGAAGTGAAAACTAAGCCAACTCAGCACTCTGTTAAAGAGTTGCTATCTATCGGTATCCAACCAGATATTCTTGTTTGCCGCTCTGATCGTATGATCCCAGCGAACGAGCGTAAGAAAATTGCGCTATTCTGTAACGTTCCTGAGAAAGCGGTAATCTCAATGAAGGACGTAGATTCAATCTACAAGATCCCTCAACTTGTTAAGTCTCAAGGTCTAGATGACCTAGTTTGTGCTCGCTTTGGTATCAACGCACCAGAAGCTGACCTGTCTGAATGGGAACAGGTTATCTATGAAGAAGCGAACCCAACTGGCGAAGTAACTATCGGTATGGTCGGTAAATACATCGAACTACCAGATGCTTACAAGTCAGTAAACGAAGCACTTAAACACGCAGGCTTGAAAAACCGTCTAAACGTCACAATTAAATACGTAGACTCTCAAGATGTTGAGACGAAAGGCGTAGAAGTACTTGAAGGTCTAGATGCAATCCTAGTACCTGGTGGCTTCGGTGACCGTGGTATCGAAGGTAAGATTCGTGCAGCACAATACGCTCGTGAAAACAAAGTACCTTACCTAGGTATCTGTCTAGGCATGCAAGTAGCACTTATCGAATACGCGCGTAACGTAGCGGGTATGGAAGGTGCACATTCAACAGAATTTAACAAAGACACTAAGTACCCTGTGGTAGGTTTGATCACTGAATGGGTAGACGGCGAAGGTAAAGTTGAAGAACGTACTGAAACGTCTGACCTAGGTGGTACGATGCGTCTTGGTTCACAGCTATGTCACCTAGAGAAAGGTACCAAAGCTCGTGAACTATACGGCAACGCGACAATTCATGAGCGTCACCGTCACCGTTACGAAGTAAACAACAATCTTCGCCCGCAAATCGAAAAAGCAGGTCTGAAAGTGTCTGGCCTATCAGCGGACAAGAAACTAGTGGAAATGATTGAGAACCCAGCTCACCCATGGTTTGTAGCGGCTCAATTCCACCCAGAATTCACCTCGACGCCTCGCGATGGTCACCCACTATTCGCAGGTTTCGTTAAAGCTGCAGGCCAAAACGCTCGCGGCGAATTCGAGAAGTAAAAGGATACGGGCAGCGGCAAAGGTTGTACTGCTGCCCTTTAAAATTGACATTTATATTTGAAACGAGAGGAAACATTAATGTCTAAGATCGTTAAAGTTCTAGGTCGTGAAATCATCGACTCACGTGGTAACCCAACTGTAGAAGCTGAAGTACACCTAGAAGGCGGTTTCGTAGGTATGGCAGCAGCTCCATCTGGCGCATCTACTGGTTCTCGCGAAGCTCTTGAGCTACGTGACGGTGACAAAGCACGTTTCCTAGGTAAAGGTGTTCTTAAAGCTGTTGAAGCTGTAAACGGCGCAATCGCTGAAGCTCTAGTTGGCAAAGACGCTAAAGACCAAGCTGCAATCGACGCAGTAATGATCGAACTAGACGGCACTGAAAACAAATCTAAGTTCGGTGCGAACGCTATCCTAGCTGTTTCTCTAGCAAACGCTAAAGCTGCTGCAGCAGCTAAAGGCATGCCTCTATACGAGCACATCGCTGAGCTAAACGGCACAGCTGGCCAGTTCTCTATGCCTCTACCAATGATGAACATCATCAACGGTGGTGAGCACGCAGACAACAACGTTGACATCCAAGAGTTCATGATCCAACCAGTTGGTGCTAAGACTCTTAAAGAAGGTCTACGTATCGGTGCTGAAGTATTCCACAACCTAGCTAAAGTTCTTAAGTCTAAAGGCTACAGCACTGCAGTTGGTGACGAAGGTGGTTTCGCTCCTAACCTTAAGTCTAACGCTGAAGCTCTAGAAGTTATCGCAGAAGCTGTTGCAGCTGCTGGTTACGAACTAGGTAAAGACGTTACTCTAGCTATGGACTGTGCTGCATCTGAGTTCTTCGACAAAGAAGCTGGCATCTACAACATGAAAGGCGAAGGTAAAACTTTCACTTCTGAAGAGTTCAACCACTACCTAGCTGAGCTAGCTAACCAATTCCCAATCGTTTCTATCGAAGACGGTCTAGACGAGTCTGATTGGGCTGGCTTCAAGCACCAAACTGAACTACTAGGTGACAAGCTTCAACTAGTAGGTGACGACCTATTCGTTACTAACACTAAGATCCTTGCTGAAGGTATCGAGAAAGGCGTAGCAAACTCTATCCTTATCAAGTTCAACCAAATCGGTTCTCTAACTGAGACTCTAGCTGCAATCAAGATGGCTAAAGACGCAGGTTACACAGCAGTAATCTCTCACCGTTCTGGCGAAACTGAAGATGCAACTATCGCTGACCTAGCGGTAGGTACAGCTGCAGGTCAAATCAAAACTGGTTCTATGAGCCGTTCTGACCGTGTTGCTAAGTACAACCAACTAATCCGTATCGAGGAAGCTCTAGGTGAGCGCGCTCCTTTCAACGGTCTTAAAGAAGTTAAAGGTCAAGCTTAATTCTTAACTGAGTTAACCGCTTAACTTAAAGCTTTTAAAAACGCCTCGCACTTGCGGGGCGTTTTTTTGTATGACGGAAGCTCTAAGTGAGCGCGCTCCTCCATGTTTCAAGGAAGCGGTCTCAAAGAAGTTAAAGGCCAGGCTTAATTCTTCACTGAGTTAACTGCTTAACTTAAAGTTCTTGAAAACGCCTCGCACTTGCGGGGCGTTTTTTTATATGACGGAAGCTCTAAGTGAGCGCGCTCCTCCATATTTCAAGGAAGCGGTCTCAAAGAAGTTAAAGGTCAAGCTTAATTCTTAACTGAGTTAACCGCTTAACTTAAAGCTTTTAAAACACCCTGCTTTGGCGAGGTGTTTTTGTATCTGATATATGGGAAGGCTTTGCGTCTAGAGGCGGGAGCGGACTTGGCTCTTCGAGAGCAGTTCACTTGGATATATGAGAACAGGCTTTGCTTTTGAAGTCTTTCGCTCACGTTCATTTGTCATTCGATAGAACGAGGAGGGAGAGAGTAGGGAAGTCTCTTTGTTTCATTTTGCTGCTTTTTTCCTGTAAGGAGCGTGTGAGTCTCTTTTTCTGCCCTAGAGCCAACCACGCATTTATGCTATATATGTCACCTTATCTAATCCCTTCCGGTACAGAATGTTAGCAACGATATGCGAATCTTTGTTATAGCCCTTACGTTACTGTTTGGCTGGCTTCAATATACCCTCTGGTTTGGCAAAAACGGGGTGTCTGACTACTACACAGTAGAAGATGAAATTGAAGTGCAGCAGCAAGTAAACAGCAAGCTGCAAGCTCGTAATAACGAGATGTTCGCTGAGATTGATGACTTACGACAAGGTCTTGATGCGATCGAAGAACGTGCGCGTCACGAACTTGGTTTGGTCAAAGATGGCGAAACCTTCTACCGAATCGTAGGTGAGGATGAACAATAAGATGTTGGCTACTTCACCATCTCATATTGCTATCGTGCCAGCAGCTGGCGTTGGTAGTCGAATGAAGGCAGACCGTCCAAAACAGTACCTGTTGATTGACGGCAAAGCGGTATTGGAACATACCGTGGAAAAACTGCTTTCTCACCCAAAAATTTCTAAGGTTGTCGTAGCTATTACCGACGGTGACCCATACTACCCTGAACTGTCCATTGCCCAGCACCCAGACGTAATTCGTGTGGCTGGTGGTAAAGAAAGGGCAGATTCTGTGCTTTCAGGGCTAAACTATGTAAGTACACATCTTGAGAGTGAGTGGGTTTTAGTTCACGACGCAGCAAGGCCATGTGTACTCACATCCGATATTGACCATTTGATCGACGTTTGTAGCGCACACCCAACAGGTGGCATCCTTGCCTCTCCAGTGAGAGACACAATGAAGCGAGCAAACGCAGCACAAGATATTGATCATACGGTAGATAGAGAAGCATTGTGGCATGCATTAACTCCACAAATGTTTAAAACTCAGCAGCTTACTCAAGCACTGGCTGACGCATTAGAACAAGGTGCAACTATCACAGATGAAGCCTCGGCTTTGGAATGGTTAGGCGAAAAGCCGGCACTTGTTCAAGGGAATGCGAATAATATAAAAATTACTCAGCCAGAAGATCTTGCGTTAGCCGAGTTTTATCTCAGCCGTGAGCGCGGCGAATAAAGAAAGGATAGAAAATGATTCGAATTGGTCATGGTTTCGACGTACATAAATTCGGCGATGAAGGTCCGGTAATCATCGGTGGTGTAGCGATTCCTTACGAACAAGGTTTGATCGCACATTCTGATGGTGATGTCGCACTGCATGCATTGAGTGATGCTTTGTTAGGAGCGATCGCTGCGGGTGACATTGGTCGCCACTTCCCTGATACCGACGATAAATGGAAAGGCGCGGATAGCCGTGAATTATTGAAAGACGTATATCGTCGAGTCAAAGAACAAGGCTACCGACTTGGTAATGCTGACATCACTATCATTGCACAAGCACCTAAGATGGCTCCGTACATTGAAGCTATGTGCGCAGCGATTGCCGAAGACTTGGAAACCGACATTAACAACATTAACGTAAAAGCGACGACGACAGAACGTCTTGGCTTTACTGGACGCAAAGAAGGCATTGCAACGGAAGCAGTTGTACTTCTGTTTAAGCAATAACTAGCAATTTGCTCCTCTAAGCTGTGATATCAGCGGAAACACATCATGTCAGACATTTTATCTTCATTGGCTTACCTAACAGGTAAGCCAGTTGCATCTGCAAAAATCAAAGCGCAACCAGAGCACTTTCAGGTTCGCGAAGATTTAGGTTTTGCCTTTACGGGTGAAGGCGAGCACTTAATGGTTCGTATCCGTAAAACCGGTGAGAACACCAGCTTTGTTGCTAACGAGTTAGCTAAAGCCTGTGGTGTTAAGTCTAAAGACGTCAGCTGGGCAGGTCTTAAAGACCGTCATGCTGTGACTGAACAGTGGCTAAGCGTGCATTTACCAAAAGGTGAAACACCAGACTTTTCAGCATTTTTAGCGCAATACCCGAGCATCGAAATCCTTGCAACGGATCGCCACAACAAAAAACTGCGTCCTGGTGACTTAGTAGGGAACGAGTTCGTGGTTACTTTGTCTGAAGTGACAGATGTAGCGGATGTTGAGCAACGTCTTGAAAAAGTGAAACAAGTAGGTGTGCCAAACTACTTTGGTAGTCAGCGTTTTGGTAACGATGGCAACAACCTTGAAGAAGCACGTCGATGGGGACGCGAGAACGTTCGTACCCGCAACCAAAACAAGCGCAGCATGTACTTGTCAGCGGCTCGTTCATGGATTTTCAACCGTATTGTTTCAGCTCGCCTAGAGAATGGTGTGTTTGATAAGTTTATCGACGGTGATGTGGCGCAGACGGCTTCTGGCACTCAGTTGGTTGATGCAAGTAACATGGCAGATCTACAAGCACAGTTTGCTCAAGGTGAAGTGGCGATCACTGCTGCACTGGCGGGCGACAACGCACTACCGACTCAAGCGGATGCGCTAACCTTAGAGCAACCGTTCTTAGATGAAGAACCAGATTTGATGGCACTGATTCGCGGTAACCGTATGCGCCATGACCGTCGTGACATCGCACTCAAGCTACAAGACTTAGCTTGGACTGTCGATGGTAACAACATCACACTGACGTTCTCGCTGGATGCGGGCTCCTTTGCGACTTCAATCGTGCGCGAATTGGTTATCGAAGAAAAGGTAGAAAGAGAATATTAATGGAAATGGATTCACACAACGCGAAGCCATTAAGAATACTGCTCAGTAATGATGACGGTGTTCATGCTCAGGGAATTCACGCGCTTGCTGATGAGCTAAGAAGCATTGCTGAAGTGACAATCGTAGCACCAGACAGAAACCGCTCAGGTGCTTCTAACTCGCTCACGTTGGAGCAGCCACTACGCGTTACTGAGATTGCGCCGAAAACCTTCTCTGTGCAGGGGACGCCAACTGACTGTGTCCACTTCGCGCTGAATGAGTTGATGAAAGATGACCTGCCAGACCTCGTGCTGTCAGGCATCAATCATGGTGCCAACTTAGGTGACGACGTGCTGTACTCTGGTACAGTCGCTGCGGCGATGGAAGGGCACTTCCTTGGTGTGCAGGCCATTGCTTTCTCCCTCGTCGGCAAACAGCATTTTGAATCTGCTGCGAAAGTTGCGCGTCAGCTGGTTGAGCAACACTTGGTTCGTCCGATCCCAACTAACCGTTTATTGAATGTAAACGTGCCCGATCTTCCATTTGAAGAGCTTGGTGAGATTGAAGTGACTCGCTTAGGTGCTCGTCATCACGCTGAGAATATGATCAAGCAGAAAGATCCGCGCGGACATGATATTTATTGGCTCGGCCCTCCGGGTAAAGAGCAAGATGCTGGTATTGGTACAGACTTTTATGCGATTGAACATGGCTTTGTTTCAATCACGCCGCTACAAGTCGACTTAACAGCTCATGAGTCATTACGTGCAATGGATAGTTGGTTAAAGGAAGAGAATTAATGAGTAACCCACATGCTGACAGGTTGATAGCGTTTCTTATCTCCAGTGGCATCAGTGATCAACGCGTGTTGGATGCAATTTATCGTTTGCCACGTGAGAGCTTTGTCTCACAAGCGATGATGCACCAAGCATACGACAACAATGCGTTGCCGATTGGTCAGGGACAAACTATTTCTCAACCTTACATCGTCGCGAAAATGACAGAACTGTTGGATCTAAAATCGAACAGCAATGTATTAGAAATTGGTACAGGCTCAGGTTACCAAACCGCTGTCCTCGCTCAAGTTGTCGATCATGTTTATTCCGTTGAACGCATCAAATCCTTGCAATGGGATGCGAAGCGCCGTCTGAAACAACTCGATATTTATAATGTATCGACTAAACATGGTGATGGTTGGCTTGGTTGGGAAGGCAAAGGTCCTTTCGATGCGATTATCGTCACTGCCGCCGCGGAGAGTGTTCCCCAAGCACTTTTATCGCAGCTAAAAGAAGGCGGTAAGATGGTCATTCCGGTGGGTGACGATGAGCAACAACTATTAAAAATTGAACGTCAGGGTGAACAATATCTGTCGACCGTGGTAGAAATGGTAAGATTTGTGCCATTAGTTGCAGGTGATTTAGCTTAAAGGTTAAAGACTAGGTGAAGAAGTTATTACATCGTTTTGTTATTAGCTGTTTGTTAGCTGCGGGACTTGTTGGTTGCGCGGCTCATTCACCTGCACCTGTTTCAAGCCTAAATAAAGATTACTCGACGGTTGAGCGTGGCAGTTATAGAGGGAGTTATTACGAAGTAAAGAAAGGTGATACCCTTTATTTTATAGCCTACGTCACAGATAAGAATGTAAATGATCTAGTTCGTTACAATGAATTGTCTGCTCCTTACACGATTTTTCCGGGCCAGAGGTTGAAACTTTGGGCTCCGAAATATGTGGCCCCTAAATATGGCCACAAAGTGGAACCCGTTGTCGCTCCTGTTGTTGCAGCAAAACCTGCACCGGTGACTAAAACATCAACAACGTCAAAGGCGTCAAATTCAAGTAAAAGCTCTACTCAGAAACCTAAGACAACTACGACTCAGGTTGCACAAAAACAGCCGCCAAAGAAGGTTGAACAATCCAAACCAAAGGAGTATGTTGGGTCAAAAGGTAATCAGAATGTTAAACCGAAACCGCCAACAACCACCGCGAAAAATGAAAAAGTCTCGAAGTGGTTATGGCCGACAAAAGGGAGAGTAATCAGTAACTTCTCAGCGGGAGAACAAGGAAATAAAGGTATCGACATCGCAGGACAGCGTGGTCAACCTATCGTTTCAACCGCAGCTGGCACCGTCGTTTATTCGGGTAATGCGCTACGAGGTTATGGCAACCTAATTATAGTGAAGCATAACGACAATTATTTAAGCGCATACGCACACAACGACAGACTGCTGGTATCAGAAGGACAAAGTGTTAAGAGCGGACAAAAAATAGCAACCATGGGTAGTTCAGGTGCTAAATCCGTCAAACTACATTTTGAAATTCGTTATCAAGGTAAATCAGTGAATCCAAAGCGCTATTTACCGTAAAACTTTGAATAACAACTTGCGACATCATTTAGCGGCATATTGAGTTGTCATGTCTTGCTAACTCGCCAGGGGGAGGCGTTATGAGTATCAGCAACACAGTAACCAAAGTTGAAGAGTTCGACTACGATAATGCACAATCGGAAGGCATTTCAAACGAACCTGCAAAAACATCTACTGGAACCAAATCAGCGGCGCGCGAAGAATTTGACGCGAGCAGTAAGAGCTTAGACGCAACACAGCTCTACTTGGGCGAAATTGGTTTCTCACCACTACTCACTGCAGAAGAAGAAGTACTTTATGCTCGACGTGCGCTGCGTGGCGATGAAGCTGCTCGCAAACGTATGATCGAAAGTAACTTGCGTCTTGTAGTGAAGATCTCTCGTCGATACAGCAACCGTGGTCTTGCACTTCTTGATCTCATCGAAGAAGGTAACCTAGGTTTGATCCGTGCGGTCGAGAAGTTCGATCCAGAACGAGGTTTCCGTTTCTCAACTTACGCGACGTGGTGGATTCGCCAAACGATCGAACGTGCGTTGATGAACCAAACTCGTACGATCCGTCTGCCAATTCATGTGGTTAAAGAGCTGAACATTTATCTGCGTACTGCGCGTGAACTTTCTCAGAAGCTCGACCATGAACCAACAGCAGAAGAGATCGCTGCACAGTTAGATATCCCAGTAGAAGACGTAAGCAAAATGCTACGCCTCAACGAGCGTATCAGTTCTGTTGACACACCAATCGGTGGTGACGGCGAGAAAGCGCTACTGGATATTATCCCTGATGCCAACAACTCGGATCCTGAAGTTTCCACTCAAGACGATGACATCAAATCTTCATTGATCCATTGGCTAGAAGAGCTGAATCCAAAACAGAAAGAAGTGCTGGCACGTCGTTTTGGTTTGCTTGGTTATGAGCCATCAACGCTTGAAGAAGTGGGACGTGAAATCGGACTAACGCGTGAACGTGTTCGTCAGATCCAAGTGGAAGGTTTGCGTCGACTACGCGAGATCTTGATTAAGCAAGGTCTGAACATGGAAAACTTGTTCAACGTAGAAGATGATTAGGTAGAAGCGCTGTAGAGGCGAGTTCAGAATAAACAAAAGGCTATGGGTGACCATAGCCTTTTTGCGTTTTCCTGTATCAGTACAGGAACTAGAGCATTTTTTTCAAGCGATATAACTCTTCCAGTGCCTGACGCGGTGTTAGATCGTCAGGATCGATGTTCGACAATGCTTGTTCAACATCGCTTGGTTCTGGGATCAGACTAAGTTGGTTTGCCACATCAACGGTACTCGGACGAGGCGAGTCTGTTCCCTGACCTAATTGTTCAAGTTGAGACAGTTTGTGACGCGCATTCTTGATGACTGGTTTTGGAACGCCCGCTAAACCAGCAACCGCTAGACCATAAGACTTGCTTGCCGCGCCTTCTTGTACCGCGTGCATAAAGGCAATGCTGTCACCGTGCTCTACAGCATCAAGGTGAACGTTGGCTAGATTTGGCAGTAAGTTTGGCAGCTCAGTCAGTTCGAAGTAGTGGGTTGCGAATAGCGTCATTGCCCCAATCTGAGTTGCAAGCCATTCTGCACTTGCCCATGCTAAAGATAGACCATCGTAAGTACTGGTACCGCGACCGATCTCATCCATCAGAACCAAGCTGTTCTTGGTAGCGTTGTGAAGAATGTTGGCTGTTTCAGTCATTTCTACCATGAAGGTTGAACGGCCAGATGCCAAATCATCAGATGCACCGATACGAGTAAAGATACGGTCTAGAGAGCCAATATGAGCTGATTCTGCAGGTACGTATGAACCAATGTGAGCCATCAAAGCAATCAACGCAGTTTGGCGCATATAGGTCGATTTACCACCCATGTTTGGACCGGTGATGATCAGCATCTTACGGTTTGAGCTGAGTTCAATAGGGTTCGCGATAAATGGTTCGCTTGTTACTTGCTCCACGACAGGGTGACGACCTGCTTGAATACTAATGCCTGCTTCTTTGTCCAACGTTGGGCGACAGTAATCAAGTGAATCTGCACGCTCGGCTAGGTTTTGTAGTACGTCCAACTGAGAAATCGCCGAAGCAAGGTTTTGCATCTTCTCAAGGTTTGGCATCAACAAATCAAACAGCTCTTCCCACAGTTTTTTCTCAACTGCTAGCGCTTTTGACTTAGAGTTTAGTACCTTGTCTTCGTGCTCTTTCAACTCAGGAATGATGTAGCGTTCTGCGTTTTTCAGCGTTTGGCGACGTACATAGTGTGGTGGAACCAAATGGCTTTGACCACGACTAACCTGAATGAAGAAGCCGTGAACGGCGTTGTAGCCAACTTTTAAGGTGTCGATACCATGACGTTCACGTTCGTCTGCTTCGAGTTTTTCAAGATACTCGGTTGCACCGTCTGCAAGCTTGCGCCATTCATCAAGTTCCGCGTTGTAGCCCTCTGCAATCACGCCACCCTCGCGAATCACAACTGGTGGGTTTTCTTTGATTGCGCGCTCAAGTAAGTCACATACCTCATCCATTGGTGCAGCAAATTGAGCCAGTTTTTTAAGGTATGGGTGAGCTAGAGAAGAAGTGACGGCTTCCAAGTCTGGCAACTGTTGCATTGCATGGCGTAGGCGAGCCATATCGCGTGGACGTGCCGAGCGAAGCGCCAAACGAGCAAGGATACGTTCAATATCACCGATCTGTTTGAAGATCGGTTGAATGTCGGTAAACAAGCTTTGCTCTTTGATTTCACCAATCGCATCAAGACGATTGTTGAGAGTATCGACGCAGCGCATTGGCTGATGTAACCAGCGCTTCAACATACGGCTGCCCATTGGAGTTGCACAGTGATCGAGCACTTCAGCGAGCGTGTTATCAATGCCGCCTGATAGGTTTTGCGTCAGCTCTAAGTTACGACGTGTCGCCGCATCAAGAATAACTGAGTGATCTTGGCGATCAAACGTCAATGAACGAATGTGCGGTAGGGCAGTACGCTGAGTATCTTTAACGTACTGGATCAAACAACCTGCAGCACATAGGCCTAGTGAAGCGTGCTCAACACCAAAGCCGACCAAATCGCGCGTACCAAATTGTTGGTTCAACTGCTGCTTAGCGGTATCGAGCTCAAATTCCCAGACTGGGCGACGACGGTTGCCGTTTCGGCTAGACATAAGGTGAACTGCCTCAAAATCTTCAGGGAAGAGTAATTCGCGAGGTGCCGTGCGCTGCAACTCAGCAGCCATTGCTTCTTCGGTTTCTGGCTCGACTAGCTGGAAACGACCCGAAGTCACATCCAATGTCGCGTAACCGAACTTACCATTGTGTTGGTAAATTGCTGCAATCAGGTTGTCGAGACGCTCAGACAGCAGTGCTTCGTCGGTCACCGTACCTGGGGTGACGATACGCACTACTTTACGTTCAACCGGACCTTTGCTTGTCGCTGGGTCGCCAATCTGTTCACAGATCGCAACAGACTCACCTAGTTGAACAAGTTTAGCCAGATAACCTTCAACAGCGTGGAATGGGACGCCAGCCATAGGAATTGGTTCACCTGCCGATGCACCGCGTTTGGTCAACGAGATATCTAACAATTGAGATGCACGTTTTGCATCGTCGTAGAAGAGTTCGTAGAAGTCGCCCATGCGATAGAACAGCAAGATTTCTGGGTTCTCAGCCTTTAGCTTGAGATATTGCTGCATCATCGGAGTATGTTTTTGTTCAGCTTTCACAGGTAAGTACTTTTGTTTATTTCCGTAGCGGCTTAGGATACGTGAATCCCTATCAAGTAAAAAGAGACAAAGGGCATTTTTGGCTATGGAAAGAGCAACAAAATTGAGTGCCGATCTCGGCGCATTATTGGCTAAGCATGGACATGTTTTAACCACCGCAGAATCATGCACGGGTGGTGGTGTTGCAACCGCTATTACTGATATTGCTGGTAGTTCAGCTTGGCTTGATCGTGCGTTCGTCACTTACAGTAATGAAGCCAAAATGGAGATGCTTGGCGTACAGGCTTCAACGTTAGAAGCGCACGGTGCAGTGAGTGAGCCTGTTGTGATTGAAATGGTGCAGGGCGCAATTAAAAACTCCAACGCGACCATCGGCGTATCCATCAGTGGTATCGCTGGTCCGGGAGGAGGCAGTGAAGAGAAACCTGTTGGAACGGTCTGCTTTGCTTTTGCTGATAATCAAAATTGGCAGCAAGTCGAAACCATGCATTTCACTGGTGACCGTGCTGAAGTTCGCAAAAAAGCGGTCGAGCATGCACTGACTCAATTGCATCAACATCTGATTTAGAATTTGTGAAATTGTCTTAGCCCAGCGTTGATAAGGGCTAGAGCAAATCACAGCTTTAGGTCAGCCAAATTTTTTTCATACAGGTATAGACACTGTATGAATCAACAGTATAATAACTTTCATTGCTGAGCAGTTCTTCTGCTTAAGAAAAATGAATTACTATTCGTCGCCCAAAGAAGATGAATAAATCGGAGAAAGTAATGGACGAGAACAAACAGAAAGCGCTCGCCGCTGCGCTAGGTCAAATTGAAAAGCAATTCGGTAAAGGCTCTATCATGCGCCTTGGTGATAACCGCGCAATGGACGTAGAAACCATCTCAACGGGTTCTCTTTCTCTTGATATCGCTTTGGGTGCTGGTGGTCTACCAATGGGTCGTATCGTAGAAATCTACGGTCCAGAATCTTCAGGTAAAACAACGCTAACTCTTGAACTTATTGCTGCTGCGCAACGTGAAGGCAAAACTTGTGCGTTTATCGATGCAGAGCACGCTCTAGATCCTGTATATGCAAAGAAACTTGGCGTTGATATCGATGCACTATTGGTTTCTCAGCCAGACACTGGTGAGCAAGCGCTAGAAATTTGTGACGCACTTGCACGCTCTGGTGCGATTGACGTTATGGTTGTCGACTCAGTTGCAGCACTAACACCAAAAGCAGAAATCGAAGGCGAAATGGGCGACAGCCACATGGGTCTTCAAGCACGTATGCTTTCTCAAGCGATGCGTAAGCTAACGGGTAACCTAAAGCAATCTAACTGTATGTGTATCTTCATCAACCAAATCCGTATGAAGATTGGTGTGATGTTCGGTAACCCAGAAACAACAACAGGTGGTAACGCACTTAAGTTCTACGCTTCTGTTCGTCTAGATATCCGTCGTACTGGCGCAATCAAAGAAGGTGACGAAGTAGTAGGTAACGAAACGCGCATCAAAGTTGTTAAGAACAAGATTGCTGCACCGTTTAAAGAAGCAAACACGCAAATCATGTACGGCCAAGGCTTCAACCGCGAAGGCGAACTGATTGATCTAGGCGTGAAGCACAAGCTAGTTGAAAAAGCGGGTGCATGGTACAGCTACCAAGGTGACAAGATTGGCCAAGGTAAAGCAAACGCTTGTAACTACCTACGCGAAAACCCAGAAATCGGTAAGACTATCGATACTAAACTGCGTGAAATGCTACTTTCACCAGCACTACCTGAAGCACCAGAATCAGGTGAAAAATCAGAGCAAGAAGAAGAGTTTTAAGCTTCTGATTGAATCATATTGAACAAAGCCCTGCTATGCGGGGCTTTGTTGTATCTGCTGAAATCAAAAAACAAAGGCTAGGTTAATATCAATTAGGGTAGGCAAGCGATCAGAACTAGCGCGTTGGTAAGCTAGAGTGAGCGGTTATTTACTGCGATTGTTATAAAGCCTGTACAGCAAAAACAGTTTTAGGATCACCATGTACCAAAAGCGTCAAGCACCGACTCTATCTAGCAAAGAAGCGGCTATCCAATTATTGAGCCGTCGAGACCATGGGCAATACGAGTTATACCAAAAGCTGGCTCTAAAAGGGTATGAAGAGGCAGACATCGAAGCGGCCATTAATTTTTGTCTCGACCACAACTATTTAGATGACCTGCGTTACGCCAAAAGCCAAGTGCGCCAGCATGTTTACAAAGGTCACGGTGAGCGCCGCATTCGTCAAGAATTGAACCAAAAGCGTGTGGCAGAATCCATCATTGATATGGCGATGGCAGAAGAGCCCCAAGATTGGTTTGAACTGGCAAGAATGGCTGCTGAGAAGAAATTCAAAGGAATAAAAGCCAAAGACCAGAAAGAGTACGCTAAACAGGTGCGATTTCTACAATATCGTGGCTACAGTTTTGACCAAATTAGCTATGCGCTGAGCTTTGAGGACGAAGATTAGCGGTCAGCCGTTCGCACTGTTTTTTGTTTTGCTTCAAATTTTTTCTTCTAATGCCTCTTTTCCGCAAGAAAACTAGTCGTAGCTGATTGCATGATCTACAATACGGCAAAATTCTAACTCGACTATTTTCAGGAAGAGCTGCATGTACATGAGCACTGATGAGGTTCGTAACGCGTTCCTCAAGTTCTTTGAGAGCAAAGGACACCAAATCGTAGAAAGTTCATCGTTAGTTCCACATAACGACCCAACCCTGCTGTTCACAAACGCGGGTATGAACCAATTTAAAGATTGTTTCTTAGGCTTAGAAAAACGAGCCTACACTCGAGCGACTACGGCTCAACGTTGTGTACGTGCTGGTGGTAAACACAACGACCTGGAAAACGTTGGCTTCACTGCTCGTCACCACACATTCTTTGAAATGCTAGGTAACTTCAGCTTTGGCGATTACTTCAAAGAAGACGCTATCGCGTTCGCTTGGGAATTCCTAACGGTAACTCTTAAGCTGCCAGCAGACCGTCTACTTGTTACAGTTTACGAGACAGACGACGAAGCATTCGATATCTGGAACCAAAAAGTAGGCGTTCCAGCAGACCGCATTATTCGCATCGGCGACAAAAAAGGTGGTAAACCATACGAGTCAGATAACTTCTGGCAAATGGGTGACACAGGTCCTTGTGGTCCATGTACTGAAATCTTTTACGATCACGGTGAGCACATCTGGGGTGGCCGTCCTGGCACACCTGAAGAAGATGGTGACCGTTTCATAGAGATCTGGAACAACGTATTCATGCAGTTCAACCGTCATGCAGACGGCACTATGGAACCGCTACCAAAGCCATCGGTAGATACTGGTATGGGTATTGAGCGTATCTCTGCAATCATGCAAGGCGTTCACTCAAACTACGAAATCGATGTATTCCAAGCTCTTATCAAAGCTGCTGCTGAAGTGATTGGCTACGAAGATCTATCAAACCAATCGCTACGCGTTATCGCTGACCACATCCGTTCATGTTCATTCCTGATCGTTGATGGCGTTATGCCTTCAAACGAAGGTCGTGGTTACGTTCTACGTCGTATCATCCGTCGTGCAGTTCGTCACGGTAACAAGCTGGGCGCACAAGGTGCATTCTTCCACAAACTGGTTGGTGTACTAGCGGAAATCATGGGTACGGCTGGTGAAGAGCTGAAGCGTCAACAAGCTGTGGTTGAAAAAGTACTGCGTATCGAAGAAGAAAACTTCGGTCGTACACTTGAGCGCGGTATGGCGATTCTAAACGAAGCTCTAGATAACCTAGACGGTAAAGTACTAGACGGCGAAACCGTATTTAAACTTTACGATACTTACGGTTTCCCAGCTGACTTAACTAACGACGTTGCACGTGAGCGTGAGTTCGCAATCGACGAAGAAGGTTTCGAGAAAGCGATGGAAGAGCAGCGTCAACGTGCGCGTGAAGCTGGTAACTTCGGTACTGACTACAACGCAGCAATCAAAGTTGATACGCAAACAGAATTCTGTGGTTACACAGGTACTAAAGGCTCTAGCTCTGTAGCGGCGATGTTCGTTGAAGGCAACGAAGTAGAATCTCTATCTGCAGGCGACAAAGCAATCATCGTGCTTGGTGAGACACCATTCTACGCAGAGTCAGGTGGTCAATGTGGTGACGCTGGTGAAATCCGTACTGAAGCTGGCGTATTCCGTGTTGAAGATACTCAAAAGCTAGGTAACGCAATCGCACACCACGGTGTAATGGCAGAAGGCGTTCTAGCGAAAGGCGACGAAGTAGCAACTATCGTTGACGCAGAGCGTCGCGCAGCTATCTCTCTAAACCACTCAGCAACGCACTTGCTACATGCAGCACTTCGCCAAGTTCTTGGTGAACACGTAACGCAGAAAGGCTCTCTAGTGAAAGCTGACAGCCTACGTTTCGACTTCTCACACCTAGAAGCTGTAACTGCAGCAGAACTGAAAGAAGTTGAGCGTCTAGTTAACGCGCAAATTCGTCGTAACCACACGATTGAAACCAACGTGATGGACATTGAGTCTGCTAAGAAGAAAGGCGCAATGGCTCTATTTGGCGAGAAGTACGACGACGAAGTACGCGTACTGTCTATGGGCGACTTCTCTACTGAACTTTGTGGTGGTATTCACGCTTCAAACACAGGTGATATCGGTCTATTCAAGATCACATCTGAAGGTGGTATCGCAGCAGGTATCCGTCGTATCGAAGCGGTAACGGGTGAAGGTGCGCTAGACGCAATCGAAGCTCAAGCGGCTAAGTACGAAGAGAAACTGGCTGAATCAGCGCAGAAAGCAAAATCTCTAGAGAAAGAAATCCAGAAACTGAAAGACAAGATGGCTGCGGCAGAAAGCGCAAACATCATGGGTAAAGTTCAGGACATCAACGGTACTAAAGTACTGATCGCTGCTCTAGAAGGCGCAGATAACAAGAACCTACGTACTATGGTTGATGACATCAAGAACCAAGTAGGTAGCGGCGTAATCCTTCTTGCTAACGTGAACGATGACAAGATCGGTCTGATTGCAGGCGTAACCAAAGACCTTATCGGTAAAGTGAAAGCAGGTGACCTAGTTAAGATGGTTGCTGAGCAAGTTGGCGGTAAAGGCGGTGGTCGTCCTGACATGGCGCAAGCGGGTGGTACTGATGTTGCCGCGCTGCCTGCGGCGATTCAGTCCGTACAGCCTTGGCTAGAAGAACGCCTATAAGCTTTTAAAATAATGAATTACGCTCAATCAAGCTTCTTTGATTGAGCGTAATTTTTTTATGGTAACCAAGTGGTTTAATTGACCGTATTTTAACCAGGTCATTTACGCTGCTTGGTTTTTGTTGTAACTACCGCTTATATAATTTATCTCAATGGAGTATGAGTGGTCCTAATGAGACTTTGGTCTTGGGAAGGTGAAGACTGGTGAAAAAGCCCCTTATCGTGCAAAAGTTTGGCGGAACCTCAGTGGGTTCAATTGAAAGAATCCACCAGGTAGCTGAACACATCATTAAGGCGAAAAATGATGGTAATCAAGTTGTCGTTGTTGTGTCTGCAATGTCAGGCGAAACAAATCGACTAATGGATCTCGCTAAGCAAGTAGATAGCGTTCCAACGGCTCGAGAACTTGATGTTTTGCTCTCTGCTGGTGAGCAAGTGTCGATGGCACTGCTGGCGATGACCCTGAATAAATTGGGTTATGCAGCGCGCTCACTTACCGGAGCACAAGCGAACATTGTGACGGACAATCAACACAATGACGCGACGATTAAACACATTGATACTTCTACGATTATGGATTTGCTTGAACAAGACCAAATCGTCATCGTAGCTGGCTTCCAAGGTGTGAATGAAAATGGGGATATCACCACATTAGGTCGAGGTGGCTCAGATACGAGCGCAGTGACACTGGCTGGCGCATTATGCGCGGATGAGTGTCAAATCTTTACCGACGTTGATGGTATATATACTTGTGATCCACGTGTAGTGAAAAACGCTCAAAAGATGGCGGTTATCGATTTTCCTTCAATGGAAGCGATGGCGAGCCGTGGAGCGAAAGTGTTACATCTCCCTTCTGTGCAGTATGCATGGAAGAATAATGTTCCACTGCGCGTGCTTTCGACATTTGAACTGAATGAAGGCAGTTTGGTGAAAGGGGAGGCAGGCTCAAAAGCCGTCTCTGGTCTAGCCATTCAACGTGACCTTGCCATTATTGAAGTTGACGACGAACATTTGCCTAGCGTTACAAAGCAATGTCAGATGTTAGGTATCGACATTTGGAATGTGATCGAGGAAACAGAACGAACAGGTATCATGATAAAACAAGATGCATGTGCCAAGTTGGATCTGGTGTTCAGCGATAAAATCCGTAATAGTGAAGTAGTAAGCCTGTTGACCGCTGTGGGGCTAGAAGCCAATGGAATGGTTGACCATGCCTGTGAATTGTTGGCACAGCAAGATATTGCGATCAATTTCTGCTCAACGAATGCACTCACTATGATGCTAGTCTTACCACCTGAGAGTGTGGATGCAGCAGCAAACATTCTTCATAATGCTTACGTTACATCTAGTGAAGTATTAAACATTCAGCAAAAACATGCCTTTTTGGGCTAATTTTCGGTAACAAGGTAGTTTACGAAAATATAACTTTTGTTGGATAATAGCTTTGTAGCAAGAAAATTTAGAGATTACTCAAGGAGCAAAGAATGCTAATTTTGACTCGCCGCGTAGGCGAAACACTTATGATTGGTGATGAAGTGACTGTAACTGTACTAGGTGTTAAAGGTAACCAAGTACGTATCGGCGTTAACGCTCCGAAAGAGGTTTCTGTTCACCGTGAAGAAATCTACATGCGCATTCAAGCTGAAAAAGGCAACGGTAACGTTGCTTCAGGTAACTACTAAGCCGCTCCTGTTTACAGAGCTTAGTTTGAATGAAAAAGGCTAGCCGAATGGCTAGCCTTTTTAGTTTCGAAAAAATGTCATTTTTTAAGGGAAGACTCTCTTTTTTTCATCATAATAGAGTGATAAAGTTTGTTTAATAATCACTTTGATTAAATCCGCATCGGTTAAGCGATTTTTGCGTTTTTTTTCAAAGAAAGTGTTTGACATATTTTCGGTAAAACGTAATATGTGCCTCCGCAAGACGGTGAGGTGGCCGAGAGGCTGAAGGCGCTCCCCTGCTAAGGGAGTATACGGTTTATCCCGTATCGAGGGTTCGAATCCCTCCTTCACCGCCATTCTTGCAACGTTGATTTATCAACAAAAAGTGCGTCCTTAGCTCAGCTGGATAGAGTACCTGGCTACGAACCAGGCGGTCGGAGGTTCGAATCCTCCAGGACGCGCCATATCTCTTCTGAGATATAACAATGAAAACGGTGAGGTGGCCGAGAGGCTGAAGGCGCTCCCCTGCTAAGGGAGTATACGGTTTATCCCGTATCGAGGGTTCGAATCCCTCCTTCACCGCCATTCATTGACTGGCCCGACGGCCTTTTTTTTGTTTCGTAAGAAATGAATGTGATTTACTTCACAACTTCCTAGCAAGAAGATCTGCGCGTCCTTAGCTCAGCTGGATAGAGTACCTGGCTACGAACCAGGCGGTCGGAGGTTCGAATCCTTCAGGACGCGCCACTATTTAATAATTCGTTTGATAAACGGGTTATACAAAGTAAAATAAAGATTACTGCGCGTCCTTAGCTCAGCTGGATAGAGTACCTGGCTACGAACCAGGCGGTCGGAGGTTCGAATCCTCCAGGACGCGCCACTCTTTAGGGTTTCTTTGTGAACTCCTGATATTGGTAATACCGATATCGAAAACTGCGCGTCCTTAGCTCAGCTGGATAGAGTACCTGGCTACGAACCAGGCGGTCGGAGGTTCGAATCCTCCAGGACGCGCCACTCTTTAGGGTTTCCTTGTGAACTCCTGATATTGG
>NZ_LNRB01000022.1:0-78487 GCF_001557945.1 Vibrio sp. CUB2 | reverse complement strand
ACGTTGATAGGCAGGGTGTGTAAGCGTTGTGAGGCGTTGAGCTAACCTGTACTAATTGCCCGTGAGGCTTAACCATACAACACCCAAGGGGTTTTGATGGACTCAATGCAAGAACATTGAATGTGTAAATAGAACTTAAAACAGCTTTCCGAATTAAAGAATTTGCTTGGCGACCATAGCGATTTGGACCCACCTGACTTCCATTCCGAACTCAGAAGTGAAACGAATTAGCGCCGATGGTAGTGTGGGGCTTCCCCATGTGAGAGTAGGACATCGCCAGGCTTTAATATCGCTTTTAGATAAATCTAAAGGCAAAACTGAGATTTAGCATTATTTAAGTAAGACTAAATTTTAGTAACAATTTGTGGAGAGATGGCTGAGTGGTTGAAAGCACCGGTCTTGAAACCCGGCATACGTTAATAGCGTATCTAGGGTTCAAATCCCTATCTCTCCGCCACTATTAAGAAGCCTCGCTAGAAATAGCGAGGCTTTTTTCATTTCTGACGTTTGTTAATTAGACGGGATTTGCATTAAGTTCCAGTTAGTCACAATCCTAGGCTAGGCACTTCCGAACTAGGTCACTACATAGAAAGTGGTCTAAGGTTATATCTTTTATTAGTTTGAAAACTGAGCAGGTTGCACTGTCACTCACCATTTAAATAGAATTCAACCAAAACTCAACTCACTGAATTTAAGATACAAAAAAGCCCAAGCTAACTGCTTGGGCTTTTCAATATCCGTTGCTTAATAGAGTTATTAGAACTCTTTTGGAGCAAAACCTGTCATTACGTCTAGGCGTAATTCTTTACCCACTTTTGTTAATGGGTGAACGATAACTAAGCCGCGTACACGCTTCTTAAGCTTGCCGATATCTGCTTGTTCTGCCTTAGTGATTTCACGAGAGAATGGCATATCAAGCAGGCTCTTACGCTCTTTGTTTAGCTCGTATGTTTGCTTGTGCTTAAGTTGATTTAGCTTCTTCGTTAAGTCATCAACTTCATTCGTGAACTTAGTAATCATTTCGTGATCACCACGAGATCGCGCCGCATCCAATTTGCGTTGGCAATTATCTAAACGGTTGTGCAGCTTTTGAATATCAGTTTTTATGCTCATGGTAATTGGGCTCAAATTTTTAATGGTCGAGGAGTATAGCATAGCTGAAATTCTACGCTCTACTATACTGCTCGATCTGCCGATTTAGTTGATCAGCTCATTACCTGAAGGAGTGCTTGTAAAGAAGGCTTCTACGTTACTTAGGGTCACAGACGCGATGTTGTTGAGGGCTTCATGAGTCAAGAACGCTTGGTGTCCAGTGAATAGTACGTTGTGACATGCAGACAAGCGACGGAACACGTCATCGACAATCACATCATTGGATTTGTCTTGGGAGAACAGGTCTTTTTCATTGTCGTACACATCCAAGCCCAAAGCTCCGATTTTGCCTTGTTTTAGCGCCTCAATCGCTGCAACAGAATCAAGCAGTTCGCCACGACTAGTGTTGATGATCATTACACCGTCTTTCATTTGCGAGAATGCATTCTCATTCAACAGGTGGTAGTTTTCTTCACTCATTGGACAATGTAGCGAGATGACATCTGCGTTAGCATAGATCTCTTCAAGAGAGCAGTAACGCGTGCCCATATCCAACGCAAGAGGGTTTTCATATGGGTCGTAACAAAGAACTTCCATCCCCAGCCCTTTAAAGATGCGCATGGTGGCAATACCTATCTTACCTGTCCCTACGACACCAACAGTCTTGCCATAAAAGTTAAAGCCGACTAGACCTTCTAGGTTGAAGTTTGCGTCACGGGTACGCTGATAAGCTTTATGCAAGCGTCGATTCAGACACATCATCATACCGACAGTGTGCTCCGCTACGGCTTCTGGTGAATAGGCAGGAACGCGGACAACTTGTAAACCAAGCTCTTTCGCCGCTTCCAAATCGACCTTGTCGAAACCTGCACAACGCATCGCTATCAGTTTTGTGCCGCCAATGGAAAGTTGTTTTAGAACTGGAGCAGACAAGTCATCGTTTACAAAGGCGCAGACAACCTCGCAACCCTGTGCCATTTTTGCAGTTTTAGACGTTAATCTAAAATCATGATAGTGAAATTCGAAGTCTCGGTTGTTTTTGATTTTGTTGAAAGAGGCTTCGTCATAGGATTTTGCACTGAAAAAAGCAATGTTGAGCATAATACCCTCTCTATTTGTGCTGAATTTGTAAAGTAATCTCCTTATAAAGTAAGCCAATTTTAGTGTAATGAGTAGTTAAATTTGCACACATTAAGTTTGCTTTAGTGTGACCATCTGACTAGCATGGTTGCTCTTTTTTGTGTTCCCCTTAAGTGGATGAGTTAGGCGTTCTGGCGATGTCAGTAAAATGGTTGTCTTTGATCTTGTGTTGTACGTTTGTGTCTGGTGCTCACGCAGCGGTCGACTTGGTAAAAGTTGATAAGTCGAAGCGTAGGATGTACCTGATGGAGAATGGCGAGGTCGTTAAAGAGTATCGCATCGCATTAGGTGCTAATCCAAAAGGGCACAAGCAAGAAGAGGGTGACAATAGAACTCCAGAAGGTGATTACACGTTAGATTACGTGATCAACGATTCTGCTTTCTATCGCTCTGTGCATATCAGTTACCCTGACGCGATTGACCGTTTGGAAGCGCATCGAAGAGGTGTGTCACCTGGAGGCGAGATCAAAATTCACGGTCTTAAAAATGGTGAGACGCAATCACCTCAATTTATTCAAAGCTTCGATTGGACTAACGGTTGCATTGCCATTACTAACGAAGAAATGGACGAATTTATCAGGCTAGTCAAAATGGGAACCCCAATTACTATTGAATGGTAATGGAGCTCCCAATATCGACATCTCAGCTATTACATAAAACGACTTGGATGGTCACTAAAGATGCCATCCAAGATTGGCAGATGTTTTAGTTTGTTGGGATTGTTCACTGTGTAACACATCACCTTATAGCCTGCTTGTTGTAGCTTATTGATTTGGCGTGAGCGAACCCAGTTAATATTGAGGTTACAGCTGTAGGCATCTACTTCTTCGAGCAACAATCGGTCTTTTCGAGTAAAGAATTCACTCAGCACACCTAGTCGATAACCCTCACAATGCTTGTGTAGTGCTCTAATGACGTCATGACTAAAGCTTGATAAAAGAATGCGTTCTTTAGGTAAAGGACCGTCTAGAAGAGTTTGAGCCACCATTTGAGCAACGTCATTGGCAGAGTGATGATCTACTTTAACCTCGATGTTAAGGTATAGGTCATTTTCTGCAGCAAGCTCTAGGAGTTCAGATAATGTCATGATGGATTCATTGGCGAATTCATCGCTGAACCAACGACCAAAATCTAACGCTTTGAGCTCAGATAATGTCATTTGGTCAACTCGACCTTTACCGTTGCTACAGCGGTTCACGGTATGATCATGGCAAACTACCAGTACATTGTCTTTGGTCGGCTGTACGTCGACTTCAACCCAATTTAACCCTAAATCAATCGCAGCTTGAACGCTGACTTTTGTATTTTCGGGGAACTTACCTGCCACACCTCGGTGGCCAATCAATAGCGTTGTCATATACGTCTATTCTCAATAAGAAACTGCACAGAATTGTACTCTTTTTTCTTTCTGAGAATAGAGTGCAAATGTACGAGGGAATCTATAACAGCGCCTATTGATGCATATATAAAGACGAATTTTTCATCATTCAAACGTCATCAAGCAGAGAAATACTGGTTTGGGTCGGTGTTCTGAGTCAAATTACGCAATAGGATTTTTGTGCTCTCATGCCCCCTACTTTTAAGGTGGACACAAAGTGAGAGCTTCGTTTTATTATCAGGGAGAGAAGTATGAAAATCGGTGTCATTGGCGCTGGAGCCGTCGGTGTTGGGGTATGTAATTACCTGCTGACTATGGGAAGCGTGAGTGAGTTGGTTCTACTAGACCAAAACTTAGAACGTGCCGAAGGTGAGGTATTCGATTTTCGACATACCGCAGCACTGACCTTCTCAAAGAACACTCATATCATTCCTACTGACGATTACCTTGATCTTTTAGGCGCGGATATTGTCGTCATTACTGCTGGCGCGCAGATCAAGCAAGGCCAGACTCGTATCGATATTGCTGAAATCAATGCCAAAATTGGTGTTGAAATCGCTCGTAAAGTTGAGCGAGTTGCCCCAAATGCTACGCTTATCGTTGTCTCTAACCCGTGCGACATTGTCGCCCACTTTATCGCTACCAATACTGGCTTTGAGAACAACAAAGTGATCAGTAGTGGTTGTGTGATTGATACTGCTCGCTTGATGAGTATTGTGGCAAATCGTGTCGATTTAGATCCTAAGAACATCTTTGGTTATGTTCTTGGAGAGCACGGCAGTAACTGTTTTACGCCTAAGAGTTTGATTTCCATCGCGGGCCAACCAGCAGATTTCTACTGTGATGCCAATAATATAGAGCGTATTGATGCCGACGAACTGCTCGAAGCGGTAAAACAGGCAGGATATGAGATTTTTCGTCGTAAGCAAAATACGGTTCATGGTATCGCAGCAAGTGTATTCCGCATCATTCAGGCTATCAAAATTAATGAGCGCTCAGTTCTCCCTGTCGGTACCATGATGTCGGGGCAATATGGCGTTGAAGGCGTCGTGATCAGTTTACCTACAATCGTTGGCAAAAAAGGCGCGGAGTCAGTGCTTACTCATCCATTTTCTGAAGAAGAACTAGAAACGCTTCAGTCCATCAGCAGCAACCTGAGGGGAATAGTCGAAGATGTTGCAAAAGTAACCGGATTAAAGTGCTGATTTAAAAGAGTAGAATATACTGAATATCGCAAGAGAGAGCCTGCTGAAAAGTGGGCTTTTTTTACGCTTGTTTTTTGGGCAAAAACCTTAAAAACTATGGTTGTTTAATCTGCAAATGAGTAATAGAATGCGAACCATTTTTATTTAAGTGGTGGTGTGCAATGTCTCGAGTTTTGATCGTAGATGACGACGTTCCTTTGTGTGAATTGTTGGAAACCGTATTGCAAGAAGAAGGCTATATCGTCTCTTCTGTTCATTGCGGAGAGAGCGCATTGCAGTATATGGAAAAAACACCCGTTGACCTCGTACTTCTCGATGTGATGCTACCAAATCTAAATGGTATGCAAGTCGCTCGTCGCATTTGCCAACGCTTTGCTACCCCCATTTTGATGCTTACAGCCTTAAATGATGAGAACTCGATGTTAGATGGTTATCAAGCTGGTGCGGATCAGTACATTGGTAAGCCATTTAACGTCTCGGAACTCCTGATGAGAATCAAAGCCATTCTTCGCCGAGTGGGTCTGGAGCGCCAGAGACAGGCTATGTGTTCTACGGTACAGAGCATTAGTGATCAGTTAGACAGTCTACCTTTAACTGGAACGGAAGCAGAGCTGTTGAGTTACCTCGTAAAAAACCAAGGTGTCGTGATCTCTAAAGCGGAATTACAAACAAAAGTCCTCAAAAAGGAACTGAGTCCGTTTGATCGAAATCTGGATATGCACATCAGTAATATTCGACGTAAATTGGTAGAAGCGGGTTTATCCAAACAGCACATCAAAACGTTTCGTGGTAAGGGTTATAGCTACTTAGAGGCTGTGACTGGCTAATGAGATTTGTGTGTCCATCCTACTTTGTGAAACGAAGAGACAGCCTCGCATTTCAGCTTTTCAGTTACATGACGGCTATCGTCATTAGCATCTTGGCCGTTCAAGCGGTTGCTGAACAAGCCTTAGTCAAAGCCATGTTAAAGGTGCCTGCTAGTGTAAAGACTGAAATGTTGGACCTAGCACATCAAGCTAACGTGTTGATCGAAGAAGGTGACATGGACGAGCTGGCCGATTGGGCGAATGCACAACACTTTTACTTGTTTGTACTCGACGAAAATCAGCGCCCTCTTACCCACCGTTTGATGCACCCGCACTTTGAATTCAAGTTGAAATTTAAGCGACGTTTGGACGAACAACTGGAAGGCCGAGTAAGTCGTCCGATATTCAATATTCCTCTTGTCGGAAACAACAGCCTAGTGATTCAGTTGCCTCATCGTTTGCACCCCGCTCATGATTTCATCCTTTATTTTTCTGTATTAAAGGTTGTCATTGCGGCGGTCATCTTGGCGTTGTTTTCTTTGTTAATGGCACGGAATTTACAACAACCATTGGACCGCTTAAGAGAAGCCAGTAAAAAGCTATCGAATGGTGACTTTAACGTCAGTGTGGTGGATGAGCTTAAGTCGAACACCCGCGAATTCAACGAGCTGGCGCAAGACTTTGACCACATGACAAAAGAGATTCATTCTCTTGCTGAAAAGCAGCGTCGCTTGATTCGTGATGTTTCCCATGAGTTACGTACACCATTAGCGCGCCAAAACTTAGTGTTACACCTATTGCGTAAGCGAGTAGGGGAAAATGAACAAACCCTAGTGACGCGTATGGAAGAAGAGGCCAATGAGCTGAACCATCTTATTGGTGAAATCTTGGAATTCAGCCGTTTAGAGAATGCTCGCTACGATACGGAATTAAAACGCAGCGATTTAGAAGTGCTACTGGCGCCGCAAGTCGAGCGCTGCAAAATCGATTTGCAGATACAGCAAAACCTTACGTTTGTTTCTGAGGCGACAAGAACAAAAGCGCAATGTGACGATACGTTAGTGGTGCGTTGTTTGAACAATTTGATTGGCAATGCCATTAAGTATGCCGGTCAGTCAGCTCAGATTGATGTTTCTCTGGCGAACAAAACAACGGACAAGCACAGCTACTTAGCCGTGACGATAGCCGACAATGGTCCTGGCATTCCACAAGATAAACTGACTGATATTTTTGATCCGTTCACACGATTGGATGCTTCTCGAGACAAAAAGTTGGGTGGTTACGGTCTGGGGTTGGCCATTGTAAAAGAATCCATGCGAATGATGGGTGGGAAAGCCGTTGCAAGCAATCGTTCAGAGGGCGGGCTTGCAGTAACATTACTTTTTAGACAGTAAAATCCATGTCAAAAGTGCTGATTTAGTGTGATCTAGATCTCGATTGTCGGCGAGTATGACCCTTTACCGCTTTACAAAACTTTACGAATGCAAAGAATGTAAATTTAATGCAAATAGTAATAGTTATCACTTATATTCACTCGCGAAATAACTAAGAGGGAACCACATAGCAGTTATGTGCTACCCAATAATCGGAGTGAATGGGTATGTTTTCTAAGAGCCAATTGGCATTAGTGATCGGTGCGGTGTTAGCAGCACCTGCAGTGGCAGAAGTTCAAAATACGGATGAGCACCTAGTCGTAGAAGGTCGTGAATTCGGTTACAAAGCGGATACGAATACAACAGCAATGCGCATGGAAATGACGCAACTGGAAACTCCAGGACAAGTTGCTGTGATTGATGAAGCAGTAATCGATGAGCAGCGTGCAAGCACGTTAGGTGAAGTTCTACAAAATGACGCGAGTGTTAGTGCGGGCGGTACAAGCCGTAACCGTGAGCGTTTCTCGCTACGTGGTTTTGAACTGAGTAGCTCAGACGGCTTCCTACGTGATGGTCGTCAGCATTGGTCACACTACCGTCAACCAATTGAGCTTTTAGAGCGTGTTGAAGTTCTTAAAGGTCCATCAGGTCTACTTTACGGTAAGTCAGAACCAGGTGGTCTGGTGAACATGGTTTCGAAGAAGCCAACAACAGAAACTCACGCGAGTCTGAGCCAAGATATCGGTTCAGATGACCATTCACGAACTGTACTTGATGTCAGTGGTTCGTTGAATGAAGAACAAACGTTGCGTGCTCGTGCCATTCTTGCAAAAGAAAGCTACGGCTCATGGCGTAAATACGGTGATGGTACGGAACCACAAACTGACCGCGTAGTAGGTGGTTTGGTGGTGGAATACGATATCACTGAAAACATCATGGTGTCAGCGCACTATGACCGTACGAAAGATGACGGTAGCGTTGATTCCGGTGCTTACATTGTCGATGGTAAAGCCGTTCGCGGTGATAAGTACATCTGGGATGCACAATGGTCAGAGATCGACAATGACGTAGAAAACTACGGTATCGACATTAATGCACAGGTGACGGACAGCGTTAACGTAAAAGCGGGCTATAACCGTCAAGATTTCAAACGTTTCGACGTAGAGTCTTACCCTAAGTTCGATATGTACGAAGAAAACGGTACGATCAAGCACAAGGGTAACGAGCGTTCTGACCATTGGGTATTTGATACTGCTTACGTAGATGTGACGACTGACTTTTCTCTGTTTGGTACAGATAACACTTTCTTAGTCGGTGCAAACTACTTGGATTACAGCTACGACCGCTTTATGGCTTTCCATGACGGCGAGTATGTTCCAGCAGGTGAGACGGTAGTGAAGCCAGAGCCAACGAGTTCTAAGAAATGGCCTACTAGCGAATATGATACGTGGGGTATCTACGCGCAAAACATGATGACAATTAACGATTACTGGCAGGTACTTGCAGGTGTTCGTTACGATGAAAAGCGCAGTGATGATCTAACGGAAAGCCAAGTATCACCAAAACTAGGTGTGATTTTCCACCCTGCAAGCAACGGTTCTATTTACGTTCAGTACTCTGAGAGCTTTATGCCTCAAGGCACGGTAAACAGTACTGATTACACCAACGATGGTGAAGAGCTAGACGCAGAACGCGGTATCTCTTATGAAGTGGGTACTAAGTGGGAACTGTTCGATGAACGTCTGCTTCTTTCTGGTGCTGTGTTTGATATCACTCTAGAAAACATCGCATTAGATGTTGAAGACGGCGTTAATGCTGGCGGTGATGTGATGTACAAGAAGACTCAAGATGGTGAGCAAGTACACCGCGGTGCGGAAATCCTAGCGCAAGGTTTTGTGACTGAGGAGCTTTCGCTAACGGCTTCTGCAATGTACCTAGATGCAGAAATCACTGAGAGTGCGGATTACAAAGGTAACCGTCCAGCGGACGTTCCAGAGTTTTCAGCAAGTGTTTGGTCTCGTTACAAAGTGCAGAACAACACTGATGTTAACCTAGGTCTGATTTATGAAGGTGAGCGCTACGGAGACGCAGCGAACACATTTAAGAAAGATGGGTATGCACGTATTGATATGGGCGTGGCGTACACACACAAGTATGATGAGAACTTAGATATTGTGGCTCGTTTCAATGTTGAAAACGTGTTTGATACTGACTACCTAGCAGGTGGTGGTAGCACCAACAGTAAACAAGAAGGAGCTAGCGGTGTAGTGATAGGCGAGGGCCGAAACTACATGGCGACAATTCAGTTCAAATACTGATAACAAACTGATTTTTAAAGGGGAAGAGTAGTCTTCCCCTTTAGTCGTTTTTGGAAAACAGAAAATATAACTCGTATGAATCTAATGAAATCAAGTATCGCTCTGTTGATCACATCGGTTTTGATTCCCGTTCAAGCGGAAAATCTTAACGATGCTCAAGCAGTGCAGAGTAAAACTAACCAAGCGTCTGCAGTAAGCCAGAAGCGTATCGATGCAAGTGCTGAGAAGTCTTTGTCACTAGAAGCTGAAATTGAACAGTTGAATGAAGAAGTCAGCAACTTGAAGATTTATCGCGACCACCTTTCGAACCTTGTTGATAGCCAAAACGAGGAAGTGGCAAGCTTGAATGAGCAAATTGAGCAGATCGCTCAAACTCGTCAAGGTGTGGTACCGCTTATGTATCACATGTTGGATGGTCTAAAGGCTATCGTCGCGAATGATAAGCCTATCCGCAAAGCGCAACGTGAGGAGCGTATTGCGAAGCTTGATGCCATGATGACTCGAGCAGATGTAGCGGATGCTGAGAAGTTCCGTCGTATTCTAGAAGCGTACCAAATCGAAATAGACTATGGCACTAAGATTGGTATCTACCAAGGCAAGATTGCATTGGAAGGTAACGATCAAGTTGAGGCTGATATTCTTTACTTGGGTCGCGTGTCGCTAGTTGCGCGTAGCCTATCTGGTGAACAGTTCTGGAGCTGGTCACAACAACAGAACGCATGGCAGTCCGTTGGTTCAGAACAAAAATCTGAACTCGATAAAGCGTTTGCCATGGCAAATAAACAGATCGCACCAAGCATGCTAACTCTGCCAGTGTCTCTAAACGTAGCGGAGGGCAAATAAATGATGAAGAAATGGCTATCGGTTGCGTTGATTTCTACTGCTGCGCTTTTACCGCATACGACGTTTGCAAGTGACACTCTGTTGCAAAAAGCACAACAAGAAAATCGCCAACAGCAATCCCATAACGTGGCTCGTGAATCTGGCTTTAACAAAACTCAGCAAGAGCTACAGGCAATGAAAAATAAGCTTGTAGCAGAACGTGCGGCGCTACAAGCAGAAGCTGACACGCTTGGTGTTACGTTTAGTGAAAACGAAGCTGAACTGGCTCAACTAGAAGAAAAACTACGTTTAGAAACAGGTAGCTTGGGTGAGCTATTTGGTGTTGTTCGTCAGAATGCTAAAGAGCTAGAATCAGAGCTTAAGCACTCGGTCACCGGTGTAGACGCGAACACTTTCCAACAAAACATCGATGATATCGTAGCGGCGAAATCACTGCCTACTCTGCCTCAGCTTCAAGCGATGTGGCGCAGTATGGAAGAACAAGTTAAAGCAAGTGGTGAAATGGCGAAAGTGTCATTCACTCTGCTTGATGGTGAAGGTCGTGAACAAACGGTCAACGGTGTTCGCCTTGGCTCAATGGCGCTGTTGGATGACGCTGGTTACGTTAAGTGGAACGGCCAACGCGGCGATGCAGTGAGCTACCTTCGCCAACCAGAAAATGGACCAACAGCAAGCTCGCTGAACTCGGGTGAAATCGATTCTTTAGTGATTGACCCATCACGCGGCATCTTGCTTGAGCAATTGGCAAATTCACCGACAATGGCGGATCGCCTGAATGCAGGTGGTGTCGTTGGTCAGATCATTCTTGGATTATTAGCGGTTGGTTTGATCATCGCGTTGGTTCGTGGTGTGTCATTGATGATTGCTCGTCAAAAAATCGCCAAACAGTTAAAGAACCCAACTCAACCAGAAGATAACCCGCTTGGTCGTATCCTTGCTGTGTACCAAAAAGACAAACATCGTAGCGTTGAAGCATTAGAACTTCGCTTACTAGAAGCGGTAGTTGACGAGCAGACTCACCTTGAGAAGGGGTTGTCGATGCTGAAACTGCTTGCTGCTCTAGCACCGATGCTTGGTCTATTAGGTACGGTAACAGGCATGATCGAAACGTTCCAAGTGATCACTCAGTTTGGTAATGGCGATCCAAAAGTCATGGCAGGCGGTATCTCTATGGCGCTAGTTACAACTGTTCTTGGCCTCGTTGCGGCAATGCCATTGCTTCTTGCTCATAACGTCTTGAGCTCTCAAGCAGAGAACATTCGCAATATTCTTGAAAAGCAAGGTATTGGTCTTGTAGCGGAACAAGCCGAGCGCGATATGCCAAAAGGCAAAAACAACCCTAACACGACAGCGGAGAACGCAGCGTAATGGAGCAGATCCTACTCAACACATTGGGTTTGATCAGTGAGGATTGGGCCTCAACCTTGATGAGCTTTATGCAGCAAGGTGGCCAAATCCTATGGTGGCTAGCAGCCGTTGTAGCGGTGTGTTGGCTACTGGTTATGGAGCGTGTACTTTACCTGACAATGGAGTTTCCGAAGGTGAAGAAACAGCTTTGTGAGCAGTGGCTAGCAAGACCTGACCACCACTCTTGGTACGCGCATCAAATCCGCGAAGGATGGATTGCAAAAGCACACATTGAACTGCGCCAAAACCTATCAACCATTAAAGTACTCGTGGCGATTTGCCCGATGTTAGGTTTGCTCGGTACGGTGACTGGCATGATCACAGTTTTCGATGTGATGGCCACACAAGGCAGTAGCAATCCAAAATTGATGGCTTCAGGCATTTCACTTGCAACACTGCCAACTATGGCAGGTATGGTTGCGGCACTTGCAGGCATGTTTGTCCATGCGCGTTTGAGCAAAGTGTGTGAGCGTAAAGCCCTCCAGTTAGAACAATCTTTAAGGAGTCAGAAGTGAGACTCGGACGTAGAAATAATCAACAAGATGAAGCCCAGATCGATTTAACATCGATGCTGGATATCGTGTTTATCATGCTGATCTTCTTCATCGTGACCAGTTCATTTGTACGTGAGTCAGGTGTAGAAGTTAACCGACCACAAGCATCGAACGTGGTTAGCCAAAAAGACGCAGGCATTTTTATTGCGGTAACAGCGGCGAACGATGTGTACATCGATAAACGTTTGGTGGATATCGAACGTGTAGAAGCGACCATTGAGCACTTGTTACTTGAGCAACCAGAGGCATCACTTGTCATTCAAGCGGATGAACATGCATACAACGGAACGGTTGTGAAGGTGATGGATGCAGCGAAAGGTGCTGGTGTGAAGAACATCGCGTTGGCAGCGGAGAAACCTTAATGGGCAGGCTACTACTCGCGCTACCAGCGTCAATTTTGATTGCGGTGAGCTTGTTTAGCTTTATGGCGTGGATGGTCGATAAAGGCAATCAACGCGCACCTCAACCGTCAGAGGCAGTGCGCTTTGACATGGTGATGGTCGAGAATGATGCTGATGTTCAACGTCGTCAACGTTCTGTTCCTGAACAGCCAGAACCACCAAAAGCACCAGAACCGATGGATTTGTCTCAAGCGGAAACTCAAGTAGAGCCTATGAGCCAAGTGACGCCAATCAGCGCATTGGGTTTGAACACTGCGCTAGATGGCATTGCGATCAGTGCTCCTAATTTAAAAGGCACGATGGGTAACCAGCAAGCATTGCCACTGTACCGCGTTGATCCTCGTTATCCAAGTAAAGCACTGAAACGTAAGATGGAAGGTTACGTAGTGATGCGCTTTACCATTGACGCGACAGGCCGCCCTAAAGACATTGAAGTGATTGACGCTAAGCCAAAACGTATCTTCGAAAAAGAAGCGATTCGAGCGCTTAAGAAATGGAAATATCAACCGAAAGTTGAAGATGGTGTCTCAATTGAGCAGTTCGGACAAACCGCTAAAGTGGAGTTCAAGTTAGCCAAATGATGAAGCAATTCTTAATCGGTGCGGTATTAAGCCTAAGTGCTTTTACCACCGTCGCGAATGAACTGAGTCAATACACGGCGACTCGTGTTCAACGCGCTCATAACCTAGCGCAAGAAGAAAAACTGCAAGAAGCCATTTCAACTCTTGAAGGCCTCGATTTATCTCGTGGTTACGATCAAGCGTTTGTGGCGCGAATGCTGGGTATTTTCTACTGGCAGAATGAGCAAGTTAAGCCTGCAATTAAACAGCTTGAGATTGCGGTAAACAGTGGTCTTCTGGAAGATGAGCAAGCTTGGCAAACGCGCAAAATGTTGGCTGATATGTTGCTCAATGAACAACAGTTCTCTAAAGCTTTGCCACATTATTACGACTTGAGTAAATCCGTTCCAGAGAGCCAAAAGGCGTATGAAATTTGGCTGCGTATTGCACAGTCTCATTACCAGTTAAGTCAGTGGAATAAAGTTCTCTCTGCAATGGCTCGTTATGAGAAATATGGCCAGCCAGACGAAATGGCACCACTGTCCATCAAGCTATCTGCAGAGCTAGAGCTGAAAAAGTGGCAGCCTGCGATTGGCACGATCAAACGTTTGATTGCGATCGAGCCTGAGCGTGTGGAATGGTGGCGTCAGCTTGTTGCTCTGTATCTACGTGTGGATGATGATAAGCGTGCTCTTGATGCTTTGGCTCTTGCGAAGCTGAAAGGCGTAGAGTTGAACCAAGATGACCTCAAACTTCTTGCTCAGCTGTATGGTAAGCGCGGTATTCCAGAGCGTGCAGCAAAAGTGTTGGGTGAGTTAAATGAAGTTAACTCAGACAGCAAGCTTAAAGCGCAGCAAGCTACGTACTGGCAAATAGCGAAAGAATGGGATAAGTCGATAGCGAGTTGGCGCGTAGCCGCGAAGCTAGATCGCCAATACTATTGGAACTTGTCTCAGTTGCTTGTCCAAGAAGGGCACCACAAAGATGCTCTGATTGCATTGGATAAAGTCTCGGGTCGCAAAGCGGATGTGGCATTGGTTAAGACTCGTGCCTACTACAAGCTGAAACGCATTGAAGACGCTCTTGCCAACGCAAAACGCGCAAATGAGATTGAGCCCTCAACTCAAGCTGAGAGTTGGGTGAAATACCTATCTCAGTTGCGTAAAGTGAAAGCGAGCCAGAACAGCTAAGTCCATGTGATAATAGAACATGCATCAGCGATCGAAAGACCCGGGTTATATCTCGGGTCTTTTTGTTTGTAAATATTGAGTCTGGTTCGATCTCTTTTTAAATATCATAACGTTATATTACCGCTATCCAGCGATAAGACTGGAACGTCAGCTTTTGTTTATAAGGATAATACAATGATTCTCGATTCTGACATCTGGCTATGGTGCCCGTTAATTTTGGCTATAGCAGCGGCTTTTCTCCGCCATACTGGAGTCGCACTCGTATTGCTTGGCATCACCTTGTTTGGCGGCTTTATTCTCGGCCGTATTGAGCTTATCGCCTTGATCAGCTCTTTGTTTGTGCTTGGCGTGTCATACCGAATTCCAAGCCTCACTTCAATGCTCAAAGCGAAGCCAAAAACGAAACCCACTTTCTATTTGGGGTGGGGAATCGTGATGGTTTGGTGTGTCTTGTTGTTTGTCCATCTGATCCCGGGGTTTAATAATCTGCAAGTGCTGGACAAGGTATCTGCGGGGCCGTTAAGTGCTCCATTCTCTATGTACCTTAACTTAGACAAGCCGCTTGCCTTCTTTGCACTTTTACTGGCTTATCCGATTTTGCTAGGTGGTGAGTCAAAGTTAAGAGTCAAACCGGCATTGCTAGTGATGATTCCTTTGCTCTTATTGCTGCCTATTGCGTCAGTGCTTGGAGCTTTAAAGTCTGAATTGAGTTTGCCATCTTGGTGGTGGTTATTTGCTTTGAACAACTTAGTCCTGACTTGTGTGGCAGAAGAAGCGCTATTTCGTGGATTTATACAGCAGTCGCTGTCCCGCCGCTTTGACTGGCGAGTAGGCTTGGTAGTAGCGAGTCTTTTGTTTGGCTTGGCTCATTTTTCTGGTGGTCCACTATTAATGATATTTGCCGCGCTTGCTGGGGCTGGGTACGGTTTGGTGTTCCATTTTACTGGCCGTTTATGGTGCGCTGTGCTCGCGCACTTCGCGTTTAATTTCTGTCACTTGCTTTTCTTTACTTATCCCATTCTAGCTCGATAACGCCTCCTCCCATTTGCTCCTGTCAGGATCGACGGGAGCAATGCTTTTTGACCAAACGTAAACAATGTAAATTAAATGCCAATACGAATGATTATCACCTAAATTACTTCCTCATTTACTGGTGATGATTGTTTTCTATGTTGCTCAAAAGCAAAGGCGTCCAAACTTGGGCACGCCGTCTGCACATTTATATTTCTATGGCTCTTTTATTGGTGACGCTGTTTTTTGCGTTAACTGGTATTACGTTGAACCGCCCAGAACTGTTTGAGCGCAGTGAACCCATCATTCAGCAACACACACTCACTGTTCCTTCCGAGCAACTATTTGCGAATGAAGGAAGCTTCCAATCCAATCGTTCTGCCCTGTTGAGTTTCTTAACACAAGAAACAGACCTACGAGGCACACCATCAGCACTCGATGTGTATACCGAGATTGAGGATGGTGAATTGATGATTGGTGAACTCTCTTTAGATTTCAAAGGCCCAGGCTACAACGCCACCGTTTTCGTCGATATGACGACGGGTGAAGCTGAAGTTGAAACCACTAACTACGGCATGGTTGCGCTGCTAAACGACCTACATAAAGGTCGCAACAGTGGCGATACGTGGAAATGGTTTATCGACATAACAGCCTTGCTAATGGTGTTTTTTGTGCTGACCGGTGTGTGTTTGCTGCTTCCAAAGAAAAAGACTTTTAGAACATCAATGCAGTGGATGAGTTTTGGCACTGCGTTATCGCTCGTTATTTATTTTTTTGCTGTGCCATAGCAGCCTATTCAGAGAAAAAACAATGTTAAACATAGGCCGTATTTTTCGCCGTCACCCGTTTAGTAAAGCCGCATTGATCGCGGCTTTATCTCCTTTGCCGCTTATGGCCGCTCCATTTCCAGATAATGCCAAAGTCGACTTTGAGTTTGAGTTACCAAAGATTGATACCTCGATGTATGCAAGGCCCTATGTCGCAGTATGGATAGAAGATGAAAAGCGTAAACCAGTCAAAACCATTCAGCTTTGGGTAGGTAAAGATGAGTGGTTAAAAGATCTTCGCAGCTGGTGGCGCAAAGTGGGACGTTACGATCGCGAATTGGTCGATGCCGTAACGTCAGCCACTCGACCTGCAGGCCAATACCGATTTGTTTGGGATGGCACCAATGATGATGGCCAACGACTCGAGCAGGGTAATTACACCCTGCATGTAGAAGTCGTACGTGAACACGGTGGCCGTAATTACCTACGTCAAAAAATGCAGTTAGCGGACAGTGAAGTGCGCTACCAAATAAAACCAACGGAAGAGACGGGCGTCATTACCGTCAACTACCAAGTTAAGTGATAGAGAAGGAATAACAATGAAAACCAAAATGAAAGCGGTGGCATTAGCAAGTGTAATGGCAATGGGGCTAGCGGCCGCGACAACAGCACAAGCGCACCCTCGTTGGGTTCTCCCTTCTCACTTTACGGTATCAAAAGAAGGCGGTGATTGGTTAACGTTCGATGTGACAGCGTCTCACGGTACGTTTGTATTCGATAAGCCAGCAGGTAGCGAGCAAGCGTTCGTGATCATGCCAGATGGTCGTTCTGAGCGCCCGAATTTTGTCGTACGCGGCAAGCGTCGTTCAATGTTCGACTTCTTCTTTGTTGAAGAGGGCACACACAAAGTGGCTATCAATAACCAACCTAGCTACTACACCCAGTACAAAGCTGGCCGTCGCGATACGGTTAAGTGGGCGAAAGCGAGCAAAGCAGACCGTGCAAGCGTGATTCCTGAAAAAGCACGCGATGTCGTTACCCAACTTAGCTACACACGTGCAGAAAGCTATGTAACGGTTGGTATGCCAACAGACAAGGCATTAGAGATTGAAGGTAAGCTGTTAGAAATGAAGCCGATTACGCACCCTTCAGACATTATTGAAGGTGAAGAAGTAACATTCCAATTCTTCTTTAACGGCGAGCCTCAGCAAGGTGTCACGGCAGAAATTACGCGTGAAGGTACTCTGTATCGTAACCATCAAGAGCAAATTGATGTGGTCAGTGACAAGGATGGAAAAATTACCTTCACTCCAGATGTAGCAGGCCGCTACCTAATGAAAGCAAACTACAAGGGTGAGCTGAAAAACGATCCACTTGCAGACAAAGCAAGCATGAACGTTCACCTAACGTTTGAAACTCAACTTAACTAATCAAAATTTGGCTCAGCCTCACGCTGAGCCAATTTGGATGCATTATGAAAAACGTTTCTATTCTTAAAACCTCAGTGTTGGTTGCTGGTTTTATCTCTTCTCAAGCGTTCGCGCATTTCCCATTGATGAGTTGCCATTTAGAGCAAGACAAAGTGATTTGTGAGGCGGGTTATTCAGATGGTTCTACCGCCGTGGATTACGACGTTGAAATGTACGATTACGATGACAACTTGATCGCCAAAGTGACGACAGATAAACGTTCCATTGCTGAGTTTACACATCCTCAAACCGACTTTTATTTGGTTTTCGATGCGGGGCATGAAAACCCAGTAGAAGTGGATATCGTTGAGTTAAAAGAGAAATGATTACCCAGAAGATCAGACCGGATAACGGCAGTCGAGAGGGTAAATGGGTTGCTCTAACCATCGCAGGTATTCTTGCGGTCTCCACAATTTTGCTGCCTCACCATCAAGCCGAAACAGAACATACCGAAGTGCTGGCTCATCAAGTTCTCATCACTGACCTTGAACAAGAAGAACTTGCGATGATCGCCGAGCTAAAGTTGGCGCATGAAGAGATTCGAGATCTTCACCTAGATGCTGGCGAGTGGCCTGCCGTCAGCGAATTGGAAGAATTTTGGGTTGCACCATTTGTACAAGACCAAAGCTGGCAGCGAAAAGGCTCTCATCAATGGCAACGGTTAGATACAGGGATTTACCTCGGGGTAAGGCAAGATGAAAAAGGCGCAGCTTCCATGCTGCTCGATAGTCGTAATGAACACGCCGACATTTGGTTTATTCAATCGACAACACAGGCGTCTGAGTTATCTCTTGCGGAAATAAGCGAACGCCAGAAGCAAGGTTGGCAACAAATAGTTCTTGTCCCTGCTATGTCTTCAAATGCTCACGCCCATTAAGCTCAATTTTAACGATAACAACTATGATGAAACGATCTTTTCTACGTCGAATTATAATGGCTAGTGCATTGCTGGCAGTAGCTTCATCGAGCTTTGCAGCAGATAAGCTCAATATTGGTATTACTCTTCAACCTTACTACAGCTATGTAAAAGCGGTGGTCGGTGACAAAGCAGAAATTCTACCGCTGGTGGATGCAGGCTTTAATCCTCATAACTATTTACCTCAACCTAATGATTTAAAGCGTTTGAAGCAAATGGATGTGATTGTGGTCAATGGTATCGGCCATGATGATTTTGCTCTTAAAGTGATTCAAGCTTCACAACGTGACGATCTTGTGGTGATAGAGGCGAACAAAGAAGTACCACTGTTACCTGCGATGGGTCAATCAGTCGGTAAAGGCGCAGTTAACCCGCATACGTTTGTTGGCCTATCTACCACAATTCAAAAGGTTTACACGATTGCGAGTGAGCTAAGCAAGCTCGACCCAGAAAACGCGGCGTTTTATCGCAAGAATGCGCGCTCTTACGCAAAAACATTCCGCCTTTTGAAGCGTGATGCCATGTTGTCTTTAGGGCAACTTGATACAGCAGGTATGAAGGTTGCTACTACGCATAATGCTTATGGTTACATCTTGCAGGAATTCGGCGTTGACGTCGCAGCCGTTATCGAACCTGCTCATGGTGTAGAGCCAAGCGCGAGCCAGTTACAAGAAACGATAGAGAAAATTCGTCAATCTGGTATTGATGTGCTGTTTTACGAATTAAACATGCCAAATCGTTTTGTCGATACGATCGAAGAAGCGACCGGTGTTCAGCTTTACCGCTTTTCTCACATGACCCACGGCGAGTACGAAGCCAATAAGGTTGAAGTCGAAATGCGTGATAACGTCGCGACCCTGATTGAAGCGATGAAGTTCGTTGCAAGCAAGCACGAACAGGAGAAAGCTTGATGCTAGGGCCTTCTATCTCTCTCGACAGGGTAAGCCTTCAATATGGCGACAACCTGATTCTGCAAGACATCCAAACCCAATTTGAAGCTGGTCAATGTCACGTCATTATGGGGCCTAATGGCGGCGGGAAGACCTCTCTTTTACGCTCTGTTTTGGGCTTAACCCCATTTACTGGTGACATTTCTGTCCATTGGCCAGACAGCAAACATGCAGCGAAAATTGGTTATGTACCACAAAAAGCCATGTTTGAAGCCAGTCTGCCGCTCACGGTTATGGATTTCGTATTGCTTAACCAAACCAGAGTGCCGCTGTTTTGGCGACGTAAGACCAAGCAAACTCAACAAGCGCTTGCTCAACTAGATCGTGTTGGTATGGCTTCACGTAGTGACCGACGAATGGGACAGTTATCGGGGGGTGAACAGCAACGTGTTTTATTCGCTCAAGCGTTATTAGACGACCCAAGTCTGCTTGTTTTGGATGAGCCAACGACGGGCATGGATGAGCAAGGTGTTCGTTACCTTGAAAGTTTAATTCATGAAGTTGTTGGGGAAGGTAAAACCGTGCTTGCTGTGCATCATGATGTGACGGCTGTACGTCGTTTGGATGCTCAGGTCCATGTCGTGAATCGTCAAATTGTGGCGTCAGGGCACCATTCAGAAGTATTGAGTCCAGAACGTATCGAATCGTTGTTTAAGCACTACACAGCAAAAGTGGAGGCGGCGTAATGGATTGGTTAAGAGATCTCGCTCTGCATGGTGTGGAAGCTGGTTGGCTAAGTGACAGTTTTGCTTACGCGTTTATGGTCAACGCGATAGTGGCTGCGCTCATTCTTGGTCCCTTGCTGGGTGGTTTAGGCACGCTAGTCATTGCGAAGCGTTTAGCGTTCTTTTCAGAGGCGGTCGGCCATGCAGCATTAACGGGTATTGCAATTGGTGTACTGCTTGGTGAGCCACCAGAAAACCCATTCATTGGATTATTTAGCTTCTGCATGATCTTCGCACTGCTGCTGCATTTCGTGCGAAATCGAACCAATGTTCCTTACGATACATTAGTCGGCGTGTTCCTCGCACTGGCACTGGCCGTCGGTGCAGCCTTGCTGATGTACGTGGCACGCAAGATCAACATCCACATGCTGGAGAACGTTCTATTTGGTTCAATCCTGACGGTAACAGACAGAGACATTACGATTCTTGCCGTGAGTTGTTTGATCATCTTATTGCTTTTGATCCCTACATTTAACCGCATATTACTGACTTGCATCAGCCCAGATATCGCGCGTGTGCGTGGATTCAATACCAGCTTCTACGATTACTTGTTTGTCATGATGATCACGCTTGTGACCATTGCGGCGGTGAAGATCATTGGCGCCGTATTAGTTGGGGCATTGCTGCTGATTCCTGGTGCAACAGCCCGCCTTCTTACTAAGAGAATGGGGAGCTTTGTGTTGCTCTCATCATTGTTGGCGACCATCGCGTGCTTGGTTGGCACCGTCTTGCCGATGGAGTTGGAACTCCCTGTGCCATCTGGTGCGTCGATCATCATTGTTTCAGCAACCTTCTTCTTAACTGCAACCATGTATCGCATTGTGCGCAAAGCTTAAATCTGGATATTCGAATATGAACACGAAAAAAATAATTATGGGATTGAGCTTGGCAATAGCGAGTACAGCAGCGCCGTTTGCTTTTGCCAAAGACATCGTTACGAGCACTCCTGTGACCTACATGTTGGCTCAGCAGTTGATGCAAGGTACGGACATCGAGACGAATTACTTGCCGCCTAAACGTTACGGGATTGAGCGTTTGGTGAATTGGTTTGCAAGTAAAGGACATGAACAAGTTACCGCAGCAGGAAAAAATGCAACAGTAGCGATCACGCTAGGTGCTGTTTGGCATCAAGACCCTACTTTTGTGTATGCGCGTCAGGGAAATGTGCGCTTGATAGAGATTGATGCTTCTCAAGCGATTTCACCGAGAGCACAAGGTGTTGCGGCATTGACGTTGGATAATGGTGAGACGTCGAAATACGCGTGGATGAATCCGAGCAACTTGATTCGAATGGCAGCGATTGTTGGTGAGGATTTACAAAAGGTATATCCTCAACATCAAGCTCAGATTGAAAAGAACCAGCAAGCCTTGATGCTGGACGTGCGGGAACTGATCAATCAACAACAAGAAGTAATTTTCGAAAAAGAGATCGATTCGGTGGTATTGTTGGGTGAATCGTTAGAAGATTTTGCATCAGGAAACCAACTGTTTGTGGTCGATCGCCAATTCAAACCAGAATTGGAATGGTCAGAGGCAGAGAAACTATCTTTAAAAGCTCAATTTGAGGAAGATGAAACTCTGTGGCTGATCACTGATAAACGCCCGTCAAAAACGTTAACTTCATTAGTTTCACAGGATCGCATACTGCAAATTGATGTTATTGACCGATGGGGCAGTAAAGGTATCAAAACTGAGAAGCCACTCGCACGCTGGCAGTTGTAACACGCAAAACACCACACAAATTATGAAGGGAACTGAAAAGTTCCCTTTTTTATGTGATCGTGATCAAAAATTAGCCACAAATAATACCAGTTGCATAAGAAAGTATTTGTTTCATTTATATTTCATTACTACTTTGTTATCTGTTCGTTGCGATTGATGCATTTTATTTTGCTGTCGGGGCGAACCAGTACAAACAACTATATGGATGTTAACAATGAAAATGAAAACTCTAGCCGTTGCAGTGGCGGCACTAGCATGTGGTTCTCAAGCTTTCGCAGCTGAAGTTTACAACAGCGAAGGCACATCTCTTTCTATCGGCGGCCACGTTTCTGTGGGCGTGGGTGAGTACTTTGAGGAAGATGTACGCATTCATGACGTATCTCCTCGTATCAATGTTGGCGGTAAACAGGACATCGGTAACGGTGTGACAGTTGACGCTAAAGGCGAATGGTCTATCAAGCTACTAGACGGTGGTGAAAGCTCGTTCAACACTCGTTTGGGTTACATTGGTGCGACACATGAGCAGTTTGGTCGTGTTGTTGCTGGTACACAATGGTCACCATACTACGACGTAGCAGGTGTTGCGGATTTACCAATCGCGTTTGCCAACGACTTCTTGTACGCAGATCAATACAACCTTGGCTCGGCTCGTGCAGAACGTATGCTTAGCTACCGTAAGGGTTTTGAGTTTGGTGAAGGCTTCGGCTTTAACCTAGGTCTTGGTTGGCAAGGTCAACATGATGAAACTAGCAAGAAGATTGTTGAAGATCCACTAACGGGCAACCTGAAGTATGAAACAAGTGGCTCGGATTACGACGACCGTGTACAAGTTGCTTTATCATTTGAGGTTGTTGGAATTAACCTAGGTTATGTTTATAGCACTGGTGATGTTACTCGTACGGGAGTTGCAACCAAATCAGCAGACTCGAGTGTTTTCTCTGCGGCATATGGTAAATACGGATCAGGTATCTATGCGGCTATTGTATATGGTATGAATGACTATTTCTATGAAGGTCTAGAAGAAACAATTCAGCTTGAAGGCCTATTGGCTTACGGCGTAAATGATTGGACGTTCAGTGTTAACTACGAGTCTGTAGAAGACGATAAAGCTGGTGACACGCTATTTAGCCAATCTGCTTTACAAGCTGAATACGCTGTGACTCCTGCTTTTGTTACTTTTGCTGCATACCAGTTTGACCTAGGTAATGACATCGACGTTGAAGAAAATGATTTCTGGACAATCGGTGCTCGTTACTACTTCTAATAAATAGGACAGTTTCTACTGCCTAAACACATTTATTGTGTTAACGCCTACTCGCTGTGAGTAGGCGTTTTTCTTTCTGTTGGCTCATCTGAGTCATGTCACCGAGTATCTAGATTGAAAAATGCCCGCGTAAAAGCGGGCATTGTTTTCGGTGACTCATAATGAATGACGGCTAAAGCTTATTTTGTCTCCAACAGATCTAGGAAGAAAGCGTACTCAAGCGCGTCTTCTTTTAATCGTTTGAATCGACCAGAAGCGCCACCGTGGCCTGCTTCCATATCGGTTTTGAACAGCAAGACATTATCATCAGTCTTCATTTCACGAAGTTTGGCTACCCACTTCATTGGCTCAAAGTATTGAACTTGTGAATCGTGCAAACCCGTAGTCACTAGCATGTTCGGGTAATTCTGAGCTTTCACGTTGTCGTATGGTGAGTAGCTCAGCATGTATTCGTAGTAGGTTTTGTCGTTTGGATTACCCCACTCATCGTATTCGTTGGTCGTGAGAGGAATCGACTCATCCAGCATGGTCGTCACGACATCAACAAACGGAACGTGTGCGCCAATACCACGGTAGAGCTCTGGTGCTTGGTTGATAATAGCGCCCATCAATAGGCCGCCCGCAGAGCCACCAACAGCAAACACTTTATCTTTTGCGCCATAACCTTCTTCAACAAGTCCTTTGGTTACGTCGATGAAGTCATTGAAGGTGTTTTGTTTAGTCAGCTTTTTGCCATCTTCATACCAAGGGCGCCCAAGCATTTCTGAACCACGAATATGCGCGATTGTGTACACGAATCCGCGATCAAGCAAGCTCAAACGAGTTGAACGGAATGTTGGCTCGATGGTGGAGCCGTATGAGCCGTAGCCGTACTGATAGATTGGGTTAGTGCCGTCTTTCTTGAATAGGTCTTTGCGGTAAACCAATGAAACTGGCACTTGCTTGCCATCACGAGCAGTCACCATGATTCGCTCTGACTGGTAGTTATCGGCATCAAAATCGCCCAGCACTGGTGTTTGCTTCATGATTTCAGATTCACCTGTATTTAGGTCGAAATCATAGTAAGTCCCCGGTGTCGTCAGGCTGCTGTAGTAGATGCGAACTTTCGAATTGTCTAACTCAAGGTTGCCCGTTAGGTAAGCAGCAAAAGCCGTATCATTAAACTCGAGTGGAAACTCTTTGCCTGTTGATAATTGACGAACCTTCACGGTCGACAAACCATTCGTACGCTGCTCATAAACAAGGTGATCGTCAAACAAGTCGAAATCAACTAGCTGAGAATTGTCGTTAGCGGGAATTACATCGACCCATTTAGAGCGGTCATGCATCTCTTCAGCTTTCACTTTCATCAAACGGAAGTTTACGGCTTGATAGTTGGTGTAGATGTAGTACCAATCACCCAATTTAGCGATGCTGTACTCAATACCAGTCTCTCTAGGGTAGAAAGCTTCAGCTTTGGCGTTCGGGTTGTTAGCATCAATCACAGACACGCCACTTGTTTCTGTACTTGAGTGCCAAATGTAAACTTGCTCACCGTCTTTACTCTTACTCAAGAAGGTGTAGTAAGCGCTGTCGGTTTCTTCGTAGATCAGCTCATCGCTAGTCTGAGGCGTGCCTAATACATGGCGGTAAACTTGATAACCTAAAAGTGTTTGAGGGTCTTTCTTAATGTAGTAGAAAGCTTGGTTATCGTTTTGCCATGCAATCGCACTTGAAGCACCTTCAATTTCATCTTTTAGATATTCACCCGTCGTGAGGTCTTTGATTTTGATGGTGTAAATACGACGACTCAGGGTATCTTCGCCATAAGCCAACAAGTTTTCATTTGGGCTGATCGTTAAGCCGCCAATACTGAAAAACTCATGTTCTTTTGCTAGCTCGTTAACATCTAAGATGACTTGCTTATCTTTACCTGCAAAGTCTTTTGCACGCAGATGTACTTCGTATTCGTTGTCGCCTGTCACTTCATTTGAGTAGTAGTAACTGCCTTTTCGAACGGGTACTGAATTGTCATCTTTTGCAATACGCCCTTTTATCTCTTCAAAAAGCTGTTCTTGTAGTACTTCGGTGTGTTTTAAAACAGTTTCTGCGTACTGATTCTCTTGCTCAAGGTGTTGCAAGATTTCTGGATCTTGGCGCTCATCATCACGCATCCAGTAGTAATTATCGATTCGTGTATCACCATGAATATTCATTGCATGAGGGACTTTTTTTGCAACGGGTGCTTGGGTTTGTTGAGCAACGAGTTGCGATTGGGAGTAATGGTTCATGGTTGGTAATCCTTGATTGCTGCATCCGGCGACTAGCGCGACCGATACGGCCAACGTGGTTAAAGTGAAACGCATCTGTGTATCCTTATTGTGTACTCTTCTCGTGTTTTTTCGCCATTCATTTATCTTGCGAGTAAAAGTACATTTGTGTTCTTCCAGTGAATGTATTTATATCGAATGGCAAACCAATAATTTCTGTATAAGCAACTGTTCTTTTTAGCAAAGATTGGATGGGATGTTAAATGCAATTGCTGGTGGATGAGAGCTAAAGGGTAAGATGTGTGCAACAAAAAAGGGACACACTTTTCAGCATGTCCCTTTTGGGTGATGAGAGTCAGATTTTAGATCGCCAATGGCATTTCGTTTGAGTGATCGTGCTTGCGATTAACCCAACGCAAACCAAACATAGCAATGATCGACATTGCCATCATCAAACACCCTAGCGGCATTTGGTCTTGTGCCGGGAAGAACGAAGCCAACAGTGTCGCGATACCCGCCCCTAGGTTTTGCATGCCCCCCAAAATAGCCCCGCCAGTGCCCGCGTGGTATGGGAACGGTGAAAGTGCACCTGTTGTTGCCGCTGGGAACAAAATGCCCGCACCCAAGAAGTAAATGGTTGCACCACCAATCAGAGTCAACGCCGTTGTTAGACCAAACAGACCCGGAATCAATACCACTGCTGAGCCAACTAAGATAGCGACTAGACCAACGTTTAGAGCACGGCGCTCAGAGCGACGTTGTGCGATGTAGCTAGATAAGCCTGCACCGACTAAGTAACCTGGAATCGGCAAGACAAACAACAAGCTTACTGTGGTTGCTGGTAAACCAAGTACGCCGCCCAGTAGTACACCGGCTGCTGCTTCAAATACTGCAACGCCTGCGAACGTAGCAACCAACACCAGTAAGAAACCTTGGAAGCGTTTGTATGAAAGGACGAACTTGTAGCTCTTCGCCACAGATTCATGTTTGCGGCGCTCTTTCGGCAAGGTTTCCATCATGCTTGTCATCATGGTGATGACCACCGCGATACCAAATAGTGCTAGGAACAGGTAACTAGAACGCCAACCGAAAGCTTCTGTTAGGTAGCCGCCCAATACTGGCGCGATCAATGGTGAGAAAATCACACACATGCTGATCAAGCTGTTTGCGCGGTGCAGCTCTGCACCCTCAAAGCAGTCACGAGTCAGTGTACGAGACATCGCACCGCCACAACCGATACCCAAACCTTGGATAAAGCTACCTGCAAGGAACCATTCGTACTTATGAGCAAATAGCGCAACCAAAGTACCAAGAATGTAGACGATCAAACCCGCAATGATGATCGGCTTACGACCAAGGCGATCAGAAAGCGTACCGTACACAAACTGCGATAGACCATAAGGGATCAGGTAACACGCCATCACAGCTTGAAGTGAAGACGCTGATACCAAGAACTCACCCGCCATATGACCGATAGAAGGCACGTACATCGTTTGAGTCATTTGACCTACGGCAGTCAGAATTGCGATTAAAAAGGTAAGTTTCGCTAATGGAAACGAGGCGGACATTTGCGTATTTCTCCAGAAATTTAAGACGTAAAAAGCCTTAGCGCTCCATATAGGAGAGCCAAATAAACAAAGTGATTAGGGAATCTAGGCGCGAGATATTAGAGCTTGAGAGCAGACTTAGCAATCAAAAAGTGTGAAGTTGAGCAAGATAAAAATCTATGATTTGGATTAGAAAATCTAATCTATTTTTGTTGGGTGTTGAAAACGAAAAAGGGAGCCGAAGCTCCCCTTGAAATTCTGTGTTTATTGAGAACAACTTTCGTTATTCACGGCCTGAAGCGTAAGCGTAAAGCAACTCAAGTGCGATAGTCGCGCCAGCCAAGGCCGTTACATCGCTGTGGTCGTAAGGAGGCGAGACTTCCACCACGTCCATACCTACGATGTTCATGCCAGCGAAACCACGAATGATCTTCAGAATTTTATCTGAGTTCAGACCACCACAAACTGGTGTACCTGTACCCGGTGCAAATGCTGGGTCCAGACAGTCGATGTCAAAAGTGACATACACAGGCTTATCCGCAACCGTGCGACGAATCTCTGCCAGAATCTCTTCTACCGACATGTCGTTCGCTTGCATCGCGTTGATCACATTGAAGCCGTGATCTTGTTGGTCATATTCAGTACGAATACCAATTTGGACTGAGTTCTTCGCAGAAATCAGACCTTCTTTTGGCGCATGGTAGAACATAGTACCGTGGTCGTAAGAACTGCCGTTCGCGTATGTGTCAGTGTGCGCATCGAAGTGAATCAGTGCCATTTGACCATGGTGTTTTGCGTATGCACGTAGGATTGGTAGCGTGATGAAGTGATCACCACCTAAGCCTAGCATTGTCTTACCGCTCTTTAGAATCTCACTTGTTGCCGCTTCTAGGCGGTATGTGAAATCTTCAGCATCACCACAATCGAACACAAGGTCACCTGCGTCGATCACTTTCAATTTATCAAATACGTTGAAGTCCCAAGGGAACTTCTTGCCTTCCCAAGCAAGGTTTACTGACGCACGACGGATCGCATCTGGACCCATACGCGCACCAGGACGACCAGAAGTCGCCATGTCCAGAGGAACCCCTAGCACTACAACGTCTGCGTCTGCCGATACTGGATTTTTGATGTACGGTCGACGTAGAAACGACATAGAGTTGGAGTAAAGCGAATAATCGGTTTTAGTAAACAAATCATTCATATCAGAAGTCCTCTAAATAGGTGTAGCCTGCCAAACCTTGTTCTAGTTCAGCTAGGATTTGTTCTTGTTCACTGGCTTCAACACGTGCTGAAACCAATTGTTTGTAATTGTCACGAATCGCATCTACGTCGATGTGAACGTAGCGCATCATGTCTTCTACGCTATCACCTTCGTTGATGTAGCTGATCTCAAATTGACCTTCTTCATCAACATTGACTACTGCACTGTGGGTGTCACCAAATAGGTTGTGCATGTCACCAAGGATCTCTTGGTATGCGCCTACTAGGAAGAAGCCCATTAGGTACGGTTTGTCGTTGCTCCATGCTGGTACTGGTAGTGTGCTCTCAATGCCTTGGCCATCAACGTAATGGTCAATTGCGCCATCGGAGTCACAAGTGATGTCCAACATCACCGCACGACGCTCTTCCACATCACCAAGACCAGAAAGTGGCAGAACAGGGAATACCTGATCAATACCCCATGCATCTGGCAGGGATTGGAAAAGAGAGAAGTTCACGAAGAACTTGTCTGCAAGACGTTCGCTCAACTCATCCAAAATAGGACGGTGGAAACGGTTCTTTGTACTCATTTGACGACTTAGCTCGAAGTAAATGCGCAGCGACAGTTGCTCGGCCCACGCACGTTGTTCAAGGTTCAGTACGCCTGTAGCGAATTGTGAGTGCACCTCAGCCAAATCGCTTTGGGTATCGTTGTAAATTTCAATTAATGCACGCGCATCCGTACCATCTTGCAGGTTCTCCCAGTTTCGCCACATGTTTTGTAGCAAGAATGGAGCGTCTGCAGCTGGCTCGAACACTTCTTCCGGTTGGTATGTTTCAGTACCAATAACGTTAGAGATAAGTACAGCATGGTGTGCAGTCAATGAGCGACCCGATTCAGAGATGATCACTGGCATCGGTTGTTCATATTGCTGACACACATCACCGACGGTATTTACGATGTTGCGCGCGTATTCTGCAAGGCCGTAGTTCATCGAGTTCGAAGATTGGCTACGTGTGCCGTCGTAGTCTACTGCTAAACCGCCGCCAACATCGAAGTAATCAATGTTTGCACCCATGGCTCGTAATTCACAGTAGAAACGTGCTGATTCGTTTACACCATTACGCACGTCACGAATGTTTGCCATCTGTGAGCCAAGGTGGAAGTGAACCAACTGCATGGTGTCCAGCTTGTCTTCGCGTTTTAGACGCTCAATTACGCTCAATACTTGAGACGCAGATAGGCCGAACTTCGATTTCTCACCGCCGCTTGCTTGCCATTTACCCGCACCTTGAGATGCAAGGCGGATACGTAAGCCAAGACGTGGTGTTACGCCCAAGCTTTTTGCTTCTTCAAGTACTAGATCAAGCTCAGATAGCTTCTCTAGTACGATAAATACTTTGTGACCTAGCTTTTCACCGATCAGTGCTAGACGCACGTATTCACGGTCTTTGTAGCCATTACACACGATCACGGAGCTGCCTTGTTGAGCCAGTGCAAGTACTGCCAATAGCTCTGGCTTACTGCCTGCTTCAAGACCCAGCTGTTTATTTTCTAGCTGTGCTTGGCTTGCTAAGATCTCATCAACCACTTCACGCTGTTGGTTTACTTTAATTGGGTACACCAGCAGGTATTTGTTTGGATATTGGTATTCTTCAATTGCTTGGTTGAAAGCTTGGCAAATGCCATGCACGCGTTGGTGTACGATTTGTGGGAAGCGCACTAACACAGGCAGATTCAACTGCTTAGCTTCTAGTTCATTTACAATCGCACTGAAAGGGATTTGGTGTGCACGGTCACTACGAGGAGATACGTATACCTCGCCTTGGTCATCAATTCCGTAGAAGCCTTGGCTCCAGTAGTGAACGTTGTAGTCCGCGCGGATGCGGTCTAATTTAGTTGCTTTTTCCAACTCGATTCTCACAAAAATGTATTTAAGCCCTCATTGGAAATAGAGGAGAAAATACAAAAAAGCAAATCATGAGGCGCTAACCTCATACCCTGACACGAACTCCGTGTGCGCGCATTAACGGATAAAACCCAACCAGAGTCTAATGATTAAAATTTGTGCTTTCGATTAACAACTGTTGTTGATGGTTGGTGTAAACATTTATTTAACAGACTGTCCATTCTACTGTTATAGTTGGTCTGACCAGTAAGGAATTGGTCGACAAAAAATAAGAACAAAGACTCAACAAAACAAGGACATGTTTTGCAGCTGCACAGAATTCAGGGATACATCCAAACCATGTATCTCGCCGAGTATCCAGACAAATTGATGCTGCTTGATGGCGCAAGTCGAGCGGATATTCCTCACCTCAAAGATTTTATCGAGCACCAGCTCAATCGCCCGTTCACAGACCTAAAGTTGGTCGTCGTTACCCACATGCACCCAGACCACGCTGGTGCGGCGCACAAACTAAGAGATCTAACAGGCTGCAAGCTATTGGCAGCCAAACGAGATACACATTGGTATGGGGGCTTTGATGGTTGGCTAATGCATCTTACGGATTTGATTTTGGCGCGTTGGATGGCGAACCGAATGCGCAAACCCAAGCGCAACTTATGGTATTCGCGAAAACTAAAGCCAGATATTGAGCTGGTGGATGGAGAGGTGATTCCCGGTTTTGCTGATTGGCAGATATTGGAAACACCGGGGCATACCGACAGGGATTTATCGGTTTATCACGCCGAACAGAGTGTGTTGTACGTAGCGGATTTAATGGTGCAGGTAAAAAGCCATTTGATCGCGCCATTTCCTATCTTTCATCCCAACCAATATCGCAGTTCGTTAAAGCGCGTTTTTGAGATGAAACCAAGCTGTTTATTGGCGGCACATGGGGGAGAGGTTGAGTTTGATGAAGATGCGTATCAACATATCATCAATACCGCACCGGTTAGACCCATTACCCACTGGCGAGTAACGAAGATAAAACTTAAGGGGTTGATGCGTTCTGTTCTGAAAAGAAAGAACGATAGACAGTAGAAGGGCTGCTAGAAAATCAGAGAAGAGCCAGATGAGCGACCACGGAGTTCGCTCATCTGAAGCTACGGGGATTATGGAGCCAATAAGTGAGATTGGCTCGGGTCTACCAGAACTTTGTCTGCCATACCCTGACGACCTAACAACATCATGTAAGTCATCTTTTCACGGTTAGTTAGCGTGATGTCGATTGGCCACTCTTGGTCGCCCATGCGTAGCATCGTTGTGATCACGCAGCGGTGTTCGAAAGTACCGTTTGATGATTTCACTTTGCGGTTCGCCTTCAGTGGAGCTTTACAGCGAACGACTTGCTCTAAGTGGTAAACATCTGGATGTAGATCGAACTCTACGTATGACTGACCGTCTTGTTCAGTGCACTCTAGGTTATCTACGTGCAGAGAAGAAGTCTGTGCGCCTGTATCAATGCGCGCTTCAAGGTGAGTAATCCCTAACTCAGGTAAGCAAATTGCTTCGGCGTTCCCAATGATCATTTTCTGATTCATAGTGTCATCCTAGCGATGAGTCAAAAGAGAGCCCTTTATCAGACTCTCACTCAAACAATTATCAGCCTTTACCGCGAGTACGGTTAGCGTTTGGTTTTGCGTTCTTCTCAATGAAGTCGAAGATCATGCCAGCAACGTCTTTTTCAGTTGCTGATTCGATACCTTCAAGGCCTGGAGAAGAGTTCACTTCCATTACCACAGGACCGTTCTTCGATTGAAGAATATCAACACCACATAGGTTTAGACCCATCACTTTCGCTGCGTTGATTGCTGTTGCACGCTCTTCTTTGCTTAGTTTAACAAGCTGAGCAGAACCACCACGGTGAAGGTTAGAGCGGAACTCGCCTTCTTTTGCTTGGCGTTTCATTGCTGCGATAACTTTGTTACCCACTACGAAACAACGGATGTCTGCGCCGTTTGCTTCTTCAATGAACTCTTGCACCATGATGTTTGCTTTTAGGCCCATGAATGCTTCGATCACGCTTTCTGCTGCTTTCGTTGTCTCAGCAAGAACAACACCGATACCTTGAGTACCTTCAAGTAGCTTGATAACTAATGGAGCGCCGCCAACGTTTTTGATCACGTCCTGAATATTGTCAGGGTGGTGAGCAAAACCAGTGCGAGGTAGACCAATGCCTTTGCGTGATAGAAGCTGCATAGAGCGTAGCTTGTCACGAGAGCGGCTGATTGCCACTGACTCGTTCACACAGAATGTGCCCATCATTTCAAACTGACGTACAACCGCTGTACCGTAGAAAGTGATAGATGCACCGATGCGTGGAATAACCGCGTCGTACTTTGGCAATTCTTCACCCATGTAACGGATCTTAGGGTTGTTACTCGTAATATCCATATAACAGTGCAGAGTATCGATAACATCAACTTGATGTCCGCGCTCTTCACCCGCCTGCTTTAGGCGCATGGTTGAATATAGATTCTCATTACGAGAAAGAATAGCAATACGCATGGCAATTCCTTAGTAAGTCAGTACCAAATTAAAAATGTAAGTATAGAGTATAGTGAGTGGGTGTAATTGATGTGACAGAATCCACTCTCTTCAGCGACTTAGAATTGTGGTTGGACAACCACGTCGTCAGAGGTGCGAACCTTAGGGCGTTTTCTCAGTAGATGAAAACGAAAAAATATCGTCGATACGACAAAAATAATTTATCGAACTCTCACGCCTTGCTGCATGCGACTGTCAAGGGAATGAAAAAGAAAAATGAGTCAAAATTTCATCAATTTACTATGGCACAAATCACAAAAAAGCGGCCATTCAGCCGCTTTTTGTTATTGAACTAAGTAATGACTTAAGAAGAGTTCAGCCGTTTGGGTGGCTAAAACCCTAGATTCTTCCAAGGTTAGCGAAGCTCGCATCCCCATCAATTGTGGCCAGAATGCGCTGCCTTTAATTAAGTTGTGCAATTGAATGCTTGCCACGTCCACATCATCAACCTTCAATGTATTTTTTTCTGATTGCTGAGTGAGCCAACGGTACAAGGCCGTTTCTTGCTTCGACATGTGTTCCGCTTGTTCTTTGAGATCTTCCGGCTTAAACAAGAAATGTCCGAAAGCCACTTTCGCCAGTTCAATATAATCAGGTGCGGTTACAACGATAATTTCGCTGTACAACAATTCGACCAGTTGATCTTTTAGCGGGAGTGTTGGTAAACGTTCAATGTCGCTATCCATCATTGAAGAACGCCATAGTTCCGTTAGTAACTCTGTCACGATCGCTTCTTTAGAAGGGAAGTGGTTGTAGACCGTACGCTTAGAGACTTGCGCAATAGCAGAGAGCTTATCCATGCTGGTGTTTTGCACCCCAAACTCTTGGAACGCTTGCTTTGCTGCGCACAGGATGGCTTCTCTTTTGGTCTCACTGCGACCTTTTCTTTTTACATTCATAAACTTGCCGAGTTAAGAAGATCATTTCTGGATCTATTTTACACTAAGTAGTTTACTTTTGATAATTAGAATGTAAACTGCACCGTGTAGTTTACTTTTGTTCGGGTTAACTTTTTATGAAAAAAACTTTGCTAGCCACAGTAGGAGCGTTCGCGATGGGTACATCAATGATTTCTTGTTCTAATGTTGATACTGAAAAAGCGCCAACATACCCGGACAAATTTGCAAACACAGAGTTGGAATACAAAAGCAGCTTGGGTGACATGTTCGGCATCATGAAAGCCTACTTTACGACTGAGCGCCTCAATCCAACGCCAACGATTGAAATTCCGGTTCATGCAATGACTGCGAATCAACTATTAGAAGAGCAAGACGACGTTATCTACCGCTTCGGTCATTCAAGCGTATTAATGAAGCTCGATGGCAAACTGGTGATGACTGATCCTGTATTCAGTGATCGCGCGTCTCCTGTGCAATGGGCAGGGCCAAAACGTTTTCACCAAACACCAATTACGCTAGAAGATTTACCAAGCATCGATGTAGTGGTGATCAGCCATGACCATTACGATCACCTAGATAAAGCTTCTATTAAAGTGCTAGGCGACAAAGTGGGCACTTTCTTGGTGCCGTTAAAAGTGGGGCAATTACTGGTTAACTGGGGCGTGCCTAAGGAGAAAGTGGTCGAGCTAGATTGGTGGGAATCACATTCTGTCGACGGTATTGAATATACACTGACTCCGACTCAGCATTTCTCTGGTCGAGGTTTGACAGACCGTGATACGACACTTTGGGGCAGTTGGGTTATTAATGCACAGCAACACAAAGTGTTCTTCAGTGGTGACTCTGGTTACTTCAATGGCTTTAAAGAGATTGGCGACAAGTACGGTCCGTTTGATTTCACTATGATTGAAACCGGCGCATACAATGAACTTTGGTCAGACATTCACATGTTCCCAGAGCAAAGTGTTCAAGCACACATTGATGTGCAGGGCAAAGTAATGATGCCGATTCACAACAGTACGTTTGATCTATCGATGCACGATTGGAATGAACCGATGCAACGCGCGTTAGACATCAGTGAAGAGCGCGGTGTAACGTTAGTTAGCCCTGAGATCGGTCAACGCTTGGCGATTGCGGAGCCTCAGCCTGCTAAGGCATGGTGGCAATAATCGCTGATCTAAACAGCCAAACACCAGAATAGTTAAGTCACTTATTAGTAGTTACTTGGTATTAGTTACTTGCTATTAGTTACGTGGCCAGGGATAAGGATAAAGGTGCGATGAAAGCAAAGTGGACGTTGTTACTTACATTAAGCATTCTGCCTACCTTTGCACTAGCAGGGGTAGAGCAAGATATCTCGACGTTGATAACACGAGTTGAGCAATCCTCTTGCACCTTTATACGCAGCGGCAAGGCGTACACTAATCAAGAAGCGGCAGAACATATGCGCAATAAATGGGATTACGCCAAAGATGACGTTGATTCTGTGGATGTGTTTATAAAAGAGGTCGCGTCAAAGAGCTGGTTATCTGGCAAACCATATTGGGTGGATTGCCAAGATAAACGCATTACCAGCGAAGAGTGGCTAACATCATTGATGAGCCCCGCCAATCACATCCAATAATACTTCTTTGATGGTCTGGTATCGCAGCGGCAGAGTGCGGCTGCGTTTTCTCACCAAAAACAAATCTTCGTATACCGGTTGTTTTAACTCAGCCACATACAACTCTTCTCTTAGTGGAAAGCTTTCCACCGCACTGTAGGGCAAAACGGTAAACCCCAGCCCTTTGCTGACGGGCAAAAGAATCTGACTGAGTTGGTTAACGTAGCCCGATAATGGCATGTCACTGACCTTGATCTCTTTGAGTAAAGGTTCTGCACATTGGTCGAAAAACAACGTCATATAATGTTCAGCATCAGGGTGACCAATCACGCCGCAACTTCGAAGCAGTTCAGGCGTTAACGTTTTTCCATGATAGGACTTTGGTAAGATCAGACACAGCGCTTCTCTGCCAATTTGTTCACTTTGGAAAACACTCTTGTTGGGAGAGTAAGTCACGATGCCCATATCAATACGGCCGTCAGCAACGCCATTCAGAATCGACTGGTTTGGCGCCGCTTCCAAGTGAATCGACAATCCGCGATGCTGGGTTTGTTTTTCAAGCAGTGGATCAAACAGCATTAAGGCAAGTGCTCCGGAACAAGCTAGTTTGCAATGACCTGCAAAGGGGTCATCGAAGCTTAGATCTTCCAGTAAGTTTTTCTCTTTCTCTTCCAACTCTAATGCGTAGGCATACACCATTCGGCCTTGTTCTGTCAGTTCAAAGCTTTTGTTCTCGCGCTTAATCAATGGGTGCTGACAAGCTTGCTCTAGCTTTTTGATGTGCTGACTGACACCGGGCTGAGTCATATAGAGCTTTTCTGCTGTCTGAGTAAAGTGGCCGACTTCGACAAGAGTTTTGAATGTGTGTAACCAAACTGGATTAAGCATAGGACGTTGTTTGCTCAGCGTTTATTAAAGAAAGCGTTTCGAGAGAAAGTGTAGAAATAATAGCATGATGCGTGGAATAACGCAGAGGAGGATGGTAAATGACAGGCAAAATAAAACCCCGCCTGGTTTCCCAGACGGGGCTTATTCTTTTTCGCAGCAATCCGGCTACTAATAGGTGCTCCCTGCATCTATCCTTGATTGTGGCTAAGTCCTTTAACCGAGTTCCTTGTTCATCGCCTTCCTAGCGGTGTCCATTCTTGCCTATCATCCTGACGGGCGAACTCTATCCTAGAGCTTAACTACATCCTTGCTGACAACTCATCCTAAGCTATCAAATCTTCATCCTGAAGATACCCAATCCTTTAGGCTTTTTTCCTGTTCCCGCCAACATCCTGTCGACACACTTAGTATTGTTGTTTTGCTGATTACTCTCAATCAGCTAGGTAAAAAAACTTTGGCAGCGAATATTGCTTAAAAAAGGATAATTATTAATTTTCAGTTAGTTAGGTTTGTTGTTCGATTTGTTCTTAGTCAAAAATGGTCGTTTTGCTTACATCGCTTGTGAGAGATCTCGCACAAGATGCCGAGCGAATGTACGAATCGGCGTCTTTTTCGTCTTGTTTAAGAGTTTGCTCAAGATCACAACTCGACTTGTAGCCATAAGATTTGGCGATGGCTTTAGATGAAATTCCCATTTCCTTTATCGCAAACGCAGCCCATTCATCACGAGTTTTTTGCATGATCTGGCGCAGCTTGGTTTTAAAGTTACTCATAAAAGCTCCTTAGTTGGCTTGTTTCTACAAGAGAAGAATAAGGAGCGTGATGAGGCTTAGTTGATAGTATGCCGCTCAATATCAATACTATTGAGGCGTGATGAAGAATATGTTGGTAATACTGATATTATTTGCGCGTGAAACAATACTATCTTGTGGGGTATCAAATGGCGCACATCGAAAAAGTACCGCAAAGGCCTGGTTTTTCTTGGCGCTACCGTCGTATTGATGAACCAGCGAAAGAATACGATTTTCATTTTCATGATGACGTTTTTGAGTTGGTCATCCACCGTCACTTTACGGGGACTTTGCACATTGGGCATCACGAGCTAGAGGTGACCCACAACCAGATGCTGTTAATTGCGCCAGGTGTGCCTCACTCTATTCACTCCACGTCGGTAGAAAGCAATTGCGAGACTCATGTGATTTGGTTTAAGCGTGAGTGGATCGCGAACCTAATGTTCTATTGTACTGAGTTACGTAAACTAGACCCGTTGTTGAAAGCCGCAAATAAAGGAGTGGTGTTCTCTGAGCGAACGGCACAGCAAGTAGTGGATCTTCTGCAAGAGTTGATGAAAGTGCCCGCGATGGAGCAATTGTCGAGATTCATTCATATCCTATCTTTGGTTGCCCATGACGAAGCGGCAAAAACCTTGATGACCCATTCTTATCTTTCGATGAGTGAACACGAGCAACAAGAAAGAGAGCGCGTCGCAAGTGTGAATGCGTATCTTGAGCAGCATTTTGCCAACAAGGTGACATTGGCCGATTTAGCCAATTACTTGTCGTTGAGTGAAAGTGCGGTCACACGATTGTTTCAAAAGCACTTTAAAGAGCCGTTTAGTCAACGTTTGATGAAGCTAAGAATCAACCATGCCGCGGATTTGTTGCAATCGACTGAGTTACCAATAGGGATCGTGTTTGAACGAGTAGGCTATCGCAATCAAGCTTTGTTTAATCGTCATTTCAAGACCTACAAGGGATTGACTCCGAGAGATTACCGACAGCATTACCAGCAGCGAATCCAACCTTAGTTTGAGCATGTGCGTACTTTTGTTGTGTACTGAACTGGAATTTATGTGCAACTGGTATATTATTTGCTAGGTTATCTAAGAATCGTTATTAAGATTCGATGACAGGTTAAATAGGGAACTTGATTGCCATATTTCTGTCATAAGTGATGAGTAAGTTGACCGTATCAACAAGATAAAAGCAGTTTTACTGGTCAAAAAATGACTGCAACGCTTCTACTTTTATCATTATGTTGTGAAATTAGTCACGGTTAATTGATTCGTTCCTCGATAGATTGAAGAGGAATACAACCTTAGACAATAAGCTCAAGATGAGCGTTACCTATATAGATGAGGGAGATTGCTATGAAAAAGATGAGAAGAGCTCAGCTACATCGTGTTCGTATCCAATACTGGAAAGACACAAAGACTGAGACTGCTAAAAAAGCATAGTAAACCATACTCAATGGCACTGAGCTGGCAATGGACGGATAACCTTCCATAAAATGCCAGCTCTAAAATTATCTAGCACATCCATACTTTCCAAGACTCTAAGCTTCCTGCTTTCCTAAACAAAGCTTCCAAAACAACAAAACGTTCCACTCTTTCTAGATTCAACATTTCAGCCCAAAACCATAGCCTTAAATGCAAAAAAGCCAGTCCGAAGACCAGCTTTCTCATTACTTGCTCAACTCTGTTTATTACAGAGTGATTGTGTAATTACAGGTAGTTTGCGTCAACCAATTCGCCAGCTTTTGCGCTGCTTACTTCTGGGCGAGCTTGTAGCCAAGCTAGAACCTGTGCTTTTTGCTCTTCAGTTGCGCTTTCGTAACGCTCTGTTGAACATAGGAAGCCTTCAAACAGCTCTAGACCGCCGCCACCAAAGCATAGGTTTAGGCCATCAATGTAGTCGATAAACTCATCAACGAATGCATCGTAACGGTCGAAGTCGTTGATGTCTGTTTCACAGCTGATTTCAAAGCCTAGGATCGCGAATTCACCTAGGAATAGCTTCTTACGCAGACGACGATTTTTGTTATCGATTTTATCTAGTTTCATGATTATCTCTCGTGGATGATTTGAGTACACCTTATACCCCCAAATCTGGCTTAGCCCAAGCAAAATCGGGAGTACATAGAATAGATGGGTGCTTTATAACATTTTCTAAACACAAAGTTCATAAAGATAGACTAGTTCTGTCACTTTTCTCTTCCAAACTTCCCCTCGCTCAATGATTTACAAACCTATAATTCAACCTAACACTGGGAAAGCAACACCATGAGTAAGGAAACCTTCGACGCGACGCGTTACAACCAGAGTAATAACAAGCCTTTTGAAGAAGTACTGGAAGCGAGCCTATCTCGACGCAGTATCCTGAAAGGTGGCCTAGGTATCAGTGCGATGACCGCTTTTGGCGCATTTGGTCTATCTGGGTGCAACTCTTCTAGTTCAGGCACTTCTGCTGGTGGCGGCTCTGGCGTTTCAAGCGCAGTCCTCAATTTTGATTCGATTCCGGGCTCACTGACGGACGCAGTATCGATTCCGCAAGGTTACGTAGCACAAGTATTGGTGCCATGGGGTACGCCTCTAAACGCACAAGGTAACGCTTGGAAAGACGACGGCAGCAACACGAGTACCGACCAGCTTAATGCATTGGGTATGCACCACGACGGCATGCACTTTTTCTCGCTAAACGACAGCGACACTGACGGCTTGTTGTGTATCAACCACGAGTACATTGATACCGCAGCTCTGCATCCAAGCGGTCCGACAGCCGTGGGCGGTGTGCGTACTATCGTCGACGAAGTTCGTAAAGAAATTAACGCACATGGTGTGTCTGTGGTGCGCGTTCAACTTGAAAACAACATGTGGAAGTTGGTAGATACCGATCCACTAAACCGCCGTTACACTGGCGCGACAGTCATGGATCTTTCTGGCCCTGTCGCGAATACAGAATTGACCGTGACTCGCTTCTCACAAGATGGCAGCCAAGCGCGCGGCACACTGAACAACTGTGGTAATGGTTTCACGCCTTGGGGGACTTACCTAACGTGTGAAGAAAACTGGCCGGGTTACTTCGTTAACGCTGGCGTTCGTACTGAAGAACAAGATCGTATTGGTGTTGATGACACGAGCACTCGTTACCTATGGGAAACGTTAGCGGGGAATGCCGAAGAGCGTTTGGACGAATTCACGCGATTCAATGTAGAACCAACAGGCGCAAGCGCATTGGACGATTACCGTAACGAGGCGAACGGCCATGGTTACATTGTTGAAATCGACCCTTACACGCAAAACTCGCGTGCGAAGAAGCGTACTGCACTAGGCCGCTTCCGTCATGAAGGCTGTACATTCGGCAAGCTTGAAGAAGGCAAACCAGTAGTATTTTACTCTGGTCACGATTCTCGCTTTGAGTACCTATACAAATTTGAATCTGCGGCAGCGTGGGATCCTGCGGATGCTAACCCTGATAACCGCTTGGCGATGGGTGACAAGTACATGGATGAAGGCACACTGTATGTGGCGCGCTTCAACGAAGACAGCTCTGGTACTTGGTTACCACTGACACTAGACAGCACGACAGTTTCTGGTGGCACACTTGCAGACAACTTCAATTCTCTAGCAGAAATCATCCTAAATACGGCGGGCGCAGCCGACCTTGTTGGTGCGACGCCAATGGATCGCCCAGAGTGGTGTACCGTTGACCCATTCACAGGCTCGGTTTACCTGACGCTAACGAATAACACTAAGCGTACAGAGGAAACTAACCCTGCAAACCCACGTTTGAACAACAAGTTTGGTCACGTAATCCGTTGGGATGAAGGCGAAGCAGCAACAGACTTTACGTGGGATATCTTCGTGTTTGGTTCTCCAGCAAACGGCGATGCGGACACTAACCGTTCGAGCTTGACCGAGCTTAACCAGTTTGCGAGCCCAGACGGTTTAGCGTTTGACCCTCGCGGAATCCTATGGATTCAAACGGACAACGGTGCAGACGAAGTGACGTCTTACACCAATGACCAAATGCTTGCGGTTGTACCATCTAAGCTGACGGATGAAAACGGCACACAAGAAGTGATCGGTGCAGAAAACCAAGCTGAATTGAAACGTTTCTTTGTTGGCCCTAACGGCTGTGAAGTGACGGGCTTTACCATCAGCCCAGATTACAAATCGTTGTTTGTGAACATCCAGCACCCGGGTAACTGGCCATACAGCGACAATGCAGCAGAAGAAACACCTGCGGGGATGACACTGCGTCCACGTGCCGCGACGGTGGTTATTCGCCGTGAAGACGGTGGTGAAATCGGTGTTTAACCAATAGGTCATACAACTGAATATCGGGAATAAGAAAAGCCCTGCGTTTGCAGGGCTTTGTTTTTTCTATCTAAATACACATACACTTTATATCTAGACAAGTAACTTAGTTTTTGAGCGAGCCGCCCGCAGTGCGAATCACATCTTGATACCAGAAGAAGCTCTTCTTACGTTTACGCTCTAACGTACCTTGGCCATCATTGTGGCGATCAACGTAGATGTAACCGTAGCGTTTGCTCATTTCAGCGGTTGAGTTCGCGACCAAATCGATTGGCCCCCAACTGGTGAAGCCCATCAGCTCAACGCCATCCAAAATTGCTTCATGTGCTTGTACAAGATGGTCGTTCAAGTAAGCGATGCGGTAATCATCTTGAATCTCACCGTTTTCATCGATTTCATCACGCGCGCCTAAGCCGTTTTCTACGACGAACAGTGGCTTTTGGTAGCGATCGTGTAGGAAGTTCAGCAGAACGCGAAGGCCTTTTGGATCGATTAACCAACCCCATTGGCTCTTCTCAAGATATGGGTTTGGTACGCTATCGACGATGTTACCCACTTCTTTCTGTTTCGGGTCTGCACTTGCACAGCCACTTGCGTAGTAGCTGAATGAGATGAAATCGACACTTGCCGATGCGATCTCTTCTAAATCGCCTGCTTCCATCTGAATTTCAATGCCATTTTCACGGAAGTAACGCTTCATGTAACCAGGGTATTGACCACGAGTTTGTACATCACCGAAGAACAACCACTTGTTGTTTTCATGCATAGCAGCAAGCACGTCATCAGGGTTACAGGTGTATGGATAGTTGATTGCGCCAAGCAGCATGTTACCAATCTTGCCGTTTGGTACGATTTGCTGACACAGTTTCACCGCTTTTGCGTTTGCGACTAGCTGGTGGTGAATCGCTTGGTAAATCTCTTGTTCGCTGGCGTCTTCTTGCAAACCAACACCAGTAAATGGTGCGTGCAGTGACATGTTGATTTCGTTGAACGTTAACCACAGCTTCACTTTGTCTTTGTAGCGTTCCAGCACGGTACGAGCATAGCGTTCGAAGAATTCGATGACGCGACGATCGCCCCAACCGCCATAGTTCTCGACCAGTGCGTAAGGCATTTCGTAGTGAGATAAGGTCACGAAAGGTTGGATGTCGTGCTCGGCAAGTTCGTCAAAAATTTTATCGTAGAAGGCCAAACCTTCTTCGTTAGGTTCTAGCTCGTCACCGTTCGGGAAGATGCGGCTCCATGCCAAAGATAGGCGCAGACAGTTAAAGCCCATCTCTTTGAATAGCGCAATGTCTTCTGGGTAGCGATTGTAGAAGTCGATCGCTACGTCTTTGATACCCGACGTACGCTCTTCACGAGTTTGATGCGGACTCAAAATACCATTTGGCAGCATGTCTGATGTCGATAACCCTTTACCCCCAAGGTTGTACGACCCCTCTACTTGGTTTGCAGCAATAGCACCGCCCCAAAGAAAATGTTCAGGAAACTTAATCATGTTTCTCACTCTTTATCGTTCGGAAGTTATTCGTTTTATTTGCTTGAGAATAGTGTAGGTCAAGGAGGGATTCTTGTATCGAGATCGTGTTTTTCTCAAACAGCGGGGATGCCTAGTTCTAATGATGATTTTGTAATCAATATCAACTTAGGCTGATTTGAACAATAGAGTGAAAGTCAGCCCATTTTGTTCATTCTTATGCACGGTAATTTGTCCGTTCATATCACGCATATTGTTAGCCGTAATCGCTAAACCCAGCCCTAAGCCTTCACCAATTTTCTTTGAGGTTTGGAAGGGTTCAAACATGGATTCAAGCATCTCATCCGACACGCCGCAGCCATTGTCACTGACGATCAGTTCGACCTGATTACCGGTTGGGTTGACGATCAAGCTGAGCTGCGGGTTGGTGGTATGGTTCATCGCGTCTAGCGCATTCGAGACAAGATTACCGAGCACCTGAAGCAGTCGTTGTTCTTCACCCATGATGTCGGGTAAATCATGAGGAACCCGAACACGCACGTCCACCTTGTCTAATTGGGATTGATAAACGCGTAAGGTTTCTTCGAGTGCGGAGGTAAGAGAAATCGCTTGTAGGCTTTCTGGTTTGTTATAGGCGAACGTCTTTAGCTGACTGGTCATGCTTGCCATACGATCAATCAGCTTCTGCACTAATACATTGTTGGCTTTCATCATCTCGGTTTCGCCACGTTCTGCTAACAGTTCGTTTGTAGTGAGCAGGGTACGCAAGCCCGTCAGTGGCTGATTGAGCTCATGAGTGATCGCGCTCGACATGCGACCCAAGGCGGCCATTTTGCTCGATTCAATTAACTGGCTTTGCGCTTCTTTTAGCGCTTGAGTGCGCTCTTCTACCCGTTGCGCCAGTTCTTGGTTGACCTGTTGCAGTGACTGCTCGGCTTTTTTCCGCTTGCTGATGTCGATGATCGTCGCAAGGAAATACTGCTCGCCATGCCAAGGGAAACTGGTCAGCGAGAACAAGACAGGGAAGACGCTACCGTCACTGCGTCTGGCAATGGTTTCGACCGTGCTGATCTCTGCGAGCTCTTTATGCTTAGGCAAGTCCTTTAGTAACTTAAGTGTGGTGGAATTGGGATTGCCTGCGTCGAATAACTCCCAAGCAAAAGCGTGTCGATTGACGCTTTCTGGTAAACAGAACAAGCGCTTCGCCATTGGGTTGAGATCGAACAGTTGCCCTTGTTCATCAATCAATAGCAAACCAACGTGGGTCTTATTGATCATCTGTTTCAAGCGGCGTTGGGACTCTTCCAACAGAGCTTGAATTCGTTGTTGATTGATGTGCTTTTGTCGTCGTTGTAAGCCAATGATGACGAGCAATACAACCAATAAGAGCAGCGCTGCTACGCTCCAACCAATCACATTGATGGTTTGTTGAATCGGCTTAGAGGGGGTGAGGTAGCTGACGTACCAATTCAAATCATCCAATTTAACGGTGTGCGCAAAATAGCGTTGCTGGTTGAGCGTCCACACACTGATATTGGTGTTGTCGTATAAGCGCTGCATTTCTAACTGAACGGTGTTGTTCGGTTCGTTAAACCAGTCAGCGTTATAAAGCGAGCTGCTTGATAGGAAAAAGCGTTGCTGACGGTTCTGCAACGTGATGATGTCTTGGCTAGTAATGGTCTGCTCGGTCAGCAAGCTTAGGTTGATTTGCACCACCACAATACCAGCGATATCCAGACCGTCGTAGATAGGGGCCGCAAGATAATACAACGGGCTCGAACCTTTGGTTTTGTTCACCAAGGATACACCGCCGCCTTGATTGTGAATTTGTTCCACAATCGCTTTTCGGTCGGACAGGCTAAAGCGCTCTTCGATCAAACTCGAGACCAATACTTCGCCAGAGTTAGACAGGATTAGCCAACCTTCGGTATTGGCGGCTTTATCTAGCTGAGTCAGTTGGGTTTGCAATGGCTCGTAATAAGTCAGATTCCCTTTCACAAACGCGATGGTTTCTGGGTTATTGGTTACGAGGTAAGGTAAGTGGTAGAAGCGTTTGAGTGCACGGCGAACTTCACCAATATAGTCGAGCAGCTTTTGTTGAGCTTCGGTTTGAGTTTGTACACTCAACCACTGACGAGCCACCTCTCTGCTGGCGCTATAACAAGACAACATCAGCACTGCCGCAATTGCGACCACAAGCCATGTTTTGCCATTCCTTTTGCGCTGCATACCGACTCCATTCAGCTAATGCGTTCTCACCGATAGTCATTAAAGAGTGCGCCTAACTGGTTGGATGTTAAAGACTTGTAAGCAAGAAGTGAGATCTAGCTCCTTTTCTCCTCAGTGGTTTTTGCTACCGTTAATAAAGAGCGATTTCTTTCCCACCCCATAAAGCAGGCAGTAACTCATGGCTTTTGACGACACCCCTAAAATTGCACTTATCGAAGACGATGACATTGTTCGTCAGGCTACCAGCCAATGGCTGCAACTGGCTGGGTTCGATGTGACCGCATTCAGTTTAGGCGAAGAGGGCAAAGCGGCCATTCTGAGCCAAGAATTTGATGCGATTGTCAGTGACGTTCGCCTGCCAGACACCGATGGTTTGTCGATACTAGAAAGCCTGATTGCCAATCACATTCCAACGCCAGTTATCTTGATCACCGGACATGGTGACGTCGATATGGCGGTAGGGGCGTTACAAAAAGGTGCATTCGATTTTATCGAGAAACCTTTTCAGCCAGAGCGTTTATCCCAACGAGTGACCGAAGCGGTCGAGAGTTATCGCGCACAAACGTCTACTCAAGATCGCCAAGAGTACCTATCTAGCGTTAGCGGCTTAGAAGAGGTGTTGATTGGGCGAAGCCGAGTGATGCAACAGCTTAGAGAACAAGTAGCCAAGTTAGCGCGCATTGATACCAACGTGATCATTTACGGTGAGACAGGTTGTGGTAAAGAGCTGGTGGCGACCAGTTTGCATAATGAAAGCCAACGTAGAACCCATCATTTTGTGCCAATCAACTGTGGTGCAATTCCTGAGAATCTGTTTGAAAGTGAGCTGTTTGGGCACGAAGCTGGGGCATTTACTGGAGCGGGTAAAAAGCGCATTGGTAAGTTGGAATACGCGGATAAAGGCACCTTATTCTTTGATGAAATCGAGAGTATGCCGCTGTCCATGCAAGTGAAAGTGCTGCGTTCATTACAGGAACATACGGTAGAGCGCGTTGGAGGCAATCAGCAGATCTCGGTTGATTTGAGAGTGATCGCTGCCGCGAAAGAAGATCTCAATGATCATGATGAGTTTCGTCAGGATTTGTATTATCGACTCAATGTAGCGCAGATCTATTTGCCACCGCTACGTGAACGAGAAGAAGATGCGTTGATCTTGTTCGAACACTTTGCTCTGAAAAGTAACCCTGAGAGTCGTCCGCTGAGTGAAGCCGATAGAAAAGCCATTCTTGCTTACGCTTGGCCCGGTAACGTGCGTGAGCTAAGGAATGTCGCGATGCGTTTTGCCTTGGATGAAACCGTCTCCGTAATGGAAATTCTCTCCAGTCGACCATCTTCTACAACCGAAGAGACACAAGCAGGCGTTCCGTTGGCGATTCAGCTACACAACTTTGAGCGTAAGGTGCTGCATGACTCGCTAGTTCGACACCAAGGACGAATTACGGATGTGATGGTTGAGTTAGATTTACCGCGCCGAACCCTGAACCAAAAGATGCAGAAATTTGGTTTGAATCGCTCTGATTACACCTAACTGAATCAACTACGGGCTCTATTTTATGCGCTCTCTTTGAAGGAAGAAAACGTCAGTTCTTTGCCTTGCTCGGAGAGGACAGTCACGCGGTCGCGACCATACTCTTTAGAGCGATACAACGCGTGGTCGGAGCGAGAAATTACATCGTGAAGTGTTTCGTCCGGTTTCATCTGAGCGACACCAAAACTCATGGTCACAGGTGTGTTGCTTGCGGCGCAGCATGGCTCTGTTCTTACCCAACTGCGAACTTTCTCAGCATACTCTGCCGCTTGTTGGGCTGTGTGTTTTGGAAGTACAACCATAAACTCATCGCCTCCAAAGCGAATGGCTTGGGCTTGTTGAGGAAGGTAACGGGTCATAATGTTTGCCACTCTCACAATCGTCTCATCCCCAGCTAAGTGTCCACATGCGTCGTTAATGTGTTTAAAGTTATCAATGTCCGTCATGATGATGCTTAAGCTTTCGTGTTTGTCGATTACTCGCTGTACCATCTTCGGTATAACCTTTTCCATGGCTCTGCGATTAAGTAATCCAGTCAGCGCATCCTGAATCGAAAGGTTTTCAATCGAAATTAATAAACGAGCGTTGATTAGCCAAAGCATGCAAAAGCTCATTGAGACGACAAGGCAGATGCTAAATAGGAAGGTGAGCTGATGGATCAGTCCTGCAGACATAAAGCTCGTTAATTCTGTACCAAAATAAGACCAAATGACTCGCACGGCCATAAAAGCGCCATATCCAATTAGCGAAGCAGCCATGCCAATCATTGGCCATTTATCGTCTTGATTGTCGCCTTTCATCATCGCCCAACCACTTGCTAACGTTACTGCTGATAAGTAAACACTGATCACCAGAATACGGACACGGATAGAGGGAACGTGGAAAGTGAAGTAGTAAGTGAGAGCGACAACAACGGGTAGCACAACAGTGAAACCGTAGGCGATCCTAAGTGTAAAAGCGCGGAAGATACAAACACCATAAAGTGTCAGTAGAAAGCCAATGAGCAATGTAGTATTAGAAGCGACAACGGTGAGCCAGTCGGAAGCGCTGTCCCGAAAACTCAGGAGTAAAGGCCCACCCCCAATGAATAACAATGAGATAGCAAAACAGGTTAACCCAGGAATTTTGCGCTGTTGGTATTGGGTAAAAAGCAATCCGACTGAGTAGATACAAGAGAAAAGTATAATGATGAAGTTGAGAGTTCTTATATCTAAAGAGAAGTTGTCCATGTCGCCATCCTAGCCGCCCATCTTATATTTTATAAATCATAAGTTTATTAAATATAAACACGACTTATAGTAGAGCAATTAATGCCAGATGTCTCGGATAGCGATACTTTTGGTTATTAATGGAACAAGCCCACACTTGGTGGGCTTCGGTCTGGAATATGTCTTAATTTGTAGATTCGGCAACCGTCAACTGCGCTTTTGGTTTGGTCGCCATTACACCCACAATCACCATCGAAATCGTTGGAACAATCCAGCTCGCAAAGTAGTGGTACAGCGGCATGTTGCTGTCTAACCATTGGTTTGCGGCTTCTGGCATGTAACCTAAGATGTGCAGCGCATCAATACAACCAAACGTTAGAGCTGTGAACGCCGTCGCGACGACCATGATTTGCGACATCTTGTTGCGCACAGGAGCCATGATCATCAACGCAATCGCTACTGGGTGAAGCGCCACAACCGCTGGTAATGTGATAGCCAATAGTTGCTCCAGACCTACGTTGGCGATCAAACCAGCCAATACCATTGTCGTGATAACGCAGCCTTTGTAGTTCACTTTGCTGAAAGTGTTGTCGTAGAACTCACTGCCTGCGGTGGTTACGCCGATAGCAGTAGTCAAACACGCCAATACCATCACGGCACCTAGTAATAGTGAGCCAAATGCGCCGAAGTGGCTGAAGGTGAATGCCGTTAAAATGTCGCCACCATTGCTGAACTCAGAACCCAAGTATGAGCTTGTTGAGCCAATGTAAGCCAATGAGATGTAGACAAATGCCATAGCAACCGCGTACATCAAAGCGGCAATTAGCGTGTATTTTGCGGTGGCTTTCGGACAATCCACACCCATGCTGCGAATCGCGCGGAAGATAATCCAACCAAAACCGATAGAGCCTAGCGCATCCATGGTCATGTAGCCTTGGGTCAAGCCTTCAGCAAATGCGCCAGATACGTATGGTCCCGTTGCGGCAGTTAGCTCGCCAGCAGGAGAAACCAAAGCCGTTACAGACATGATGATTAAGATAGCCATCAATGCAGGCGTTAAGATTTTGCCTAGGTTGTCGACCAATTTGCCCGGGTATAGCGCAAACAAGACGGTGATAGCACAGAAGGCAATAGTGAAAGGCACCAAAGCGGCATCTCCAAACATTGGTGCAAAGCTGAATTGGTAAGCGACGGTAATCGCCCGTGGTATTACGAACGCAGGGCCAATCACGATAAATACCATTACCCAAAAACTGGTCGCCAAAGGTTTAGGTAGGGCAGCGGTTAATTTGTCTGAACCGTTTACGATAGCCACCATCACCAGTGCCATCGCAGGCAGACCTACGCCCGTTAAGAGGAAGCCAGACATCCCGCTCAGAAAGTTTTCACCTGCTTGATAACCCAAAAATGGAGGGAAGATCAGGTTACCTGCGCCTAAGTACATGGCGAAAGTCATGAAGCCCAAAGCGGCGATATTGCGTGCGCTTAACATTGTTATTCCTCTTATGTTTCGCTTGGAAGAAACTGAAAGGAATGGGAGGAGTATGTGGTGTTCCCGTCAGCTTCTTCTCAAGCTGACAGAAAGTTTAGATATAGCCTGTCAGCTCTGAATCAGTTTCAGAGAGAGCAGGAGGATCGCAGCAGCAACGCCAGATGGGCGTTTTAAAGCGAATTGTAATTGCGCAGTTGCTGACATGGGTGATCCTTAATGACGAAAAAATACCAAGGAATACGTTTGCCTTGGCGTGTTGTTACCCTAACGAACATAGGGCTATTGGCACAACCCCGAAGTAGAAAATAAGTTGATACGGTCAATGTTTGTTTCTGAACTGGTGGATCGAACTGGTTTTTAAATTCAAAATCAGAATAAATGACTTTTCATTTCTGTAACATGGCTTGTTTTGCTGTAATTTTGTGCTATTTGTAGTCGTTTAGGCTATAAACCTCCGCTGATAAAGTGAGCAGTTTAGAATGATGCGCTTTTTCTTCTTATTGTTAAGACGCTCACTAGTTGCAGTTCAATCCAAAATTGCATCGGCAAAATATTGCTTATTAGTGAATCGTGCATTTATTTTGTCTTGATCACATTTTATTAACCTTTTGCGATCTAGGCGTGCAACCTTCTTCTCTTCAATGAGCAAGATCTTGCTCATTACTTTGCTATCAAATCAGCATAATTTTGCTCATTTTTGATGTCTTTCAGCACTTAGTTCAATAAATACAAAGGGTTAAAAGTTGGCATTTCAATTGCTCTAGGGAATGTGTTGTTAATAAAGATTTAACATGATGTAAATCCCAAATCGTGAAACGACTACACGGAGAGTAATAATGAAAATGAATAAGCTGGTAAAAGCTTTGGCTGTCGCTGTGACTTCTTTTGGTATTGCTGCTAACGCTGCGGCAGAAGATCGTAGCTACATTCTTGCAACGGCATCGACTGGTGGTACTTACTACCCTGTGGGCGTAGCGTTGGCGACGTTAAGCAAAGTGAAATTGGCACCAAAGCACCACTTCTCCCTTTCTGCAATCAGCTCTGCGGGCTCTGGTGAAAACGTCAAACTGCTGAACGAAAATGAAGCACAGTTCGCGATTCTACAAGGTCTTTACGGTGCATGGGCTTGGTCTGGCGAAGGTCCTTATGAGAAAAGCGGTCGCCAAGAACAGCTGCGTTCGGTCTCTATGTTGTGGCAAAACGTTGAGCACTTTATTGTTCGTTCTGACTTAGCAAAAACGGGCACAGTGACAGACCTGAACAACCTAGATGGCAAGAAGTTCTCTATCGGTAAGAAGAACTCAGGTACTGAAAACTCTGGTCGCCAAATCATGAAAGGTCTGAAGGTAGACCCTGATAAATTCAATCTTGCTTACATGGGCTACGGCGGTAGTGCGAGTGCACTTCAAAACGGCACCATTGACGGTATGAACACGCCTGCAGGTGTACCTGTTGGTGCGGTTACTCAAGCTTTTGCTGCGCTGGGTAAAGACATTTCGATTCTTTCGTTTACTGACGAACAAATCAAAGAGGCGAACGGCAATTACAACCTATGGACGAAGTACGAGATCCCAGCGAACACGTACCCGGGTCTAGATAAGCCGATCACCACCATTGCACAGCCAAACTTCTTGGCAGTTCGTGAAGATATCTCGGAAGAAGACGTTTACCAGCTAACCAAAGCGATCTACGAGAACCTGCCTTTCCTACAAGGGATCCACAAAGCAACCAAAGCAATGGCGATTGAGAAAGCGATTGCTGGCTTGCCAGTGCCCCTTCACCCAGGTGCGGCGCGTTACTACAAAGAAATGGGCATCGAAATCCCATCAGACCTAATGGCGAAATAACGCTAACTTGGCCCCGAGTTTTGGCTCGGGGCATTTTATCCCTACCGATTTCTAAGATGGAAAAAGCCGCCAGAGCTTGGAGTATGAGATGAGCGACTCAATAGAAAAGGAATTGCAGAAATTTGAGCTGCCCACGCGCACTGATTTTCTGTGGGTAACCATCACAATCACAGTGTTTGGCGTGGTGTTGTCTGCTTTGCACATTTGGTTTAATACCTTATCGACGTTACCAGAGTTATGGATTTCCGCGACCCACTTTGCTGGCTTCGCGGTGATTTGTGCGCTTTGGTATCCGGCTCATATCTCTCTCAAGCAGAGTAAGGTTGCACTCGGTATCGATGTGTTGATTGCTATGGGCGCGGTCGCGTGTTTGCTCTACATTCCTTATGCCGAAGATGCGCTGTACGAACGCGGTGTGAAGTTCGTGACCAGCGATTGGGTCTTCGCCATCATGGCAATTTTGATTGTTATCGAACTGATTCGACGCACCATGGGCTGGTTTATTCCAGTGTTGATTGTGGTGTGTCTCAGTTACGTTGTGTTTTGGGGTAAGTGGGCGACAGGCATTTTCCACTTCCCGGGTTTGAGCATGGAAACTTTGCTCTACCGTAGCTTTTATTCTTCTGAGGGCATGTTTGGCTCTATCTCGCGCATCAGTTGGACTTTCGTATTTATGTTCATTCTGTTTGGTGCGTTTCTTGTTCGCTCTGGTGTCGGCGATTACATCATCAATGTGGCACGTGCTGCGGCTGGCAAAATCATCGGCGGTCCGGGGTTTATTGCGGGGATTGGCTCCGGGTTGATGGGGTCAGTATCAGGCTCTAGTGTGGCAAATACGGGTTCAACCGGTGTTATCAGTATTCCGTTGATGCAAAAAGCAGGTTTCCCTTCGCGCTTTGCTGCGGGGGTTGAAGCTGCAGCTTCGACAGGTGGTCAGTTGATGCCACCAGTGATGGGAGCGGGTGCTTTCATCATGGCGTCTTACACGCAAATTCCGTATGTTGATATTATCGCGGTGTCTTTCATCCCTGCTCTTATCTATTTCTTGTCTGTTGCGTTCTTTGTGCGTATTGAAGCCAAACGCAGCGGCGTTCAAAAGATCACTACCAGCGATGAATCTTTACTGAAAGTGTTGATCAGCGGTTGGCACAACCTTATCCCACTAGCGGTGTTAGTTACTCTTTTAGTTCAAGGCTTTACGCCAACTTATGCTGCTGGCTTATCGATCATCTCAGTGGTGGTGGCGTCTTGGTTCTCGAAAGATCACAAGATGGGACCAAAAGCGATCATCGAAGCACTTTCGCAAGGCGCGAAAAACATGGCGACAACTGCCGTATTGCTGGTGGGTATTGGTCTGGTGATCAATGTGATCAGCACAACGGGTATCGGCAACACGTTCTCATTGATGATCGACGGTTGGGCGAATGGTGACTTGTTCATCATGATCGTTCTGATTGCGCTCGCTTCTCTTGTTTTAGGTATGGGTTTACCTGTGACAGCGGCGTATATTGTATTGGGTACACTGTCTGCCCCTGCGCTTTACAAGTTAATTGCCGAAAACCAATTGCTTGAATTGATGGTATCAGGTCAATTGCCTGAACAAGCAAAAGCCATATTTATGTTGGCGGCGCCAGAAAAGCTGGAACTACTTAACGCACCAATGGCGTTGGAAACCGCAAAAGAAATGGTGGCGCTAGTGCCTGCGGACTTTATGGAAACCCTACTAGAGCAAAGTTTGGGTATGGAAGCGGTAGGCTTGGCGTTGCTGGCTGCTCACCTCATCATCTTCTGGTTATCGCAAGACAGCAACGTTACACCTCCTGTGTGTTTGACCGCATTTGCTGCGGCAACCATTGCTAAAACACCGCCAATGCGTACCGGTTTGATGGCGTGGAAAATTGCCAAAGGTTTGTATCTTGTACCGTTGTTGATTGCTTACACAGGCTTAGTAAGTTGGGATGTAACGTCGGTGATTACCGTGGGCTTCTTCGCCATCATCGGAACCTATGCATTGATTGGTGCGATTGAAGGCTACTTGGAAGGTCCTCTAAACATTCTGACGCGTCTCTTGTTGGTAGTGGTGGGTACATTGCTGGTTTGGCACGACATCCCAATGTTGGTTCGTGTGGCAAGCTGCGCGGTATTTATCGCGATGTTCATTTACAGTGGTCGCAAGTTCAAATTGCAACAATCTCAACTATCGGTTTTATAAGAGGTCGTATGAAATCAGTCTATGACTACATCATTGTTGGTGGCGGTATCGTTGGTGTGTCGACGGCATGGCAACTGCAGCAGCGTCACCCAAACAAATCCATTTTATTGGTTGAGAAAGAGTCCGGTTTTGCCAAGCACCAAACCGGACACAATAGCGGCGTGATTCATGCCGGGGTGTACTATGCTCCGGGCAGCTTAAAAGCGGATTTTTGTAAGCGTGGGGTAGAGCGAACCATTTCGTTCTGTGCTCAGCACGATATTCCGGTGGAGAACTGTGGCAAGTTACTGGTTGCGACCAACGAGCAAGAAGTCGAACGCATGAATGCCCTCTATGAGCGCTGCCATGTCAACGGCATCGACGTAAAGCTACTCGATCAAGTTCAACTCAAGCTGGCTGAGCCAAACATCACAGGCTTGGGCGCGATTTATGTCAAAACCACCAGTATTGTCGATTATCGTTTTGTTACTGAGCAGATGGCGGAAGAGTTCAAAAAGCTCGGAGGTCAAATTAGCCTGAGAACCAAAGTGGTGGCTGCCGAAGAGAAGGACGAAGAAGTCCAACTGACCTGCACTTCAGACGGTCAAACCATGCAGCTCAATGCCAAGTTCTTGGTTACTTGCAGCGGCTTGATGGCGGATCGTATGACTAAGATGATGGGTATTCCAACCGATTTTCAGATCATCCCTTATCGTGGTGAATACTACCGCTTAGATAGCAAACACGACCAAGTGGTGAATCATCTTATTTATCCAATTCCCGACCCTGATTTGCCTTTTTTGGGTGTCCACCTGACTCGCATGATTGATGGCAGTGTGACTGTTGGCCCAAATGCGGTGCAAGGCTGGAAGCGAGAAGGGTACGACAAGGTTAACTTCAGCTTGCAAGATACCATGCAAATGCTCAGTTTCTCCGGCTTTTGGAAGGTGACACAAAAGCATCTAAAAACCGGACTGGATGAGTTTAAGAACTCGTGGTGGAAGCCGGGCTACCTCAAGTTGGTCAACAAATATTGCCCAAGCATCAAGGTCGACGATCTCAAACCATATCCTGCGGGTATTCGCGCGCAAGCAGTGTTATCCGATGGCACTTTGGTTCATGATTTCTTGTTTGCCGAGAGCGCAAGAAGCCTACACGTTTGCAACGCCCCCTCTCCTGCAGCGACATCTGCAATGCCGATTGGGGAATACATTTGCGATAAAGTGAATGAGAAGATAGAAGCGAAAACGGCATAAAACAAAGGCGACGTAACTGTCGCCTTTATTGTATTTGAGTCTGGGAATTAGGAGTTGCCATCTTTAGGGCAGAGTTCACCTTTCTTGGCGTGCCTCTCGATCATGTAATCGCCGCGAGCACTGTGCAGAACTATCGCGTTCCAGACTTCTCCATCTTTAAGCTCAAACTCCATCGCATAGTGTGTACCGCCGACGATTTGAGTTCTGACATCATTGATTTGCTTTAACTTATCCGTCGCATTCATTTGATGCAGAATCATGCTGAGCGAGCGCTCTGCATCCGGTGTCACTTTCGCCACTTGCCAACCTCCAGGGACACCGCCTTTCGAGCCACAGATGGCTTGCATTTTCTTCTTCAAACCAGGAGACATTTGCTTGTCCACGGCCAATGCGTTACCTGCAAATGAAAAAGCGGCCAACGACATCATCGCGGTCCACATCATCCTTAACTTCATAATCCACTCCATTGTTTTGTTATTGATTGAGTATAAGCACGCCTTTCACGGTTTACATAATAGTAAGGTCTTCTGTGCCAACAGATAAATACGTAATGGGGGAGTTAAACAGGCTAAAAACGATCGCTTTTGATAGCGGCTCGTAACACTCTTTAGAGGAGGAGACGTTATGAGTCTGAAGCATTATTTTGAAAAGGTCTCACCAAAGTTTGAACCGGGAGGCCAATACCACAAGTTCTACCCACTCTTCGAAGCTGTTGAAACCCTTTTTTACACGCCGGGTAAAGTGAACCACGGCGTAACCCATGTTCGAGACAGTATCGATTTGAAGCGCATCATGATCATGGTGTGGTTAGCCGTATTCCCCGCGATGTTTTGGGGTATGTATAACATCGGTCAGCAATCCAGCGATGCTCTGCTTTATGGTCTTGACCAAGCTGCCGCTCAACAAGCCATTGATGCCTCTTGGGGGCTGAGTTGGGTTTGGGGTTCAGTAGAAGCTGCCAGCCAAGCGGGTTGGGCGAGTAAAATGCTGGTCGGTGCAACCTACTTTTTGCCTGTCTACGCGACTGTGTTTGTAGTTGGCGGTTTTTGGGAAGTGCTGTTTGCTATCGTCCGCAAGCACGAGGTGAATGAAGGCTTCTTTGTTAGCTCCATTCTGTTTGCGTTAATTCTCCCGCCTACCATTCCGTTGTGGCAAGCCGCACTGGGTATCACTTTTGGTATCGTGGTGGCGAAAGAGATCTTCGGTGGTACGGGACGTAACTTCTTAAACCCCGCATTGGCAGGGCGTGCGTTCTTGTACTTCGCCTATCCAGCCAATATGTCTGGTGGTGCGGTTTGGATCGCGGCAGATGGTTATTCTGGCGCTACACCGTTGAGCCAATGGTACGAAGGGGGTCAGAGCGCTTTGACCAACAACATGACAGGTCAACCTATCTCTTGGATGGACGCTTTCGTCGGTAATTTGCCGGGCTCTATGGGAGAAGTCTCGACCCTGCTGATCGCGCTTACTGGTCTGGTGCTGATCTTTATGAAGATCGCCTCGTGGCGGATTGTTGCGGGTGTTTTTGTTGGTTTAGCAGTGACGTCGCTACTGCTTAATGTAATTGGCTCGAATACCAATCCCATGTTCTCTATGCCTTTCTATTGGCACTTTGTGATTGGTGGCGTCGCGTTCGGCACTTTCTTCATGGCCACCGACCCAGTATCGGCTGCCTTCACCAATGGTGGTAAATGGGCTTACGGGATCTTGATTGGTGTGATGACGATATTTATCCGAGTGCTCAACCCTGCTTACCCAGAGGGCATTATGTTAGCGATTTTGTTTGCCAACTTATTCGCACCTCTGTTCGACTACATGGTGAAAGAGCAGAATATCAAACGCAGAGTCAAGCGTCGTGCCGCAGGGTGATTTGCAATAAGTAGCCCTAATTATATTGAGGTTTCTACCTGCAACTGGTTGCCAATAAGTCCTTAAAAACTTGGAATTTTATAGTTTATTGGTATGAAAAGTGAGGGCGGGTTCACTGAAAATTGTTTAAATCTTGCTCTATAGTGGAAAGGTCGGCGGCGCAGTGTCGCTGACCTTTACTTCACTTAGATCAGGAGGACGAGAATGACGAGAATTAAGGATATTCTTGATAGCCGTTTAGTGCTGTCGTTCTGGTATAACCTCGATTACGGTTTGTCCCTTCTCAGTAAAATCTCTGTTCGTTAATTTCCTCAATGCGCCCGCATTGAACCTTTCTATTTTTCTAATAAAAATCAAGAAATTGAAGCAGATTGCGCTTATTCGCGCAAAGCAATGCGTATAAGGAAATTAATAATGAAACGTATCCCAGAACCGTTCCGCATTAAAATGGTTGAGCCAATCAAAATGACGACATTGGCTGACAGAGAAGTTGCCCTTAAACAAGCGGGTTTTAACCCATTTCTTCTTCGCAGTGATGATGTTTACATCGACCTGCTGACCGACTCTGGCACTGGTGCTATGAGTGACAATCAGTGGGCAGGCATCATGATGGGTGATGAGTCCTACGCGGGGAGTCGCAACTACTACAACTTGTGTGATGCAGTAGAGCATTTCTTTGGTTACAAGCTTACTGTGCCAGCACACCAAGGCCGTGGTGCCGAGCAAATCTTATTCCCAGCTCTGATTGAGCGCATGCGTCAGGTTCGTGGAGGTGAGACACCAGTGTTCATCTCAAACTACCACTTCGATACTACAGCGGGCCACATTGAACTCAATGGCGGTAAAGCGATAAACGTAGTGACGGAAGAAGCGTTTGACACCACCACGCCATACGACTGGAAGGGGAACTTTGACCTCAATAAGCTGGTGGCAACGATTGAAGAACATGGCTCTCATAACATCTGTGCGATCATTACAACGGTCACGTGCAACAGCTCTGGCGGTCAGCCTGTGTCGATGGAAAACATGCGCAGCGTGTACGAAATCGCAACCAAATACGATATCCCTGTGGTGATCGACTCAGCTCGCTACTGCGAAAACGCTTACTTTATCAAGCAGCGTGAAGCGGGTTACGAAAACAAGTCGATTCTGGAAATCATCCGTGAGATGTACCAATACGGCGATATGCTCACCATGTCAGCGAAGAAAGACCCAATGGTGAACATTGGTGGTATGTGTTGTATTCGCGATCACCAAGAGCTATTCCAAGCTGTACAAACACGTTGCGTTCCGATGGAAGGTTTTGTCACTTACGGTGGTATGGCTGGACGTGATATGGAAGCCTTGGCTCGTGGTTTGTATGAAGGCGCTGATGAGGATTACCTTCACTACCGCATCAGCCAAGTTCAGTACTTGGGTGAGCGTCTGCGTGAAGGTGGCATTCCAATTCAATATCCAACCGGTGGTCATGCCGTCTTTGTTGATGCGGCTAAGATTTTGCCTCATATCCCACCAGAGCAATTCCCTGCACAAGTGTTGTGTAATGCTTTGTACTTAGAGGCGGGGATTCGAGCGGTAGAGATTGGTTCACTGTTGCTTGGTCGAGATCCGGAAACCGGTGAACAGAAAGCCTCTGAGCTAGAGTTGATGCGTTTGACCATTCCGCGTCGTGTGTACACCAACGACCATATGGACTACATCGCCGATGCTATCATTGAGTTGAAGGACCGAGCGCATGAGTTGAAGGGGTTAACCTTTGATTACGAGCCGCCAGTGCTTCGTCACTTCACTGCACGTTTTCATAATATTGACTAAGATGGGTTTCTAGAAAAGCAAAAGGCTGCGGTGTTCGCAGCCTTTTTTATCTTTGCCGTTTGCGATTACGCTAACTCTAGCGTGATTCGCACAAATTGCTCGTCTTGATACAACACTTCGTAATTGAAGGTGTTGTTCGCATAAATACTACCTAGGAACAACGAACGTTGGCTCATTGGCCCACGGAAAAGCATCGAAATTGGTGCAATTAAGGCGTTATTGTCGTCGAAATGTTGGTTTAAGTTCTCTGACAACACACACAACAAGCAACCATGTTGGTCGTGGGAAAGATCCACATCTTCCGGACGAGAAAGTAGTACAGTCGTACCCAGTTTTTTCTCAACTTCATTGATCAACAGTAGGTAACTGTCGAGGTGAGGCTGTGGGTTTCCTGGTTTATCGGCACCTACACAACGTTCGAGTAAGGCTTCTAAATTGCCATTTTCCCCTTTTGCCTGTTGAGTCAGAGACTTTAATGGCTTTTTAATCAGTTTGTAGCGATTGCTTTTTAGTTTCGGTTTTAACCACTTCTGGAGCAGGTCGTTACGTTCTTTTAAGGGGATAATTCGCGATGACGCGTGGATTTTGAAGTGCAGGTGTAATAAAGCGTGCACCGCAAGTTCGCTAAGTAATTGATTAGCGTCCGCGGATTGTTTTGCCTGCTTAGAACTTTGCATTACACTCTAAATTTCTTTGTAAAGAAAGGAATGGTGCCGAGAGAGGGACTCGAACCCTCACACCAAAGGCACTAGCACCTCATGCTAGCGTGTCTACCAATTTCACCATCTCGGCATCATGATGCTCTGAATACACAGAGGCTTCGGAATGAAGCGTTCCAAATTGTATATCCAAAATCCATAGATTGGCGAGAGCAAAATTGCTCATTTTTGGTCTTTGGTGTTCAACTGAACATTTATTGTTCATTTTTGGCCATTTCATCTTATCTTTCCCTCCTAATACCCCTATTTTCCCTACAAGTATGACCATAAAAAGGCATCTTTGCTTAAATTATGAACGCTTGAACGTTTGCGTAAATAAATGTGATGAAACTCTCGTTTTGATGGCTATACTTGCGACCCGTTTAAGCGGGAATTAGGGTTCGTTGTTCAGGACCCTTACCCATACAAGCCGTCACATGGAGCGAGATGAGTTACGAACTCTCTAGCAGTGAATGACCCCACGGACCGGACCAGCTACGTTCAATTGCTTGTATAAGGTAAAAATAAGATGTCGAACTATCCGTTCTTCCTCCAATCTGGATCTGCGAGTGCATGGTCACTCGATACGTTGTCTCTTTCTTCTGCCAATGCTTTTGGCGCTCCTTTCTTTTTCAACGTTCAGTAGGTCCGATTCATGAGTGTTCTATTTAGTCTATTTGGTATTGTTGCACTACTAGGTTGTGCGTTCCTGCTGTCAGAGAGCCGTTCTTCAATCAATTGGAAAACCGTGTCTCGAGCATTGTTGCTTCAAATGGGTTTTGCAGCTTTAGTGCTTTATTTCCCTTGGGGGCAAGCGGCACTGGCGAGTTTGAGTAGTGGTGTTGCAGGGTTATTAAGTTTTGCCGATGAAGGCATCAAATTCCTCTTTGGTGACCTTGCTTCTACTGGCTTCATCTTCGCGGTTCGCGTTCTTCCTATCATTATCTTCTTCAGCGCTCTTATCTCTGCCCTTTACTACTTGGGTATCATGCAAAAAGTGATTCAATTTATCGGTGGTGCAATCCAAAAATTCTTGGGTACCAGCAAAGCAGAATCTCTTGTTGCAACAGGTAACATCTTCCTATCTCAAGGCGAATCGCCACTTCTTATCCGTCCTTTCTTGCAAAACATGACTCGTTCAGAACTGTTCGCGGTAATGGCGGGTGGTATGGCATCAGTAGCGGGTAGTGTTCTAGGTGGTTACGCAGGTTTAGGTGTAGAGCTGAAATACCTAATCGCAGCAAGCTTCATGGCAGCACCAGGTAGCTTGTTGATGGCAAAAATCATTGTGCCAGAGCGTCAAACACCAAGTGATTACAACAACATCGAGCTAGACAAATCAGAAGAGAGCAACGTGATCGACGCGCTAGCAAGCGGTGCGATGGGCGGTATGAAAGTCGCGGTTGCGGTAGGTACAATGCTGATCGCGTTTGTGAGTGTGATTGCGATGGTGAACACGGGTCTAGAAAACCTAGGCGAAATGTTCGGCTTTGCGGGTATCACGCTACAGGCAATCTTTGGTTACCTATTTGCTCCTCTTGCTTGGTTGATTGGTGTGCCTAGTCACGAAGTTCTAGCGGCTGGTTCTTACATCGGTCAGAAAATCGTAATGAACGAATTCGTGGCATTCATCGACTTCGTACAACATAAAGCAACGCTGACTGAACACACGCAAGTGATTATCACGTTTGCGCTGTGTGGTTTCGCAAACATCGGTTCTATTGCCATTCAACTTGGTTCTATCGGTGTGATGGCTCCAGAGCGTCGTAAAGACGTAGCGAACATGGGTTTGAAAGCGGTAGCAGCAGGCACGCTAGCTAACCTAATGAGTGCATGTTTGGCGGGTATCTTTATCTCGCTATAAAGGAATACCAGCTCATAAAATACTTTAATGAAACCCGCCAATTTGGTGGGTTTTATTTTATTAGGCTACCGAATGAGAGGTTGGTTAAATATTTAAGAGTACATCGCTCTGTATTATTCATTTCTGAGTCATTTGCTCCTTATATCGAATAGTATTGCCGTACGGTTTGGGCTTACTTTCTAATTTGTTAATATGACAAGGAGGAAGAGCGTGACGTCAAAAGTCGTATCGGTGGTGCTTGCCGATAGAGAGCGGACAGGGCTAGGGCCTCTCACAGAAACATGTTGTAAATCGGTCACGCAGTTTGCGGGATCTCATCGTTTGATTGATTTTGCTTTAAGTAATCTGATTCAGGCAGGCGTTAAACGAAATCTGGTTTTAACCCGCTTTCATTGTGCTGCGTTAAACACTCATATCGAACAGGCGTGGCAAAACTATCAAGCACGCATCGAAGTGCTTGAGCCGACTTATCCTCAAACTACTTATCCTCAAACAAGGCTCTTGCCTACATTGGAACAAAATTGGACCGATGTACTGTTGCAGAATCTTGATTCGATCAATCATCCGACCGATGAACATGTGTTGTTGGTTGGTGGTGAGCAAATTCATCGCAACTACATTGCCTCGTTACTTCAATACCACCAAATCCAAAAAGCAGAACTGACTTTGGTTGTCGTACAGGTGCCAGTCGAGCAAGCCTCGAAATATCATGTCGTAGAACTGGATGCTCAACGTCAAGTTGTGAGTATTCAACATCAACCAGAACATCCTGCAGAAATACCAAACAAGCCGGGCTTTGCCATGGTGCTGACAGAGAACTATCTGTTTCAACGTCCAGTGTTAGTAAAGGGATTGTTTACCAACGCGAAAAAGCTCGATGGTCAGCATGATCTGACTAAGGATATTGTTGGTCTAATGGCTCGTCGTGTGAAGGTTGAGTTGTTTGATCTCGGAGTTCTTTATTCAGAGCAAACGCCTATGTACTGGCATGGATTGAATAATGTTGACGACTATTGGCGTGCACAAATGATGTTGTTGACGGAAAACCACCGTTTGAAAAAATCTCAATCAGAGCCGCTGTTAAGTGAAAAAGCGCAGTCAGATAGACCTTGTCAACGCAATGAAATTGACGGCATTAAAGGGCGCATTAAAGACAGTTACATCGCGTCAGGATGTCACATTGAAGGAGCTTGTTCTATCCGCTCAGTGATTGGTGTTGACTGTGACTTGGGCAGAAACAGTATCCTGCATGAAGCGGTGCTCATGGGGCGCTGCCAAGTTGGGGCGAATAGCCGAATTACCCGTGCAATCATCGAAGAGGATGTTCATATCGCTCCGGGCACGGTCATTGGTGAAAAGCCGGAAAAAGACAGTGAGCAATTCTTTATTACCGAAGGTGGACTTGTGGTGATCCCAAGGGGCAGTCGCGTCGGGTTTGAAAGTGAACTTGCGCCTCTGCACGAGAATTACCCCGAAGGCGTTACAGCCAACACTTTCTAATAAAGGTATGGTGGTTTCTAAATAAGGTTCTACCAAAAGACAATTTGTTGTCTATTCTAATTTATAAAGATAAATAAAATTCTAAATTACAATAAGTTGGCTAGGAGAGAGCATGCAGTTTGAACGCGCTCATTTTGCAGATGCACTAAAACATTTCAGGAAAAAATCTAAATATTCGCAAGATGCCTTGGCCGAGTTACTTTCTTCCGCTCATCGTGTGTTTTCAAGTTTGAATCAAGCCACTCTCAGTCAGTGGGAAAGGGGGCGAATAGAACCGACACTGTTACGCCGCCTAGGTATCGCTCACTTCTTTCAGCAGCTTTATCATTATGATGAGCAAGAGCTAAAAAGCGTCAAGAAGGCATTGCAACACCCGGTGAATTTTCAGAACTTAAGCACTGTGTACGATTATGAGATTACTCATCGTAGCCATGTCGCTTTTGAAAAGCTGGACGAAGATGACAAACAGTTGATTTGTGAGTCACATCATCGGCAAAACGGCAGTGCGGTGACGGATACATTAGACGCTCTGCATCTCACGCAACCAAAGGTATTTTGCTTCTACTACAAAAAAATGCTGGTGGGGCACATTCTTTATGAACAAAAGCAGAATGCGATTTATCTGGTGAGTGTGGTGTTCCTCACTAAAACCATCCGAACGGCATTGCTTTCTCATATTGCTGAAATCAGTAAAGGTTTGACGGTTTACTTCCCGATCCGAGACCACAGTTTGAATCAGTTTATGGAAGACTGCTTTTTAGAGAAGTGTTGTTACAGCCACAGCGTGACGTTTTATGCAGGAACTAGTGAGCAGTTTTTTGAGAATCCGATGATATTAAGTGTCATGCAAGGGTTTCAGGATTTTCGCTTAGTACGCTACGAACAAGTGATCAAAAAGCAGAGTTAATCACTCTGCTTTTTAATGATTGCTGTTGCTGTTCGTTTATCGCGACTGTTCAGTCTTCTTTGGCATGAGACCATAAGGCAAGGATTCAAAGGCGTAAGGTTGGTTTTTCACTGTCGGTGCTTGATGCACACCTTGCCAATCGAGCAGCATAATAGCTAATACGTTGCGGTGTTCTCCGTATTTTAGATCGTAATCGCCTTCCACCGAGGGAATCATGCCTTGTTCGGTATTGATTGCGCCTTGAATCGCCTGACGTGTTTTATCAACCACTGGGTCGTCATCCAAACCAGCCAACAAGAAAGTAATCCCAACTTCCGCTATCACGTCTTCTTTTGAACGCAGGATGATGGTGTCAATGTTGTCGCGAAAGTAGTCATAAATCCATTGGTGATCCGCTTCATTCACCTGCTTTTGGTAGTATTGCGAATCGCCAAAGATGATGTGCGTCATACCATAAATTTTGTTGCTGTATTGCTGAGGTGACAGTTTCTTGTCTTGGCTATCAGGATACGTGCTACGGAAGGCTTTGGTAAACTGCGCCACCACATCTTGCTCTCCAAGCTGTCGCAACCAATACACCTGATTCGCTAACTGCGCAGCCCATGCTTCAATCATCTCAGGATCAGTGGCGTATCGAGCGAAATCATAGCGTCGCAAGACACTTCTCAAGGTCTTATCTTGCTTGTGTTTTAAGCCATATTCATCTGCTCTCGCCATTGCTCCTAGCAAATCCACGCCTAAATAAAAATATTCTGGCTGATGCTTGGTCACGGTATAGCGGCGCTGACCTCTTTCATCTTCCTGGTCGTGGTAATTCGCGAGGCGCTCTTCTGAATAGAGGAAGATCTGTTCTTGCGTGGTGACATCGCTGGCAAAATGGTTCAGGCGACTGGCGACTGGCGACTTGTGCCATGTCTGTCCAAACCGCTGGAAGGTATTTGTCATCTAGGGTTTGGCGATACATTCGAAGGCCAAAGTGCCCTTCACGAAACGCAGGCAGTGTGTAGAGCCGAGATTCATAGGTATCTTTAATTAACTGAGCGGATTGTGAATAGGTCAAAACAGGAGACTCTTGCGCGGCTTGCACTTGGAAAGCCAGTGAGCATGAAAGCAACACGGCTAAGCTGAGAGGTTTGATACGCATAAACACATTCCGTTAGAAAGCTAGAATTCAAACCTACCATCAATGCTTGTTTGCTATGTAATAACTCAGTCAATAGTTGGTCACGATATGGCGGAAAGTCAGATTAATACGTTCGCCTTTTGCTTTGGCTGTTTTTGGTACTGCATGCTTCCAGTGGTGCTGAAGCTCACCCGCCATAATAAGTAAGGAACCGTGGCTAAGTTCATATTCTATCTGGGTTTTACAATGTAAATTTCGCAGTAAAAATCGGCGGGTTTCACCGAGGTTAATCGATGCGATAACAGGATTTTTCCCTAGTTCTGGCTCGTTATCTTGGTGCCATCCCATGGAGTCTTGTCCATTGCGATATAAGTTGGCTAATACTGAGTTGAACTGCACTTCAGCGATGGCCTCACTGCGCGACTTAAGTTCTGTCAGTTCAGGTGTCCAAGGGTGTGGTGCCATGGTTAATCCTGAATAGGTGTAATCCACATCGCCATGCCAAGCTTGCAAGCGAGGTTGCAAGACAGAACGACCAAACATCATGATGCTTTCTTGTTGCCAAGGTAAGGTAGAGCGGAGTTGCGAAAAGTAGCGATCAGCGTCTAATTGACTCAGAAAGTTAGGATCATAGTAGATCTTTCCCTGTGCTACTTCTTGCCAAAATGAGCTTTTAAATAAATCACCTTGTACTTGCATCTCACTTTACCTGTCTCATTTATAAAAAGGTTCGATATTTATTACCTTTCCGATAAGTATTGGTTATTCTTAAATTAAATAAGTATTTTAACAATAAATATAAAGCTTCGTGGCGAATAGCTACGAGCTAGTGGGGAACAAATGCGTTATTCACCCAGAAAACAGTGTTATTTTGCATTGTTCTTCCTCACTTTTTTTGCCTTGTCTGTTGGGGTTATCGAGCTGTTGCACCGAAACCAGCAAAACCTCCATCAAGAGCGAGTTCAAGTTGAGGCCAAAGAACAACTTTCCATTCTCCGTTCCAATTTGGAAGCGGAACTCATGGCTGACATCTACAACGCGAGCACACTTGCCACTCTCATCACTTTGCTACCCAATGAAGAAGAGCGCAAGCTGAATATCGCGGTTAACCGTATCCTGAACAAGAGTAAGCGCATTTCCGTTATTGGCATCGCGGAAAACGACATCGTTCGTTATCTCTTCCCTCTTCAAGGCAATGAGAGCGTTTTAGGGCTTGATTATCGCACCGTCCCTGAGCAATGGGTCCAAGTACAAAAGGCCAAAGACATTGAAGAGATATTCATAGCGGGGCCAGTTAAGTTGGTGCAAGGCGGTTTAGGGCTGATTGTGCGTGTGCCCGTTTTTCGAGATCCGCCTTTTAATGATGATTATTGGGGGGTGATAAGCGCTGTTATTGATTTTGACAGCTTGCTCCGAGAAACCGGTGTGATTGATTTCTCTTACCGCTATCACATGACTATCAGCGGGTACGACAGCGGAGGTGAATTCGGTGATGTGTTTTTCGGCCAGCCAAGCAAAAGCCGACAAATATACGCAAAAGAGCAGGTTCACTTCCCATACGGAGGATGGAGCCTCGCCGTTTACTCGGATGACCGGTTAGAGCAGCAAGTACCTTGGTATATTTTACAACTGGCTCGCTTAGTAGGTTATCCCATCGTGTTGGCGATGAGTATTGCGCTGATTGTGATTTATCGCTTATACATCGTCGCCGATAGCCGAGCGTTGCACGATGAGCTAACGCAATTGCCAAATCGACGCTACTTTATGCAGTCATACAAGCAACAGTTCGAAATCGCGAAGCGCTACAAAAAGCGTTACAGCTTCGCTTTGATCAACATCGATCTCGACCATTTCAAACACATTAATGATACCTATGGTCATGATGCGGGCGATAAAGTGCTAGTAGCGTGTGCAGAAAGGATCAAAAGCAGTCTGCGTCGCTCTGACATCGTGGCGCGGATGGGCGGTGATGAGTTCTTGGTGGTTGTACACAATCCAAAGACGGAAGAGAACATTCAAGCCTTGTTGAAGAAACTGAGATTTGCATTGTGCTCAACACCAGTTATCTATGACGAAGAGTTGATCTATTTACGAACCAGTATGGGCTACGCCATGTTTGATCCAGAAATGACCTCACCGCAGCAGATGATGAAAATCGCAGACGAGCGTATGTATCAACAAAAACACTATGGTGGGTAGCGTTTAAAACAAAGTAGGCTTGCAAAGCAACGTCTATGAGTGAAATGCAACGTTAGAATACAGACAGTTAGAGCCTCGTATACCTACGGGGCTTTTTCATTTTGACAGTCTTTCTTATTTAAACGCTGATTTGCTGATAAAGGGATTAGTAGCAATGTGTGCAGTAGCATATTTTGCATTAATTTGCATTTTGCAACTGCGATTTGCAAAATGTGTGCTCAATAAAGCACCAATATGCATCAAGATCGAAGAAAAAACGGAGTTTTAAAAGTTGGCACGCATCGTGCTTTATACAGATTGACCCTTATTAAGCCGAGGGTCACCTAGCCAACTGACGTTGTTAGTGAATACACATTGTTCACAGATATATACCGCCAATCACCTTTATTGTGATTGGCGTTTTTTCTTTCTAGAGGTCAAGAATTTGCACCTCATCGCCCGCTTCCCCTGAATCGCCACATTTGTTGTAACAACTTGGCTGTCTTGGACATACCGCACCTCTCGAACAAATCAATCGAGCTTGAGTTTGAATCCCACGTTCAATCCAGTTGATATTGAGTATCTTAGCTATCGTGGTGAGATCTTTCTTAATGTGCTGAGGAATCACAGTACTACCGCCTGACGATACACATAGAGACTTCAACTCTTCTGCAATCGCAATAGCGTCACCACCTTGGGCTGAAATCGCAGGGTTGAGGTCTATACCTGCACACAGAACACGATTGTTACCGGCTGGGTCGAAGACGTTGACCGATTCACAGCAGTAGATACGCGGCTCATTACCGACATTTAGAATCGAAATTTGTGCAGAGCTGGTATCCAGTGGTTGGGACAAGCGACGGAATACTGCCCAATGCTGACAAGGGTCGTTTACCTTGCGCATGTTACCCCAAGGAAGCGGGATACCATTACCGCGATACACGGCTTTGAGTTTGCCCGGACCATAAGCATCGAAGTAATGCCAGTGTGGGTAGGGTGACACCACCGTCATGCGACGCATTGCGACCGAAGGGGAAACGCCGGCTTTTTTATGAACATCGATTTCATAGCCAGAGCGGTCAAGCAACTGACGAAATGGCACTTTAGGACACAGCAAGGCGCCAGCAAAGAAGCTTGACTCAAAATCGCGCCATGCTTGCAGAATGTCTTGTGAGTTGAGCTCAGAGTTTGAAACCTGCGAACCACTTTGCTCCCAGTTGTTCTGATGCCCAATAGACAGCACGTTACTCATACCGTCACTGCTGTGCAGCACCCGATGGCCGATGTACACGGCTAAGTCGTACTTCAAACGTGTTGGGTAATCACGCATGCGTTTGTTGAGGTAAATCGTCCCCGGCGCTTCCATGAACGACGTGATCAACTGCTTTGCACTCACGCCAAGCTCATCAATCACATCTTGTGGTGCGCGGTCTACCCAACGAATATCCAACCCCATGCTTTTCGCAATGTCGATCAGATCTTCCACTGACAGATTAAGTCGCTTTAAGCCCACTTCTTCTGCTGCCCGTTCTAAGTCTGGGAAGTGGTTTTGGTGGTTTTCTTGGTGTGCTCGAATCAATAGATGAGCAAATTGACGCCCTGTGATACCAGTTTGGGAGAGCATCTCTGGTATCGCGATTTGCAGGATATCGTTAGAGAACAAGAAGCTGGGTTCGAGCGCCATCCCGTTAATGCCGCCACGATTACCTTTGTTGGGCGTGATGGCTTCGAGCTCTGGCTCATCGTCCAAAAACCAAGCGGGTTCTTTTTGGAAAACTTCGGCGATCACTTCCAACATATCGATGCTCGGTACGCGTTTTCCACGTTCGATCATCGACAGATAAGAAACCGACGGCGCGTATTCAGGATTGATCCTAACGCAACGCGCAGACAAATCTTCCATCGTTAAATGGTTATTCTTCCTTAGGTTACGAATTTTCGTCCCTAAGAAGTGTGATTGGCGGATAAGACTTTTTGACACAGACATTTTGTAAAATTCACATTGTAAAATTTTTGTTGTGAAATTGTAGTCAAAATTTCGCTAGTCTACATAATGAGCAGGCAAGGAAATTAACCATCCACTTCACAGATTTGCCTGAAACTTAAACGGAAGTTTTAAGTTTTTACTCTAGGAAGAGTGTTTAAGTGCGAGGAAACGACGATGAATATGCTGAATTTCGATAAAAAAGACATCCAACAACAAGAACGCCCATTTATCGCTGAAGCCGTATTTGCCGTCGAGGCGGTAAGTGCTGAGCAGCAGAGCGAGAAACAAGTTAAGGCGAAGCAACTACTAGACCGTATGTTCCCACTGGAGAACGGTTCTCACCAAGATGTATCAAGCTACGTGATCGACTACCGCCATGTAATGGCTTACTTCAAAGACGGTACCCACAGCGGTCTTAAAAGCCCAAAGCATTTTGTAGCGTACACAGGTGAGAAAGAAGACCCTAAATCGATTCTGTTTAAAGACGAATCAGGTAGCCACGCAGAAGTGATGTTTGGTTGTCACAAAGGCACAGGTTGTGTGGAGTTGATGGACATCGACGATATCCAATTGGAAACACGCACCACCTTTAGCCCTGAACTTACCGGCAATGCACCAACTGCGATGCGCCACTGGATCAGCCTAATCAAGGGCGATAAGAAAGGTAAACCAATGGCATGCAGTGAAGATAAAGAATACACCGCGAAAAATGGTGATGATTACTTCTTAAGCTACTGCTACAGCATTGATTAATGATTTAAGAAACAAATAACGAGCCAGCCCAAGAAAGACAAAACCCCAAGCAAGCGCTTGGGGTTTTGTTTATATTTTCAGCCTGTGTGAATTGCTTTCGCTAGTTTGTTTTACTGGCGTTACAGCGGCATCACGCGGTTGCGACCCAGTTGTTTGGCTTCGTAGAGCTGTTTATCCGCTTTGTTCACTAAGCTTTCTGGCGTATCACCCACTTCAAACTCGGCCACACCAAACGATGCGGTAATGCTTTGCACTTGAGTGCCAGAGCGTTTGTCACGGACACGAAGCTTCTCAATCATTCGACGCAAAGTGTCTGCGTATTGGCGAGCAATACGTAGCGACTTATTCGGGATAATAACGGCGAACTCTTCACCACCAAAACGATAAGCGCTGATACCATCACGGCAGCTTTGTTGCAGACGGCGCGCAATGGCTTTAATCACTGTATCGCCAAACAAATGGCCGTAGTTATCGTTAAACGCTTTGAAGTGATCAATATCCAACATCACCAAGGTCATTGCTTGGTTACTGTCGATCAGCATTTGCAGGTCGTTATCGAAAGCACGGCGGTTGTATAGGTTTGACAGGCCATCAAACAGCGCGTCTTTTTGTACTTCAGCAAGCTGGTTTTTAAGACGGGAGATCTCTTCACTGGCCGTGGTGAGTTGGCTATTTAGGAATTTGGTGGAATGGCGGATCTCGCGGGATTCAACAACGAGCTGACGAACAACATTCATCACTTCTTCGATGCTCAGGCTGTTGTCTTCAACTTTCTCTAGTTTGTTGAAACTCTTGTCTACCATGTCTGAGAAGGATGAAGTATCCGTAATGGTGTCACTCATTGAGCTAGAGACTTCACCCAGCAGCACTTCGACGTTCGTTTTGAGCTCTTCTAAGCTGGTTTCAGCTTTGCTCGCCACGTAGTTGTTGTAGAGCTGTTTATGCATAGCGGGTGGACAGACGTCATAATTCTCCAGAACCATATCTAACTCTTGGTTTAGCTCTGGGATCGTCTTGTCTACGTAGGTGTACCACAGCGCGTAGTTGGCAGGTGTCGCCGCTACGTGGTTCTTTATCATTAGTGGCACCGCTTTTTTTAGATTGGCGGTTGATTTCTTAAATTCGTCGGTCATTTCTGCGGTGTTACAAGCAAAATGGAATTAGGCTAAGGGTAACGGATATAAAACAATATCGCTTTAATTTTTGTCATTTTTGCTTGGTTTTCTTAAAAAAAATGAGCAAATAATCAAACAGTTTCATGAATGTAAGGTTTGATTATTAAATTTGATAAAATTATCCGTAACATTCTGTTTACTAAAGAGGTTTGTTTGATGGAGTTTTGAGCAATGTCGATGGTGCGCTGATCGTGACCAACGAAGATGCGTAAAAACTGGCATGTGCGTAATAGAAAAGAGCCAAAAGGAGCTTCTTTTGAACAAAACAATCGGACTGTACTGGTTTACCAACGATTTAAGATTGCACGACAATCCGCTCCTACTAAGAGCTTCTGCAGAAGTTGATTTGCTCATCTGCATATACTGCTATCCAAAGGTATCCTCCTACCTGAAGCAATACGCACATGAGCCGGAGTACGGGTTTGCCAAACAGCAGTTTTTGGATGAATCGCTGCATTGTTTGAATTTGTCTTTGAATGCACTTAATCAGCGTTTGCAGGTTGTTGACTTACATCCATACCAAGCGATCAAGCACGCTGCTGACAAACTTGGCGTGACGCACCTCTATGTGGATGCAGTTGCTGGATCAGACGAGCAAGATGTGGTCGATAAGATTCAGGCAGAAGCGCCCCATATAGCGGTTATTCAAAGTGAAGTACGTAGCTTGTTCTCTGTTGAAGGTTTACCGTTTGAGCTTGAAGCGCTTCCTGATACCTTCACCAAGTTCCGAAAAAAGGTTGAGAAACTTGCTCTAACCGAACCTGTAGAAGCAGTAACGACATTGCCTCCGCTGCCAGACGGACTCGCACTGCCGACGTTGAGTTTGACCCGTGACGTCCAGCCAAGCCTGTTTACTGGTGGTGAGCGAGCAGGGCTTGAACATTGTCGTCAGTATTTTGCTTCAACACTAGCAAGTGAATACAAGCAAACGCGCAACGGTTTAGATGGCATGGATTACTCCACCAAGTTCTCTCCTTGGCTAGCTCATGGGTGTCTTTCTCCGAAAACCATTTATGCCATGCTTAAACGTTATGAAGTCGCGAATGGTGCAAATGACTCAACCTATTGGATTTACTTCGAACTGCTTTGGCGTGAATACTTTTATTGGTATGCACGTCGATACAAGCGGCAGCTCTTCCGATTCGGTGGCATCCAAAATCAAGCACCACTCACCAGCTTTTACGCGCATCGCTTCCAACAATGGAAGAAAGGTGAAACGCCATTCCCTATCGTGAACGCGTGTATGCACCAGCTCAATGAAACCGGTTATATGTCGAATCGTGGCAGACAGTTAGTCGCCAGTTGTTTAGTGCATGAACTTGGTCTCGATTGGCGTTATGGCGCGGCGTACTTTGAGTCACAACTGGTTGATTACGATGTGGCATCGAACTGGGGAAACTGGCAATACTTAGCAGGCGTTGGTGCTGATCCGCGTGGTTCACGACAATTCAACCTCGAAAAGCAAACCGAAATGTACGATCCGCACATGGAGTTCATCGATAGGTGGCAAGGTCGGTGTGCTGGCGCGCATTTGGATAGTGTGGACATGGTCGATTGGCCTATCGTGATGGGTAGCAGTGACAAAGCTTCGTCACCGGAGAAGCCGTAATGCAATTTGAAACCGTACGATTGATCTTGGGCGATCAACTTAACAGTGAGCACTCTTGGTTTCAGCAACCGGATGAGCAAGTGCTTTACCTAATTGCGGAGCTCAAGCAAGAGAATACTTACGTCACGCATCATATTCAGAAAGTGTGTGCGTTCTTTTCTGCAATGGAACAGTTTGCGAAAGAGCGTCAGAGCGAGGGGCATCAAGTTTTGCATCTCACGTTGGACGACACACAATCCTTCGACGATCTTGAGCAAGTCTTGCACCACTACGCGAGTGAAGTTGGTGCAAGTAAGTTTGAATATCAACGCCCCGATGAATACCGTTTACTAGAGCAGTTAGCCAAACTAAAGCTTGATGGGGTCGTGACTCGCTGTGTCGACTCGGAATACTTTTTGTTGCCGTTTGAGGAAATAGAATCGCAGTTCCCTCAAGGCAAACACATCATGATGGAGCACTTTTACCGCCGTATGCGCAAGCGCTTCGACATCTTGATGCAAGACGGAAAACCCGTCGGCGGAAAATGGAATTACGATGCCAATAACCGTAATAAGCTCAAAGCCAAAGACACTGAACAACTGCCACAACCTTTGATGTTCAGTACCGACGTGCGCGATATTACTGAGCGGTTGGCACGACATGACATCAAAACCATCGGAAATCTCGAAGGGGACTTGTTGTGGCCGATTAATCGCGCGCAAAGCCTCTCTTTACTCGCGCATTTCTGCCAAGTCTGTCTGCCGTTATTCGGACGTTTTCAAGATGCCATGACAGGTCAGCACGATGCTAAATGGAGTTTGTATCACAGCCGAATTTCATTCTCGCTCAACAGCAAATTGCTGCGCCCGAGAGAAGTCATTGATGCATCACTCAAGGCATTTCACTTCAACGCAGATATCGACATTTCTCAAGTCGAAGGGTTTATTCGCCAAATCTTGGGATGGCGAGAATACATCCGAGGCGTCTACTGGGCGAATATGCCTCATTACCCGAAAAAGAACGAGTTGGGCGCAGACAGAAAGCTGCCAGACTTCTTTTGGAATGGCGAAACCAAAATGGCCTGTATGCGCAATGCGATTGGTCAGTCTCTCGATTACGCCTACGCACATCACATCCAACGTTTGATGGTCACTGGTAATTTTTGCTTGTTAACCGAGATCGACCCAGATCAAGTGGATGAGTGGTATCTCGGTATCTATGTGGATGCAATTGAGTGGGTAGAAATGCCAAACACTCGTGGCATGGCGTTGTTTGCGGATGGCGGTATTGTTGGTACCAAGCCCTATGCAGCGAGCGGTTCTTACATCAATAAGATGAGCGACTACTGTAAGGGATGCCATTACGACAATAAGGCGAGGAGCGGGGAAGGATCGTGTCCGTTTAACAGCTTGTATTGGCGCTTTATGAACAAGCACGACAAGCGTCTCGCAACCAATCCACGAATCGGGATGATTTTCCGCTCTTGGGACAACATGGAAGAACAGCAACGCCAAGCGATACTTGATACCGCAGAGCATTACATAGAAAACGTGGAGAACTTGTGATGGAAATACTCATCGTCGGTGGCAATGGTGGAATTGGTTTGGCGATGGTTCAAGAAGCCACTGTGCTGTTCCCTCAAGCGCACGTGCATGCTACTTATCGTAAGCAGCAACCAGATTGGCAACACCCAAATGTCGTTTGGCATCAAGTGGATGTATCGCAAGACGAGCAGGTAAAAGCGTTCAGCGAGCAGATTGAACACGTCGATTGGTTGGTGAACAGTGTTGGTATGTTGCACACCCAAGAGAAAGGCCCTGAGAAGAACCTTAGCTCGTTAGACGCAGACTTTTTTCAGCAAACCATCATGGTTAATACTTTGCCAAGTTTACTGTTGGCAAAATACTTCACGCCCAAGCTAAAGCGCAGTACTGCACCTAAGTTTGCGACCATTTCGGCCAAAGTTGGCAGCATTAGCGATAATCAGTTAGGTGGTTGGTACAGCTATCGTGCATCGAAAGCTGCATTAAACATGTTCCTTAAAACCATGTCGATTGAATGGCAAAGAATGGTCAAACATGGCACGGTGCTTTCACTTCACCCAGGCACCACGGATACCGCTTTGTCGGCACCTTTTCAAACCAATGTGCCAGAGGGAAAGCTGTTCACACCAGAGCGAGTTGCTAAGGATTTATTAGGCTTGATAGAAAAAGCGACCCCGCAAGAGAGCGGGGCGTTTTGGGCTTATGATGGGACGTTATTACCTTGGTAAGAGAACGCGTACAAACGTTAATACAAAGGAAATAGCGCTCTTTAGAGTGGGTCGGAGTGACCTACGTTTTCGTTGATTTATTTCTTCGGCAACGCTCAGAGCAATAAACGATTTCCTCCCAATTTCGCGCCCACTTCTTTCTCCAAGAAAATGGGCGCTGACAGACCGGACAGACTTTCATGGGAAGGTTGGATTTAAAACCTTTCATTGCGCTGAATGTTCACTCCTAATTTGGTTAAAACTAGCTACTTATCAAATAGGTACAGATAATCGCCGTAGCCTAAACTCGCCATCTTGTTCGCTGGTACAAACTCCATTGCGGCTGAGTTCATGCAGTAACGTAATCCTGTTGGCTTAGGACCATCTTTAAATACATGGCCAATATGCGAATCACCAAACTTACTGCGGATCTCGGTGCGTGGATAAACCAGTTTAAAGTCGGTCTTCTCTACGATGTAGCCTGGGTTAATTGGTCTGGTAAAGCTTGGCCAACCTGTGCCAGATTTGTACTTATCCGTTGACGAGAACAAAGGCTCACCAGTGACGATATCAACGTAAATACCTGCTTCTTTGTTATCCCAATACTTATTGTTAAAAGGACGTTCTGTACCTTCTTCTTGTGTCACGTAGTATTGAAGCTCAGTCAATTTGGCTTTGATTTCTTTGTCTGAAGGCTTTTCGTACACCTTCACTTTCGTCACTAACTCTTTTTCGTTGATAAGTTCACGCAGCGTTTTTGGGTTGTCTTTACGATCTTCACCAAACACTTCGTCGAGGTATTTATCGCGACCTGATGCGTAGCGGTAATATTTGTACTTCAGGCTACTCTTCTTGTAGTAATCCTGATGGTATGACTCCGCAGGATAGAACTTTTCAAACTCGATCAGTTCTGTTTTCAACGGTTTTGGGTAGATCATCGCCTTGTCGATTTCCATCATAAACTGCTCAGCAATCTGCTTTTGCTCCGCATTATGATAGAAGATCGCCGGGCGGTATTGGGGACCACGGTCGACGAATGAGCCTTTGTCGTCAGTCGGGTCGATATGGCGGAAGAAGTAGTCCAGCACTTGTTCGTAGTTTACGACAGCAGGATCGTACTTCACCTCAATCACTTCAATATGGCCAGATTTTCCAGAAGAGACTTGTCGATAAGTTGGGTTTTCTAAATCACCGCCTGAGTAACCAGAGACAACATCTAACACACCAGGCAATTGTTCTAAATCTGATTCCGTACACCAGAAGCACCCACCCGCAAGGGTTGCGATGTCGGTTTTACCAGATGCGTTCATCTTATCCATGGTATCGGCGGTACCTGTTTTACTTAGCAAGATGAACAGTACAGGGAGTGTGAATGAGAATCCCACCAATAGCTTAGATACTTTCTTCATAACTTCCTCAAACGTCATTTTTCTCAATGAATGTTACGTAAGAAGACAGAAGTAAGAGCGAAAAAATTGCAGTGATTACGAAAAATTCTTTGCCCTTTCTCACAACAGGGCTACAGTAACGGCACGAAACAAGCGCTCATTGATAGAAGGTTTCCGATGAGGCAAAAGCAATAATGAGGGAAACCATGTTATGAACTCCCCAAAGTGTAACGGCTTTGTTTCCTAATTCGAGTTCAACTTCAAAAGGTTCCTAACACGGTTGATTGCTAGGCGATCATCATTGTTTCAGGCATACCTAGCCCTGTAAGTTTGTTCAGCGCTTTGATCATGGCGTAAGTCTCGCCAACTTGCGCATTGTAATTTCTTAAGCTTAGTGTCCCACCGACCAGTTTCTTTACACGGAACATCGCTGTCTCTGAGAGCGAACGTTTATGGTAGCCATACTTCTTTTTCCAATGCTTATTTGAACCATATAGCTTCTGGCAACCGACGGTTAAATTGCGAGGATGGCCTTGTTCCCAGAAGGCAGCGCCTTCCCTTGGTGGAATGAGCGGCTTGGCTCGTTTGATGCGAATGGCTTCGTAGCACAACCTTGTGCCATAAGCACCATCACCAGATATCGCTACGATTCTTCGGTGAGTTTGTTTGAGCAAACTGGGGAGCGCTTCACTGTCGCTCACATTCGATAAGTTAACTCAGCGGCAATGACTTCATTCGTGTTTGTATCAACCGCTAAATGTAACTTTCTCCAGACACGGCGCTTCCCGTCAGTACCATGCTTTTTTACCTTCCATTCGTCCTCACCATAGACCTTTAGCCCTGTCGTATCAATTGCCAAATGCTGGATTGTTCCTTTAGTTTTTGTCTTGAACGCGACGTTGACCGTTTTAGCTCGTTTGCTAATGCATGAATAATGAGGGCATGACAACGGTAGTTGAGCGAGCTTAAAAATAGAGTTAATGAACCCTTGAAGACCTCTCAACGGTAATGAAAATACACGCTTAACCATAAGAGCAGTTGTAATCGCTAAGTCACTAAACAAGCGAGGTCTTCCACGATCCCCCTGCTTGATTTGCTTCCATAGTTGAACGGTTTCTTCATCAATCCAAAATGTCAGAGAACCGCGATTGATTAAAGCTTGGTTATAGTGTTTCCAATTGGTTGTTTTGTAGCGAGGCTTGGCCATTGGTCTAAGTATTTGAGTGGACTTAGCTGATCAGATCGTGGTTAATGATTTAGTTCCCTGATTTAGGAAACGAAGCCAAGTGTAACACCTAATTTAATTGTTCATGCTAGAGTGATCTGCTCTATACAATCAATCAGCTTTGCGGTGATGTACCTTTAGTGTGGTTCAACAGTATTAGAAGGGGTGTGCGCCCATCACATCAAAACTTTTTCGGACTACAATTCCAATGCGAATGGTATTGTAGCCCGTTACATTTGAGTATCCAGTTATCTTGTTATCACTTCCATCACAGTGTGTCCTGTGGCGAGTTTTTCACAACGAGTTACACGTAGATTCGATTTGGCGAGTAGCTTTTCCATATCGCTTAAGCTGCGTTGATGGGTGCCATCTTCACAGATAACCGATTGGAAGAGGGCGTTGAACAGCAGTCGTGGAGAGCGTTCACCGTCTTCAACGAGAGGTTCAATCACTAGCAGGTGATTGTCTTCTAGCGATCGAGCAACTATGTCGAGTATGTCTTTACAAGACTGTGTATTCCAGTTGTGCAGGACGTTTTTCAGCAGATAAATATCGTAGCCGGAGGGGATAGAGTCGAAGAAATCGCCGCAGCAGACCTCGACTCTGTCATGAATGTCGCTAGGTAAGTACTGCCAACTTTGCTCGCACACTTCTTCTCGGTCAAAGATACACCCAGACAAATGTTCGTAGCGATTGAGTAACTCTGCGGTAATTACGCCGCTTCCGCCACCAATGTCCATCAAGCTACCCGCAAAACTGAATATATCTGGAAAAACTCTGGCGAGCTCTGCGCCCACTGGTCTTGAAAAGTCACGCATAGCGAGATCATACACGGAGGAACGAGAAGGTGTGGATTCCAAATACTGGTAAAGCGTCTGGTCATAGATGTGTTTGAATCCGGAGTTTCCAGTTTTACAGGTATGGAGAAGCCCCTCATAACCGCGATAATACTCTTTGCCAAACAGTCGGCAGAAATGCCGCATAGATTGAGGGTGATCGGAAAGAAGCAGCATGGAGTGCGTGTTATTGCTGATCATTCGATCATCTTCAACATCAAAAAAACCAAACAGCTCGACGACCTTAAGCGTATTTAGCAGGACAGTCTTATCCGCATTACAAGCTAAAGCGAGTACGTCGATGTCGAGCGAGCCCTCTTTTAATAAGTCGGCAAGCCCCAGTTCTGAGGCCACATTGAGTGCTTTGGCTGCAAGAGGCAGCATCATGATTTCAGATATCTTTTTAGTGGACTCTACATTACTCATAAAACGACCTCATTAAACCGTTATTTATTGGTATTTAGCAAGCTAGCTTTGAAAACTTAATATTTCATTAAGATTGAATGAGTACAGAATATTATTGAAGGTGTAGGTTACTAATGAAGGCTTTATCATTATTACTTGATGATTATATTTGAGTTATTTCTTCATTTATTCTGTGGATACAGAAAACCACGGGTTTACCCGTGGATGAATGCCTTTGGAGACGGTACGATGGCTAAATACAATATTACACCTCGTCCCATAGTGTTTATTACACTAAATATCACATAGTTTGGGTGACTAAGTACCGTCGTAAAATCCTGAATCCTGGTATGTGCAACTACCTACGAAAGATAATGCCAAAGTTACTGCGAAGTTTACCTAGCGTTGAGATCGAGACGATAGGCTTTGATGAAGATCATCTGCATATGATGATGCTTATTCCACCGAAGTACAGTATTTCAGACGTCATGGGTAAACTAAAATGTATGGTCCGCCCCGTTATTGCAACTACAATTAAGTCATAACGGAGTTGGTTTGCGCTAATGTATTCGGAGTCCTTGTTGGGAGCACTAGCTTCCCAGCTCCACGATGATATCTGCGCCAGA
>NZ_LNRB01000021.1:0-80949 GCF_001557945.1 Vibrio sp. CUB2 | reverse complement strand
ACGTTGATAGGCAGGGTGTGTAAGCGTTGTGAGGCGTTGAGCTAACCTGTACTAATTGCCCGTGAGGCTTAACCATACAACACCCAAGGGGTTTTGATGGACTCAATGCAAGAGCATTGAATGTGTAAATAGAACTTAACATCAGTTTTCCAGATTAAAGAATTTGCTTGGCGACCATAGCGATTTGGACCCACCTGACTTCCATTCCGAACTCAGAAGTGAAACGAATTAGCGCCGATGGTAGTGTGGGGCTTCCCCATGTGAGAGTAGGACATCGCCAGGCTTTAAATTTAGACTTAAATGTCTAACCAGTGCGGAGCGGTAGTTCAGTTGGTTAGAATACCGGCCTGTCACGCCGGGGGTCGCGGGTTCGAGTCCCGTCCGCTCCGCCACTTATTCGAGAGTCGTCTCATTAAACACGAACAACAGGGGTGTAGCTCCAATTGGCAGAGCAGCGGATTCCAAATCCGCGTGTTGGGAGTTCGAATCTCTCCACCCCTGCCATATTCAAGGCTCTAGTCGAAAGACTAGAGCCTTTTTCGTATTTGTATCTCAAGATCAAAGCAACGGATCCCCTGATACTCAAAACAGCGCGTGTTGGGATCTGGGGTGCCAGCTCAGTCGAACCTCTGGATAGTCAGGTCCACCCCTGTCATATATTAAACCTCAGACTACGCGTCCCGGCAGCAATGCTGGGGCTTTTTCGTTTCTGCGGCCTTTTCAAATTTATCTCTGAGAGACGGTATTTAAAGTGCAGGCTGCTCCGTAGGCCTATAAGTCATCTCTTCTCAAGTAACCTAGCAACAGTTGTGTGCCTTAAGGTATTTAGGCTTATGCATGCCTGCAAGCTCTCAGCGTGATAAGAGAGCGAGTTCCTGTTATTATCGGCGCTGAATTCTAATAATTAGGAAGCAAGTCTATGCCACATCTTCGATTTAGAGCTGTTGAGCCTCAAACGGTTCAAGCGCTATCAAAACCTCTTACCGATGAACTGCAACCATTAATGGATTGTCCTCGTGAAGATTTCACTTTCGAATACATCTACAGTACATTTTTTAGCGAAGGTGAAGTAAGTGCTGCTTACCCTTTTGTTGAGGTGTTGTGGTTTGACCGTGGGCAAGAGACTCAGAATAAAGTAGCTAAAGCGATTACTGAGCAAGTTCGTTGTATTGTCGGTGAAGATATCGATGTTGCGGTAATTTTCTCTGCACTCTCTCCTAAAGGCTACTATGATAATGGTGACCACTATTAAGGAATGAGCGTGATGAAGCTGAGTCTTTCTTTTTGTTTAAGTTTTCTATTCTCAGCTTCTCTTTATGCTACTCCGTGGGAGCAGGTCTCTGGTCCCACAAGTAACACATCCTCCTCTATCGGCAGTTATGCGAATGGCTGTTTAGATGGTGCTTCTCCTCTCCCGCTTGATGGTATTGGTTATCAGGTTTTACGCAGTAAAACGAAGCGTTACTATGGGCACCCTCACACGATAAGCTTTGTTGAAGAGTTAGCGAAAAAAGCCAATCAAGATCTCAACACAACGTTACTTATTGGGGACTTATCCTTAGCTCGCGGTGGACGTTTTTCTTCGGGCCACTCTAGTCATCAAACAGGCTTAGATATTGATATTTGGCTGCGCTTGGCTGATGAACCGCTTTCTTATAATGAGCTTCAACTTCCAAAACCCATGAGTGTCGTCGATCTTAAAAAATATAAGATTCTAGAGCACCGTTGGGAAGATAGGCACTTTGAACTGATTCGAAGTGCAGCGAAGAGTCAGGATGTTGCTCGTATCTTTGTTCATCCAGTGATTAAAGAGCAGTTGTGTAAGCAAGAAGGTGAGAAAGACCGAAATTGGTTACGTAAGGTTCGCCCTTGGTGGGGGCATCATTACCACTTCCACGTAAGATTAACTTGCCCTGAGTCGAGCTCTAATTGTGTTAACCAAGCGCCGCCACCTGCAGGAGATGGCTGTGGAGCAGAGTTAGCAAGTTGGAAGCCGAAAGCAACGCCTCCTCCTGTGACAAAAAAAACGAAGGTGACGCCTAAACCTAAGAAGAAAAAGATACTGCCTGCACAATGTCAGCCGCTTATTACGCAGAAATAGGTGGCAAGTCCTACCAACGAAATACCAAAGATGCTTTCTCTTGATCTCTATTATGAAACTGGAGAAAGATCATACTTTTGTCTACAGTGAATAATACCAGTACAAAAACTGACCTTTTGGGTTTTTGTGACATATTATAGAAATCTCATATAAACAAAGAGTTGCATGGTTTTTAAGTGTGGTAGCAATTCAATATTAAGAAAGATCTTTTCGTCGCGATTCTCTGATTTCTTAACAATATGTCTGTTGGTTGGTGAAGGACAAACGACAACGCAGACAAGTGTATTGAGATGGGTAAGGAGGCTTTTCCCCATCGAGAGTTAATCAAGGATAAAACCATGACTATGATTTGTGCAAAAGAGTTTGCAGAGTGGTTAAGACACAGATTTAGCAGTGATACTAAAGGAGTCTTTTTGACTCGAGAGGATGTTAATCACCTGACTGGGCGCCAACGCCTTGACCCAGGCTTTGTTAATGACGTGCATTACGAGCTGATGCAGTATGGAATGGCTTTCGTTACTGATACAAGTAGGGAGAACTTTTATCTGATCCCTGTCTCGCAAGCTGAAAATTGGCGTGAGAGGCTAGAGTATCACTTCGAGAAAGAGCTGTTTTGTAATATCTATCCTATCGAAAAATCGGGTTAAAAAAAGGTTCAACTTTGTCGGCAAAGTTGAACCTCTTTCGATTACGCTAACCCTTGAATAATCACAAACTTCTCTAGCAATTGCTCTTCAGTTTCGACATGATTTGGGTCGGTAATAATGCACTTCGTTATTGGGCACACCGACTGACATGTTGGTTTTTCGTAGTGACCTTTACACTCTGTACATAGAGCAGGGTCAATCTCGAAAATGCTGTCACCCATAGTAATTGCACCGTTAGGGCACTCTGGGTCACACATGTCACAGTTGATGCACTTATCGGTAATAAGTAGTGCCATGATTACTTACCAGTTGGGTTACGTGTATCCTGACCAGCATTTAAGTTACGCATTAACAGACCGTATTCTAGATCCATATCTTCTGGAACTGGGATAAATACGAAGTGACCGTTACCTTTTGCGTCTTCAATTGATTCTGACTTACGGTTTTCCATCGCTTCTAGCGTGAAGATTACGTTGCCTTTTGGCGTCATTAGTTCAAGGCTGTCACCAACGATGAACTTGTTCTTCACTTCAACTTCAGCCATGTCACCACGACGTTTGCCAGTGAATTCACCAACGAACTGCTGAGCATCAGATACAGAGTAGCCGTAATCGTAGTTTTGGTAGCTGTCGTGAGTGTGACGACGTAGGAAGCCTTCTGTGTAACCACGGTGAGCTAGGCTTTCTAGCGTACCCATTAGGCTTTCATCAAATGGACGACCAGCAACTGCGTCATCAATCGCCTTACGGTAAACCTGAGCCGTACGCGCACAGTAGTAGAAAGACTTAGTACGGCCTTCAATTTTAAGAGAGTGAACACCCATCTTAGTTAGACGCTCTACGTGTTGGATTGCACGCAGGTCTTTCGAGTTCATGATGTAAGTGCCGTGCTCGTCTTCGAAAGCCGCCATTTTTTCTTCTGGACGGTGACTTTCAGAAAGCAATACCACTTCGTCAGTTGGTTTGCCGCGACCGATAGTCGTTTCAGGGCGTTCGTCAGCGACTTCGATTGCTTGAGCTTCGTTTGGATCGAATGCTTCAACAATTTGGCCAGCGTCGTTTTCTTTGCCTTCTTCTACTTTGTATTCCCAACGGCATGCGTTAGTGCAAGTGCCTTGGTTAGGGTCACGTTTGTTGATGTAACCAGACAGTAGGCAGCGACCAGAGTAAGCCATGCATAGAGCACCGTGAACGAAAACTTCTAGTTCAGTTTCAGGACAGTGCTCGCGAATTTCTTCGATTTCTTCTAGAGAAAGCTCACGAGAAACGATCACACGCTCAACACCGTTAGCAGCCCAGAACTTCACAGTTGCCCAGTTTACTGCGTTCGCCTGTACAGACAGGTGAATTGGCATTTCTGGGAACGCTTCGCGAACCATCATGATAAGACCTGGATCAGACATGATAAGTGCGTCTGGGCCCATTTCTACCACTGGCTTAAGGTCACGGATGAAAGTTTTAAGCTTAGAGTTGTGCGGTTGGATGTTACATACCACGTAAAGCTTTTTGCCTAGGGCATGCGCTTCGTTGATACCGATTTGTAGGTTTTCGTGGTTGAACTCGTTGTTACGTACGCGAAGGCTGTAGCGAGGTTGGCCAGCGTATACTGCATCTGCGCCGTAGGCGAATGCGTAACGCATGTTTTTAAGGCTACCTGCAGGAGACAGTAGCTCGGGTACGAATGCTTTCTCTGTTGTCATTGCTCAATTCTCTTAGTATCTGATCACAAGTCAGGCCAATTCCACCTCATGGAAATGGGGCGCAAATTTTACGTCAAAATGTGACCTGTGACTAGGAGAATTATGGTTTAGATAAACAAACGCCCTCAAAAAAAGTGAGGGCGTTATGATTAATCTTTGTACGAAATTAAGCGTTAGGGTTTGGCAGACCGCCCAATGCTTCGTATAGATTTGGTAGGAAAGCGCTGAATTCGCCACACATTAGAGAGAAGTCTGCGTCGAAGCGAGCAGCCTGATCTTCGCGTGGGATGTCATCGTTTTGATCTTTTAGTTCATCAGAGAACTTTAGACGTTTGATGCCAGAATCTTCTGCCATGATGAATTCGATACGATCTTGCCAGTTTAGTGCTAGCTTAGTCACAACTTTGTCTGCAGCGATGTGGTTGCGGATTTCATCGGTTGTAAGCTCTTGCTTCTTACAACGAATCACGCCGCCTTCTTCTAGCACAGACTTAAGCTCAGCTTCGTCCATCATAGAAATGCCTTGTGGCGTTTCACCGGTTTTCACCCATTCAGTCAGAGTCGTTTCGATCGCAACTTCAGGGATTGCAGGTACAACAGGTAGGCTACCCATTGTTTTACGCAATAGCGCTAATACGTCTTCTGCTTTTTTGTAGCTGCTTGCATCAACAAGGATGAAGCCTTCTTTTGGCATGATCAGTACGTAAGTGTGGCTGCTGCGGCTAAACGCCCGTGGCAGTAGGTCCATTACGATGTCATCTTTCAGGTTGTCTTTCTCTTTCTTTTTAAGAGGACGACCTTCCTGTGCTTCCATTGCTTCTACTTTTGCGTTTAGTGAATCTTTGATCACTGAAGCAGGCAGCATTTTCTCTTCTTTCTTAGCGCAAATCAGAATGCGGTTTTCAGAAACGTGCGTCATCATGTCGCCATTTCTACCCATCGCGCTAACCCAGCCAAACTTTTGTTTATCTTGGCTGCCACAAGGGGTGAATCGGAACTCGGCTAGTTGAGTTTCCAGTTGATCGGCGTTGAAGTTAACCTCGCGGTTAACGCGGTATACCAGACAGTTTTTAAACCACATAAATCTTCTCTAGGCTTGATGACAAGGGACTAATCATAGGGAATTTTCCCAGCGTTGTCCTAATTGAATTGAAAAAGATCATGATGAATCTCAAAAGAAAGTTATATGAAAATTTGTTTTCAAAGGTCACAAAAGTGTCATAATTGGTAGTAATAATGCTTATGCATAGAGGGGCGCTTTGTCCTTTAAATTCATTAGCTCAACTAACATAAGGTTATTCAATTATGTCTAGAAGGATTCTGGTTGTTGAAGACGAAGCTCCGATTCGCGAAATGCTATGCTTCGTGCTTGAACAGAAAGGTTATCAAGCAGTAGAAGCAGAAGATTACGACTCTGCGGTAACCAAGCTGGCTGAACCCTTCCCGGATTTAGTGCTACTAGACTGGATGCTACCAGGTGGCAGTGGTATTAACTTCATCAAACACATGAAGCGTGAAGAGTTAACTCGCAACATTCCCGTTGTAATGCTGACAGCTCGTGGTGAAGAAGAAGACAAGGTTCGTGGCTTAGAAGTTGGTGCGGATGACTACATCACCAAACCTTTCTCACCAAAAGAGTTGGTTGCTCGCCTTAAAGCCGTTATTCGTCGCGTAACACCGACTGCGCTTGAAGATGTGATTGATGTACAAGGTCTGAAGTTGGACCCTGTTTCTCACCGCGTAACCGCAAATGATGAAGCGGTTGATATGGGGCCAACAGAGTTCAAAATGTTGCACTTCTTCATGACGCACCAAGAGCGTGTTTACAGTCGTGAACAACTGCTAAACAATGTTTGGGGTACCAACGTGTATGTAGAAGACCGTACCGTTGACGTACACATTCGTCGCTTGCGTAAAGCACTTGAAGCGGCAGGTCACGACAAACTTATCCAAACCGTTCGTGGCGCAGGATACCGTTTCTCGACGAAGGCATAATATCGCTAGCAGCTTATCAATACCATTTCTGGAGTAATGAGTGGTTGAAAGATTAACTTGGAAAAAGCTGGCCTGGGAGCTGGCTTTTTTTTACACCCCTTGGGTGATCATAGGATGGATATTCGGTTATATGCCGTGGTTGCTTCTGGCGGCCACGGCTTTGCAGCTTGTCTGGCATCTGCATAATCAGGTTCGCTTATCGGCTTGGTTATGGGATGAAAAGCGTCTGACCCCACCATCAGGTAGTGGTAACTGGGAATCTTTGTTTAACGGTTTATACCGCTTACAACAACGTCAGCGTCGAAAACGTAAAGAGCTCACCAATTTAATTCGCCGTTTCCGTAATGGTGCTGAATCGCTACCGGATGCGGTAGTGGTTTTTCGTGCTGAAGGCAATATTGTGTGGTGTAACAAGCTTGCTCAGCACCTTTTAGGATTCCACTGGCCAGAAGATTCTGGACAGCCTATTTCTAATCTCATCCGTACTCCTGATTTTATCAAGTACATCAACAAGCAAGATTTCTCTGAGCCGCTAGAAATGCGCTCGCCGCTCAACGTCGAACGTATGTTGGAATTGCGTATCGTGCCATACACTGAAGGCGAACACCTGATGGTGGTGCGTGATGTGAGCCAACTTAAACAACTTGAAGGTATGCGTCGTAACTTCTTCGCTAACGTATCCCATGAGCTTCGTACACCGATGACGGTACTGCAAGGCTATCTTGAGATGACGGAAGACCCAGACATGATTGTTGGTCCTATGTGGACGAAAGCGCATGGGGTGATGACAGAGCAGCTCAACCGCATGAACAGTTTGGTGAATCAGCTTCTGACGCTGTCTAAGATTGAAGCGGCGCCAATGCATGAGTTGGAAGATGTGGTCAATGTCCCTAGCATGTTAGAAGTGCTAGAGAAGGAAGCGGTAAGCCTAAGTGGTGATGATCAGCATCAGTTGAAGTTCGACGTTGATTCTAGCCTGCGTGTGCTCGGTGATGATGACCAACTACGTAGTGCGATCTCTAACTTGGTGTACAACGCAGTGAAATACACACCACCCGGTGCACACATTAACGTTCGTTGGTATCAAACTGCACAAGGTGCTTGTCTAGAGGTTGAAGACAGCGGTGATGGTATTGAGCCGCAACACTTACACCGATTGACCGAGCGTTTCTATCGCGTTGATAAAGCTCGCTCACGCGATACCGGTGGCAGTGGCCTAGGTTTAGCCATCGTTAAGCACGCGTTGAGCCACCATGACTCCCATCTTGAAATTTACAGTGAAGTTGGTGTCGGCAGTAAGTTCTCCTTCATCTTACCAAGTCGCTTGGTGGTGAAGTAATGAGTGTCGTATCCAAAGCTATCAAGCAAATCACTCTAGCTACGTTAGTGCTTTCCAGCGTGGCTGTTGCACAAGATAAACCGCTGCCGAATTATCAAAAGACAACGGGTATTGCGGGCAATTTATTGTCTGTCGGCTCGGATACGTTAGCGGGCATGACCACGCTTTGGGTGGAAGAGTTTAAATCTATCTACCCAAACATTAATGCTCAAGTACAAGCGTCTGGCTCATCGACTGCGCCGCCGGCGTTAACGGAGCAAACTGCGCAATTCGGTCCAATGAGTCGCTCAATGCGTATGCGTGAGATCGAAGCGTTTGAGCGGGTGCATGGTTACAAGCCAACGGCTCTTCGTGTTGCGATTGATGCGATTGGCATCTTTGTGCATCAAGATAACCCAATCAAAGGGCTCAATTTCCATCAGTTGGATGCGATGTTCTCAGCGACTTTACGCTGCGGCGAAAGTGAGTTCATCACCAACTGGCGTGAGCTAGGCATCAAAGCTGAGTGGGCGAAACGTAATTTGCAGCTATTTGGTCGTAACTCAGTATCGGGTACCTACGGTTATTTTAAAAGTAATGCGTTGTGTGGCGGCGATTTTAAAACTCGTGTGAACGAGCAACCGGGCTCGGCGTCAGTGGTACAGTCTGTGGCATCAACGATCAGTGGTGTAGGTTATTCAGGCGTAGGTTATCGCGTGGCGGGGGTTCGTTTAGTTCCTATTGCGAAAACAGGCTCCGATTACGTTAGCCCTGTGCGTGAAAATATTATCTCAGGTAAGTATCCACTATCGCGCTACCTCTATGTATACGTGAATAAACATCCGGATTATCCGCTAAGCCCAATAGAAGCTGAGTTCATTCGCTTTATGTTCTCTGCCCAAGGGCAAGCGCTGGTTGCGAAAGACGGTTATGTTCCGATTACTGCCGATTTCGCTGCAGAGGAATTAAAAAAGGTCGGTTTATAAGCCGACCTTTTTCTTTATCTCATTGAGTTCGTGGTTAGAAGTTCAATGCCCATCCTGCGCTTTCCCAGCGTTGCTGCTCTTCCTGCAAATCGGCATCGAGCAGTTTGTTATTCTCCAACCAATCTTCTTCTACGCAGGTAAGTACCCACTTATCTTCTTCTATCGATAATGTCAGCTCGGGTAGCGGGTCATCATTGCGTTGACCGTTGACCACAATCGCTAGACGCAGAATCTTAATTAAGTTGATGATGTCACTCTCTTTGTAGAGGTTGAACTCTGGGAACTCATTCAACTTGAGGGATTTACGTTGGAAGCGAGCTAAAGTCGCCAATACCAATTGTTGTTCGCGGTTAAAGCCGGGTAAGTTGGAGTGCAGCAGAATGTAGAATGAGTGACGATGGAAACCGCGCAGACTGATGCTCAAGCCGACTTCATGCAGTAAAGCCGCCCATTCAAGTAAATCAAACAACTCACTCTTCTTCTTGATTCCAAGTTCAGAACGAACATTGCACAGCATCTCTCTTGCATGACCTTTTACACGTGCTGCGTGTTCGATATCAACGCGATGTTGTTTTGCTAGGTTTTCTGTGGTGCGCATACGAATATCAGAACGAGCGAAGCGTTCTTCCATCTCGTAGAGCAGACCTTCGCGTAATGCACCATCCGAGAAGAACATCTGGTTGATTTTTAGTGATTGAAAGATGGCAGACAAAATGGCCACACCAGCGGCAAAGACTGGCTTACGCTCGTCGGTCAGACCAACTAGTTCAATATCATCAATGGACTCAAATTCGCACAATGTATCGATGAGCTTACCCAAACGCTTATTGGTGATCAGCCCATCTTCATGACCTAAACCTATCAAGACTTCGCGAATCGCTTTAATAGTACCTGAAGAGCCGAGAGCAATATCCCAGCCTTTCTTACGGTATTTTGCAGCAATGGATTCCATGCGCTGCTCTGCGGCGAGAATCGCTTTGCTGAAGTTCTTGCGCGACAGTTTGCCATTATTGAAGAACTGTTCGGTAAAACTCACACAGCCCATTTGCTTACTGTTGAGAAGCTCTGGCTCAAACTCTTGACCAATGATCATCTCGGTACTGCCGCCGCCGATATCGACGACCAGTTTGGAGTTAGACTCCGCTTGAGTGTGCGCGACGCCGAGGTAGATGAGGCGAGCTTCCTCTTCACCCGGGATGATTTCAATTGGGAAAGGCAGCACCTCTTTGGCTCTTTTTATAAAAAGGTGGGCATTGTTAGCGCGCCTTAAAGTGTGGGTGGCTGCAATTCTTACGTTTGAAGCTTCAAAGCCTTGCAAGCGTTCGGCGAACATTGCGAGGCACTCAAGACCTCGCTCCATTGCAGCATGGCTAAGATTGAGCTCTGAGTCGAGTCCGGCAGCTAAGCGCACTCGCTGTTTATGGCGGCTGACTAATTGCAGGTCACTTCCAACAACTTTCGCCACCACCATATGGAAGCTGTTCGACCCAAGGTCAATGGCTGCAATATGGCGTACATCTTGTTCAAGTATTTGAGGCATCTGCTTTTTGTTTTCTTGTTTGCTTCTCTATATTTTTAAGATAGTCGTAGATGGCAACTTGTGAGCGAACTTTTTTACGATTACCTCGCGCTACGTAGCTGTTGCTCATCTCTTTATCTATCAAACGAGCCTTTACTGTATCGGTAAAGTGAATGTTAGTTATATCAATAATTCGCTGTTTCAAACGTGGATCACGAACCGGAGCGGCAACTTCTATACGATGATCGATATTTCGCGTCATCCAGTCCGCTGATGAAATATAAACCTGCGGGTCGCCATCATTATGGGTGATCACGACACGAGGGTGTTCGAGGAAACGGTCAACAATACTGATGATGCGAATGTTCTCGCTCACGCCTTCAATACCCGGGACGAGTGAACACATACCGCGGATGATCATATTAATTTTCACCCCAGCATTGCTTGCCCCATAGAGTTTATTGACGATGCCTTTGTCGACTAAGTTATTCACTTTGATCGTCAGTGCTGCTTTCTTGCCGGCTTTTGCGTTGGCAATCTCCCCATCAATTAAACGGTAGAGTTGTTTACGCGAATTGCGTGGTGAAACGATGAGGTGGTTAAACCTGACTGGACGATATGGGTTCTCGATATAGCCAAAGACGTTACGAACTTCATTGGTAATTTCTTGATCTGCAGTTAGCAGTGCGAAGTCGGTGTAGATGCGTGCGGTTTTCTCGTGGAAGTTACCTGTACCGATATGCGCGTAACGCACGATTTCACCTTCTTCGCGGCGGCTGATCAGGAGCAGTTTTGAGTGAATTTTTAGACCCGGCGCACCAAAGATAACGTGCACGCCTGCATCGGTGAGAACCTTTGACCACTCGATATTGGCTTCTTCATCGAATCGGGCTTGCAGCTCCACCACCACTGTTACGCTTTTGCCATTGTGCACTGCATCGATCAGTGAGTTCATCAAGCGCGAATCTTTGGCAACGCGGTAGATATTAATTTTAATTGCCAATACTTTAGGATCGAAGGAAGCTTGGCGAACCAGTTCAGAGATGTGATCAAAGGTGTGATAAGGGTAGTAAAGCAAAATGTCTTTGGCTTTGATCGCATCGAAACTGTTGGCATAGCCTTCGAAGTCGGCACACTTCATCGGTGGCATGGGTTTGTTTTCTAGGTACTCACGACCAACATTTGGGAAGCCAATGAAGTCTTTAAAGTTGTGGTAACGACCACCGGGAATCAAACTGTCGTAGTTGGAGATTTGCAGTTTGCTACACAAGAAATCGAGCATCTCTTGCGGCATTTCACGCTCGTAAACAAAGCGCACTGGCATAGCGGTTAAGCGTTGGTTCACTCCTTCAGACATCTGTTCGAGCAAGCTGTATTCGATTTCTAGGCGTAAATCGTATTCGGCATCGCGGGTCATTTTCATCGCGTAGCCATTTAGCTCATCATAATCGAAGAAGCCTTTAAACAGCTCATCCAAACAGTAACGGATGATGTTGTCGAGCAGAATGATGGTCTTGCGACGTTTGCCTTTTTGCTCCGGAACCATAACGAAGCGGGGTAGGTGGTCAGTTGGGATTTCGAGTAAAGCGTATTGGGAATGATCGTCTTTGCGCAGATCGACGGTAATGTAGGCGTATTCGTCTTTTAGAAACTGCAACACATCGATGTCATCTTTAATCAACAGCGGAGTGATGTGTGGCATGACTTCTTTGCGAAAGTACTTGGTGATCCAGCGTTTTTGCGTGTCGTCCAGTTGATTTTCATTAACCAAGAAAATGCGGCGTCGCGCCATTTCTCGGATCAAGTCACCGTACAGTTCGTCAAATTGTTCGTTCAGCCTCAATGCTTTGGTTTGCATCTTAGTTAACAAGTGCTTAGAGTTATCGCTTCCACCTCGTTCTTGGCTGATCAAGATCCGACGTTTTACGTCTGCAAAGCGAACCTTGTAGAACTCATCTAAGTTATTGGAAAAGATCCCCAGAAAGCGAATACGTTCGATTAGGGGGACGGTTTTATCAGCGGCTTCTTGTAATACTCTCTCGTTAAAAGACAACCAACTAAGTTCTTTTTCTATATAGAGTTTTTCTGCGCTCATAACCTTACCTAGCCTAAAATGAAGTAAATCCGCACTCATCTGTGGGATAAAAAAGATGAGCCTGAACATTATGAGGTTTACGTTACAGATTTATTTCATAACACGGTCTGCATAAGAGTTGTATTCTTTTCAGTTGTTTAATGTGATCTGTAATATAATTGTCATCTTAACGACATATTCTAGTACTAAGTCAAAAAGGGTAGAGAGATCAATGGCACAAGCCGAGTTTTCATTGCAGGAAAAAGATAAAAAACGATTGATCAAAGATCGTTTGGTTCGATTTGCAGTGACATCCGGTGGTGTAGGCGTTCTTGCTGCTCTTGTGTTGATCTTCGTTTACCTTGCAATGGTGATCATTCCTCTGTTTTCTGATGCAGAGATCGAAACCAATTATGCCGCTCGTGCCACCCAAAGCGGGAAGCCACTCGCAATTTCCGTTGATGATTACTCTCAAATCGGTCTGGTGTTAACCCAATCCGGTGAAGTGCGCTTTCTTCCTCTCGATGATTCCAGCAAACCAGCGCTGTACACTCAGCAGATAGCCAACAACCCAGTGGCATTTTCTCAGTCTGCGCCGGGATTAGGTTGGTATGGTTTGGTTGATGACCAAGGCAAAGCGCACATCTTTAAACCGGAATTTAACGCAACACTGCGCGAAAACACTCGCCCACCAGAAGTAGTGCCGTTTCGCACTTCAATGGATATGCAACTGACAGATGCATCCGATCCTGTTAAGAAGTTTGTTTTTAGTGCTTCTACGCAAACGCCAACCCTTGTTTGGCAAACACAAAGCGGCGTAATAAAAGCGCGTTGGCAAGTTCCTCAACTATTAGATGCATCACCTGTTACCCATGATTACACCTTCTCTTCAGGTTTTGATGCGCCAGACCAAATGTTGCTGACGCCAGATGGCAATAACCTTTACTTGCGCAATGGTTCAGAGCTGATTGTCTTGGTGAAAGGTGACAATAAGTTCTCAGTGCGTGAAGTGATCGATCTGACTCAGGGGGATAAAAAGCACTCTGTGAGAACGATGGATTTGTTGGCTGGGGCGTATTCTCTGCTTGTTACGCATAACGATGGTCGTGTATCGCAATGGTTTGATACGTTGCAGGGCGACCAGCGAACTTTGACTCACATTCGTGACTTCAAGTTGGCGTCTGAGCTGAAGTATTTACTTCCCGATTCACACCGCAAAGGTTTCTACAGCTTTTACACCAACGGTACGTTGCAAAGCCATTACACCACCAGTGAGAAGTTGGTGTTGTTTAAACGTGCCTACAAACAAGCGCCAGTGATGGCAGGAATGTCGAATAACGAGCGCTACTTGATCACATGGCAAAACGACGAATTAAATGTCGCGTTTGTTGATAACCCGTACCCAGAAGTCTCTCTGTCCTCCTTATGGCAAAAGGTTTGGTATGAAGGTTACCCAGAGCCCGAATTTGTGTGGCAATCTACCTCAGCCAGTGATGACTTCGAGGCGAAATTCAGCTTAGTGCCAATTGCGTTTGGTACCATCAAGGCGGCAATGTTTGCAATGTTGTTCTCGGTACCACTGGCTGTACTGGGCGCAATTTATACCGCTTACTTTATGTCACCACGTATGCGCCGTGTGGTGAAGCCATCCATCGAGTTAATGGAAGCTTTGCCTACGGTTATCATCGGTTTCCTTGCCGGACTTTGGTTCGCCCCGATTGTGGAAGACCATTTGATTACCGTTGTGGTGATGTTGTTCGTTCTGCCTCTGAGCACCATGGTGATGGGCGGTCTATGGGCGCTGATTCCACAGCCGATACGTAATCGCCTGCCAAACGGATGGCATGCTTTAGTCTTAATGCCTTTGATTTTGCTGTTGATCGGTTTGGGTGTGTGGGTATCACCAATGCTTGAACAAGCCTTCTTTGGCGGGGACATGCGTTTGTTCCTAACTGACCATGGCATTGGCTTTGATCAACGTAACGCGCTGGTGGTTGGCTTGGCGATGGGCTTTGCGGTTATTCCAACGATTTTCACCATTGCCGAAGATGCGATTTTCTCTGTGCCGAAACACTTATCGGATGGTTCATTAGCACTTGGCGCGACGCCATGGCAAACCCTGATTTATGTGGTTCTGTTAACAGCCAGTCCGGGGATCTTCTCGGCAATCATGATGGGACTTGGGCGTGCTGTGGGCGAAACCATGATTGTATTAATGGCGACAGGTAATACGCCATTAATGGATTGGAACGTGCTAGAAGGCTTGCGTAGCTTGTCGGCGACCATTGCGGTTGAATTGCCAGAATCGGAAGTGGGCAGTTCGCATTATCGATTGTTGTTCCTATCGGCATTAATTTTGTTTGTCTTCACCTTTGCGGTGAACGCCTTGGCGGAATGGGTTCGTCAAAGACTAAGAGATAAATATCGTGCGTTGTAATCAGTTAACGAAAGAGCGAGTAATAGCGTGTTAAATTGGATTCGTTCTGGCGCACCTTGGATTTGGTTAACCGGGGGAGCGGTAAGCATCAGTCTGCTTTCTGTCCTCGGTTTATTGCTATTGATTGGCTGGAAGGGGCTTACTTACTTCTGGCCTGCGCCACTTTATCAATGGAATGTTGCTGCGCTGACTCCGGTGCAGGGCGAAGTGCTGCATGAAAATTCGATTCTGGTTGGTCAGGTTTACGAGCGCAGCTTTGTGCCAAGAAGTTACCTACCAGAAGAAGCGGCGAATAAACTCGCGGATGACGAAGAGTTTGCGACGCGCCTAAACATCAAAATTGCCAACCGTGAATTGTACCCAGCGGACTTTATTTCTGTGTTGAGAATGCAGTTGGATGATCCAACTACGCCGGGCGAATGGGCAGTGATTGAACGCAGCAGCGGTGGCTACTTCTTCGGTAAGTTTGTTGCCTTCCAAGATGGTAAAACGCGTTACGAAAACAACATTCAAAAGCTTTTGGATCAAAAACTCGATGATGCCGAAACCTTGCATCACGAAATTGATATGCTGGTGGATGACCAAGTAAAAGACTTGGGATGGCAGTTAGAGCAGCTTCGTTTAGACAAACGTAAGCATGAGCTTAACGACACCATCACTGAAGACTTTTTAGCAAACAACAGCAAGCGTAAGGCAGAAATTGAAGCTGAGTTAGCCAAGCTAGACATGCAGCTTGATGGACTGCGTTTGGGCTTCTCTGATTATGCGCTGATTGTCGAAGATATGACTGGGACTCAAGTTTCGATTCCATTAGAAGACATTTTGGACTACTGGTATCCAAACCAAATGTCACTGCCTGAAAAAGTTGCCCATTGGGGGAAACAGGTTTGGAAGTTCTTATCCGAAGACCCTCGTGAATCGAACTCTGAAGGTGGTGTTTTCCCAGCGATTTTCGGTACGGTTTTCTTAGTTATCATCATGTCGATCATCGTGATGCCATTGGGTGTGGTTGCGGCGATTTATTTGCATGAATACGCTAAGAACAATGCCCTAACTCGGGTGATCCGTATTGCGGTGATTAACCTTGCAGGTGTTCCTTCTATAGTTTACGGCGTATTTGGTTTGGGCTTCTTTGTTTATACCATTGGTGCCTCAATCGATAACCTGTTTTATGCCGAGCGATTACCCGCTCCAACCTTTGGCACGCCGGGCTTGTTGTGGTCGGCATTGACGCTAGCGGTCTTGACACTACCAGTGGTGATTGTCACCACAGAAGAAGGTTTAACCCGTATTCCGAGTTCAGTTCGTCATGGTTCGTTAGCCTTGGGCGCAACGCAGTTCGAAACGCTTTGGCGTGTGGTTTTGCCTATGGCAACCCCTGCGATAATCACTGGTTTGATTCTTGCGATTGCTCGCGCTGCGGGAGAAGTAGCACCATTGATGCTGGTGGGGGTCGTGAAATTAGCTTCGAGCTTGCCGGTGGATGGGCAATTCCCTTATGTGCATTTGGATAGAAAGTTCATGCACCTAGGCTTCCACATTTACGATGTCGGATTCCAGACCTCGAATATCGAAGCTGCGCGTCCGTTGGTTTACGCGACTTCCTTCTTACTCGTGACGGTTATTGTCGGACTAAACTTAACAGCAATCAGTATTCGTAATAATCTGCGAGAGAAATACCGAACTTTAGGACAAGATTAAGCATGTTTAACTTTGATAATACATTAGGTTATGAGCCGCCATTGGATGTGCACAACCTGACGGATGAACAAACGGCTATCTCGATTGAGAACCTTAATCTTTTCTATGGTCAGGCTCAGGCGCTGCACGACATTTCCATGCGCATTCCAAAGGGGCGCGTAACCGCATTCATCGGGCCGTCAGGTTGTGGTAAATCCACATTGCTGCGTTGTATCAACCGTATGAACGATTTAGTCGAAGGTTGTAAGGTGACGGGGAAAGTACGTTTGCACGGTAAGAATGTGTACAACCCAAGTGTGGATGTTGCCACGTTGCGCCGTCGAGTAGGCATGGTATTCCAGCGCCCAAACCCATTCCCTAAGTCGATTTACGAAAACGTGGTTTACGGTCTTCGTTTACAAGGTGTGAAGAACAGTCGTATGCTGGACGATGCGGTCGAGCGTTCACTGCGTTCTGCGGCATTATGGGACGAGGTAAAAGACCGTTTACATGAAAACGCATTTGGACTTTCTGGCGGTCAGCAACAACGTTTAGTGATTGCTCGCGCCGTCGCGATTGAGCCAGAAGTACTATTATTGGATGAGCCAACGTCGGCTTTGGATCCAATCTCAACTTTAACTATTGAAGAGCTTATCAACGAGCTCAAGACTCAATATACTGTGGTTATCGTTACCCATAACATGCAACAAGCAGCGCGCGTCAGTGACCACACTGCGTTCATTCACATGGGTAAGTTGATTGAATACTCGGATGCGGATTCGATCTTCACCTCTCCAATGAAGAAACAAACCGAAGATTACATTACAGGTCGTTACGGTTAAGCCGCGACCTTTCAAGGATTAAAAGGAAAGCCATGCACTTTGGACGTCACATCTCAGGACAATTTAACGTAGAGCTAGAATCGATTCGTACCCATGTACTCACCATGGGAGGCTTGGTAGAACAGCAGTTGTCGTATGCTATTCAAGCCTTGCATAAAGAAGACATCGAGCTGGCGCGTAAAGTTGTGCGTGATGATCACAAAGTCAACGCGATGGAAGTGTCGATTGATGACGCTTGTACTCGCATTATTGCCAAGCGTCAGCCTACGGCAAAAGATTTACGCTTGATCATGGCTATCATTAAGACCATCACAGATCTTGAGCGCATTGGCGATGTTGCAACGCGTATTGCTTACGTGGCGATTGAAAGCCCATCATCGAAAGAGCGCCAATTCCAAGTCTCGTTAGAGCCTTTATGTCGTCAAGCAATCCAAATGTTACACCAAGTGCTCGATGCGTTTGCTCGCATGGATGTCGAAGCCGCTGCAGAAGTGCACAAGCTTGATGATAAGTTGGATGCGGAATACGAAGCGGTGATTCGTCAGCTGATGACTTACATGATGGAAGATCCGAAAAACATTCCACACATTCTGCAAGTGATGTGGTCTGCACGTGCCATTGAACGTGTAGGTGACCGTTGCCAGAACATCTGTGAATACATTATCTACTTCGTGAAAGGGAAAGATGTACGCCACCTAGGTGATCAAAGCATCGATGACGTACTGAAATAACCTTATAACCGCAGACCAAAACCCACAGAGAAATTAATTGCCGTATCGGTAAACGTGTGGGTTTTGTCGTCTTTAAAGATATCCAAATCCGCTCCTGCCCTGACTGAGAGAATCGGATTCACTTGATACACATAAGCACCACCGATGCTCAGTCCTGTCGTATCTCTTCTTTCTTCTTTGTAAGTCCCATCATAACTGGCTATACCAAGGCTGGCTTGAAAACCCATTTGTGGCTGGTGGTCAAACATGTGTTGAAAACCAATGCGATAAGCATCGATGGTTTCATCAAAGTTTCCACTAGTGTAGGTCACTCGAGAGTAATCAAAATAGAGCGCATCAAAGCCAGCGACATCATTGGTGCCAAATTGAATACCAGCGCCACGAAACGAGCCAACTTTCACTTCTGGAGAAATAAATACACCAGAAGCTTGGGCTGAAAGCGGTGTGATAATCAGGGCAATAAGAGAAAGGGTGCGTTTCATAGTTCTACCTAAAAAGATGCCTTCCTTGGCAAATGGACTTACTGAATGAACTTGTGCTTACTTAAAGCTGATTTGGACACCAACGCCGCCAGCAACGTCAGAGGAAGAGTACTTACCCGATGATTCGTAGTGGAAGGTGCCTGATAAACTAACTTGGTCTGTTAGGCCGTAAGCACCACCAACCGCGACCGCTTCTTTGCTACCTGAGAAGCCAACACCTGCACCGATGGCCAGTTCGCCATGAGTCGCATAAGGACGAGCGTTGGTGACAGCATGTAGACTTGCGCGAATACCATCCATTTGTTCTGCTTGTTGGTTTAGGCGGTAATCGTATTCTGCTGCTAAGCCTTCTAAATGGTTAAGACGATCATCCGTTGGATTATTTTCGATAGGGTTTGATGGCAGTTGTGGCGTTGGGCGGTCTGGAACATGAGGAACGCCATTATCGACTTCTGGAAGCGTTGGATGTTCAGGTGCCGCTTCAATTGGTGGTGTTGGCGATAAATCTGGGCGTGGACGATCTGGCACACCAGGAACACCGTTATCAACTTCAGGCAAAACCGGTTGCTCTGGTACCCCTTGAATTGGGTTGGTTGGAGTGCCTGGGTTTGGGCGATCTGGAATGTGGCCTGCGAATGAGCTGAAAGAAGCAAGAAGGGCACTAGCAGCAGTAAGCTTTACAAGTTTATTTGTCATGTCTGAACTCTCAATAAGTAAACGAGGAACAGCATCCTTACTGTAAGCAATCGCTCTTTCTAAATTCCCTTTGAAGCAGGGCTATCTTATTGAGAAGTATTTTTTATGACTAAGCAGGTCTAATTATTTTGGTGATAACAATTTCTTATCAGGTTAAGGCTTGTTAGCTTGTATTGTTAAACCTTGTTGGATAAGGCCAACGAGCCAACTGACGAGTGGGTTATTGCGGTTTCTCACATGCATATGAGCGTGAATAGACTTCATTTGTGGTTGACCATCAATCGTGACATCAACGGCTCTTAATCCTGGAAATTGCTCAACCGGAAGTAAATTGGAGTGAGGCAAATACATGTCGGTGTGTTTGACGACATCAAGTATTGCAGAGACCATTTCTGAGCGAAAGCCAATGCTGTGTTCAACGCCCATTTCGGTAAGAAGCTCAGACGCGTAACTGAACTTGTCGTTCCACCCAGGGGAAATCAAAGAAGCAATTGGGTATCCGCCAAGATCATGTGGTTCAACATGAGGTTTGGTGATTGGGTGATCTTCTCGGACAAAAATACGCCCTTTTAAATCCAGTAGCTTCGGCGTGTAGATCTCTTTATTGGTTAGAAGTAACTCGTAATTTACTCCCATCAGAGTTTCGCCTTTCAAGATCTCATCAACCGTGCTATTCGACCACCCAACTAATTCAAGTTGAGCGTTGGGGGCTAACGCTCTCATTTGTTCGAAGAGGAAACCGGGCAAGCAAGTCATTGTGATTGGTGCCAGTGCAATTCGAATTTTGTTGTCTACTTCGGCAGGATCAAACTGATGAGAGCGATTAACTGCGGCTGCTAAACCATCGAGGTGCGGCGTAATATCGTTGGCGAGAGATTCGGCGAAAGGTGTCGGTTCAAGACCTGTTTTTACTTTCACAAACAGCTCGTCATTGAAGTGATTACGCAGCTTTTGTAGCGCTTGACTGATGGCGGGCTGAGAGACGAACAAGCGCTGAGAGGCTTTGCGCATGTTTTTCTCTTGCATCAAAATCATAAAGGTCTTGAGCAGATTCAGGTCAAGGGTGTGAAACAGGTCTTTCGCCATGGTACATCTCTAATATTTATCGGGTACGAAGGTTTGATCGTCGATAGGTGCACGAACATACCCTTCTTTGTTCAGTTCTGGCAGTTCAATCACCGGATGTTCGAGCTCTTCGTATTCTACTTGGCTGAGCAAGTGGCTGATACAATTCAAACGTGCTTTCTTTTTATCATCAGAAGGCACTACCCACCAAGGACAGTGTTTAGTGTCTGTGTAAGCAAACATTTTGTCTTTTGCCTCTGAATATTCTGCCCAGCGATTACGTGATTCCAAATCCATCGGGCTGAACTTCCAGCGTTTGATTGGGGTATTGATACGTTCTAGAAAACGCTTTTCTTGCTCTTCATCGGAGACCGAAAACCAGTACTTAATTAAGATGATGCCAGAGCGTTGCAGCATGCGTTCAAACTCAGGGCAAGAGCGGAGAAACTCTTCATATTGATCTGGGGTACAAAAGCCCATGACTTTCTCTACGCCAGCACGGTTGTACCAACTGCGGTCAAACAGCACTATTTCCCCAGCAGCAGGTAGGTGTGCCACATAGCGCTGGAAGTACCATTGTGTTTTTTCTTTCTCTGTTGGGGCGGGAAGGGCTGCGATACGGCAGACACGAGGGGTGAGTTTTTCAGTGATGCGTTTGATGGTGCCACCTTTGCCAGCGGCGTCGCGTCCTTCAAACAGTACCACGACTTTAAGCCCTTTGTGTTTGACCCACTCTTGGAGCTTAACTAATTCAATTTGCAGATGTTCTAGTGCTTCTTCGTATTCCTTTTTCTTTAGTTTCGCCATGCTTCCTCCCGTCCTTAGTTATCAATATGTTAGCACTCAATAACTAAAGACGGGATTTGAAAGCGCTTAATTGAGAGCTGTTACCATGTTCGCGATAGCATCGGTGTTGGTGACAGGAATCGAAAAGTCATCCACATCGGCAGCGCCCATTTTGCTTTGCTCGGCAATAAAGGTCATGTGACTAGGGCGAGTTGTCTTGCCCGATAAATGCACTTCGGTGACTTTGGCTTGCTCAACGATCTGGCCAACATTGTTCGCATTCACACCGGCGCCCGCCATGATCGCAATACGTCCTTGCGCTTGCTCAACTAAGGCTTTAAGCACATCGATACCTTTCGGTGCAGAAGGCGCAAGGCCGGAAGTCAAAATACGTTCACAGCCTAAGCTGATCACTTCTTCCAAAGCTTTTTCAGCGTCACGACACTGGTCAAAGGCACGATGGAAAGTCACGCCTAAGCCAAGCGCTTGAGCAAATTCACACAGTGCCGTTGCGTACGGCATATGAATGTCGCCGTCTTGAGTGAGCACGCCGAGCACGACACCATTCAAGCCTGCTTGTTTAGCGGCTTCAATATCCCAACGCATAATTTCGATTTCTTCGTCACTGTAGAAGAAGTCACCTTGGCGAGGGCGAATCATCGCGTAAACCGGAATAGTAGAGTGTTTAGCGGCTTGCTGCATAAAGCCATAGCTTGGGGTTAAGCCACCCAAAGCAAGTGAAGAGCAGAGTTCGATGCGGGTTGCACCACCGGCAATCGCGTTGTGGAGAGATTCAATGTTATCAATACAGACTTCAAGTTGAGTGTTCACGAGGTTGTCCTGAATTATTGTAATTACAGCAAATACTAGCAGGACGAAAGGGGAGAATCTGCAATGAGACTGAGGGAAATAGAGGTAAACTTTTTGCGTGATGCTTGCCTCTTTTGCTTTTCCAAAGCGCAGATAAAAAGAAAGCCCAGAGCGAACTCTGGGCTTTTTTATGACTTTACTTAGACTGATTGGCGTTTGCGGTTTTTCCGCTATAGCTTTTTGCTTTATATATACATCCAACCAACACACCCATTGAGCTTGGGCGGCAGTGTCTATTACTTGCTTAGGTCGTCTGCGTGCTCAGATAGGAACGCTGCAACACCTTTTGGAGATGCGTCCATACCAGCTTTACCTTCTTCCCATTGTGCAGGACATACTTCGCCGTGCTTCTGGTGGAAGTTTAGTGCATCAACCATGCGTAGCATTTCGTCGATGTTACGACCTAGAGGTAGATCGTTAACTACTTGGTGACGTACAAGACCGTCTTCGTCGATTAGGAAAGAACCACGGAAAGCAACGCCTGCTTCTGGGTGCTCTACATCGTACGCTTTACAGATTTCGTGCTTAACGTCAGCAACTAGAGGGTATTTAACTTGACCGATACCGCCATCTTCGATAGCAGTGTTACGCCATGCGTTGTGAGAGAACTGAGAATCGATAGAAACACCGATTACTTCAACACCTTTAGCTTGGAAATCAGCTAGACGGTTGTCGAATGCGATTAGCTCAGATGGGCAAACGAAAGTGAAATCTAGTGGGTAGAAGAATACTACTGCTTTCTTACCTTTAGTGAATTCTGCAAAGTTGAAGTTTTCAACGATTTCACCGTTACCTAGAACAGCTGCTGCAGTAAAGTCAGGGGCTTGACGACCTACTAGTACCATTTTTTTGCTCCTAAAAATTTTGGTTTGCTCCAAACCTACATTCAGTTATTTAGGTTTGGTCCGTGTTTGTGCGAGACAAACTATAGTACAGATTGTAGTATTGAAAAAAGCGAAATAAATAGATTGAGTTCATCGAAAAAAGCGATAACACCGAAACTATTATCTCGATCACTGGAACAGCAATAGATACAAATAGAATTATGAATAAATGGCCTAGCTTGAAGCAGTTACACTATTTGGTCACTCTGCACGAAACTCGACATTTTAGTGATGCTGCTGAGCGTTGTTTTGTCAGTCAATCTACCTTAAGTAAAGGCATCCAAAACCTTGAAGAGTTGATTGGTTGCCCGCTTTACGAAAAGAAAGATAAAAAAAGCCCATTGGTTTTCACCCAAGCTGGTGAGATGGTGGTGCAGCATGGTCGAGAACTTCTCGCCAAAGGGCAAGATCTTGTTGAGCTGGGGCGTTTATGCCAAGGCGATGATATGGAAGGGCAGCTTAAAGTAGGCTGTATTCCGACCATTGCTCCTTTCTTATTGTGCGACCTTGTCCAAGAGGTGAACTACCGCTTCCCTCAATTAAACCTTCTATTAAGAGAAGACACGACGACTAACTTACTGCAAGCACTTCGCCACGGTGAGTTGGACGTGTTGATTCTGGCTCTGCCAGTAGAAATAGAGGGAATGGAAAGCCGAGTGGTGGGGCAAGACCCATTCCGCATGGTGATCAGCGCCAATCAAGCGGATTCCGTACCTGTGCCGATCCGTTATGCAGACTTGCCAGATGAATCCGTCTTCTTATTAGAGAAAGAACACTGCCTTACTGAGCACGCGGTTTCAGCATGTAAGCTAACGGACAAAGAGAAGATCAACCCATTCACCGCAACCAGTCTTCATACCTTAGTGCAGATGGTGGCGAATGGTCTGGGCACCACGTTTATCCCGCAAATGGCGATTGATCATGGTTTGCTACACAACCAGAACTTGGTGGTGATCGACCCTCCTGGTCAGCAAGCGTATCGCGATATTGGTTTGGTTTGGCGTCCGAGCTCATCACGATCAAACACTTTCAATCAATTGGCAGAAGTCGTCTCTGAACTGCTTTAGCTATTAGTATTAGCCTGCTACTCCCGATCTAATATCAAAAAGCGCACTAGAAATAGTGCGCTTTTTAGCATTTTATTCTGCGCGTGAACTTTGACTTGTAAAATTTTACAGATGAACTTTCATGAAGCTTTCATAAAATAGTGAAATTTCACAATGTTAATTTTACACAACTGCCTGTGTAACGCGTTTAAGTCGCGTTTAATTTCCTCTTGCTAGCCCTTGTGAATACAAGGATTTTTCTCCTGCCTCACTATTCATACGCTTGTTTGAATTCAAAAATAACCTGTAAATTTAATGTAATTTAATTACGTAATAACTTACAAATTGAACCCAAAAATCAAACACTTGTTTGATACCGAATAAAACTTTGAATTTAACGTTTTGTTTACTTGAGGGGTTTCGCTTAAACCTTTGTTGAGTTAGCTTAATTAAAGGCTTGTAAGACTTATGTCTAGATTGAAAAAGCAATTCAGGTTGCGCAAGGTATAGACACAACGAAGCGAAGTGAACACCAAATCGAAGGATGTAATTTGTTGTTCATAACTTACAAATGTAGCTTTAGGCTGACTGCCCAAGATGGATAAAGCACGTTAAGGATGAATGATTATGCTTGCTCAGACAGAACAAAAAACACAACAACTAAAGCAAACCCAAGGCATGCTTGAGGTGAATGGAGTCGTTGCTCCTGAACATCAAGCAATTTTCCCTGTTGAAGCCCAAACCTTTTTATCTCTATTGTGTGAAAAATTTGCCGGACGTGTTGAACAGTTGCTGGAAGCACGCATCGACGCTGGTGAATTGCCAGACTTTCTACCAGAGACACAAGACATTCGTGAAGGAAGTTGGAAGATCCTTGGAATCCCGCAAGATCTGCAAGATCGCCGAGTGGAGATTACAGGACCGACTGATCGCAAGATGGTGATTAACGCACTGAATGCGAATGTAAAAGTGTTCATGGCAGACTTCGAAGATTCGATGTCCCCTGCGTGGAGTAAAGTGCTGGATGGTCAAATCAACCTGCGCGACGCTGTTAATGGCACTATCAGCTACACCAACCCTGGCAATGGCAAACACTATCAGCTGGCAGAAGACCCAGCGGTGTTGATCTGCCGTGTTCGCGGACTCCATCTAAAAGAAAAACACGTAACGTGGCACGGTCAGATCATTCCAGGTGCGCTATTCGATTTCGCTCTGTACTTCTACAACAACTACAAAGCGCTACTGAAAAAGGGAAGCGGTCCTTACTTCTACATTCCAAAACTGCAATCGCATCATGAAGCGAAGTGGTGGAGCGAAGTGTTCCATTTCACCGAAGAGTATTTTGGTTTGGATACAGGCACCATCAAAGCGACTGTGCTGATTGAGACCTTACCAGCCGTATTCGAAATGGATGAGATTCTGTTCTCACTGAAAGAGCACATCGTTGGTTTGAACTGTGGTCGCTGGGATTACATCTTTAGCTACATCAAAACACTGAAAAACCACCCAGATCGCGTACTTCCGGATCGCCAAGTGGTGACCATGGATAAGCCATTCCTCAACGCTTACTCAAGATTGTTGGTGCGAACTTGTCATAAACGTGGCGCATTTGCGATGGGCGGCATGGCAGCCTTTATTCCGGCTAAAGACCCACAAGAAAACCAAAAAGTACTGGATAAGATCCACAACGATAAATCGCTAGAAGCTAACAACGGTCATGACGGTACTTGGGTTGCTCACCCGGGGTTGGCAGACACCGCAATGGAAGTGTTCAGTGCCACACTGGGGCAGCGCACCAACCAATGGGACGTGAGCCGCTCAGAAGACGCACCAATCACCGCCGCAGAGCTACTTGAACCGTGTGAGGGTGAGCGCTCAGAAGAAGGTATGCGCCACAACATCCGCGTTGCGCTGCAATACATCGAAGCTTGGATTTCTGGCAACGGTTGTGTGCCGATTTACGGACTGATGGAAGACGCAGCAACGGCAGAAATCTCCCGTGCTTCTATCTGGCAATGGATTCAACACGGCAAGTCGCTCGACAACGGATTGAAGGTCACTAAAGAGCTGTTCGAACTCTACCTGAAAGAAGAGATTGAAGTCGTGAAGCAAGAAATTGGCGAGCAGCGTTACCAAGCAGGTCGATTTGAAGAAGCAGCAGACTTGATGGCAAGGCTCACCACAAGCGATGAGCTGACCAACTTTTTAACCATTCCAGGTTATGACTACTTGGATTAACCCAAAGATTTTAAACACTCAATTTATCTAACTAATACATGTTTATTTAACTAATACGTGTTTGTTTAACGACTACGTGAAAGATTCGAGGCAGATAAGGATGTACTGCCTGAGAACGGAAAACTCAACGCACATGCACAAGTGCACATTATAAGAGGGATAGACCAATGACTAACTTAACTCGCCGCCAACAAATTGAAGCTCTGGAAAAAGATTGGGCAACCAACCCACGCTGGAAAAACGTAAAACGCACCTACACTGCGGAAGAAGTAGTAACACTGCGTGGTTCTATGGTACCTGCGAACACGATTGCACAACGTGGTGCTGACAAACTTTGGTCACTGGTCAACGGTAGCTCAAAGAAAGGCTATGTTAACTGCCTTGGTGCACTGACAGGTGGTCAAGCTGTACAGCAAGCAAAAGCGGGTATTGAAGCGATTTACCTGTCAGGTTGGCAGGTAGCGGCGGACAACAACACCGCTTCGACGATGTACCCAGATCAATCTCTGTACCCAGTAGATTCTGTGCCATCGGTAGTAAAACGCATCAATAACTCATTTCGTCGTGCAGACCAAATTCAGTGGTCTGCAGGTAAGTCACCAGAAGACGAAGGCGGTATTGATTATTTCCTACCAATCGTAGCGGATGCGGAAGCAGGCTTTGGTGGCGTACTGAACGCTTACGAGCTAATGAAATCGATGATCGACGCAGGTGCGGCAGGTGTTCACTTTGAAGACCAACTAGCATCCGTGAAGAAGTGTGGTCACATGGGCGGTAAAGTACTGGTTCCAACTCAAGAAGCAGTGCAAAAACTGGTAGCAGCTCGCCTAGCAGCAGACGTTGCTGGTACGACAACGCTGGTAATCGCACGTACCGATGCAAACGCAGCAGACCTACTAACATCTGACTGTGACCCATATGATAAAGACTTCATCGAAGGTGAGCGTACTCAAGAAGGTTTCTACCGTGTACGTGCAGGTATCGACCAAGCTATCTCTCGTGGTCTAGCTTACGCGCCATATGCGGATCTAATCTGGTGTGAAACAGCAACGCCTTGTCTAGAAGAAGCACGCAAGTTTGCAGAAGCGATTCATGCAGAGTACCCAGACCAACTGTTGGCATACAACTGTTCGCCTTCATTCAACTGGGAGAAGAACCTAGACGCAGAAACCATTGCTAAGTTCCAACAAGAGCTGGCTAACATGGGCTACAAGTACCAGTTCATCACGCTAGCAGGTATTCACAACATGTGGTTCAACATGTTTGAACTGGCACACGCTTACGCACAAGGCGAAGGCATGCGTCATTATGTTGAGAAGGTTCAGCGCCCTGAGTTTGAAGCGGCAGAAAAAGGCTACACGTTCGTAGCGCACCAACAAGAGGTTGGTACGGGTTACTTCGATAGAATGACCAACACAATCCAAGGTGGCAACTCATCAGTGACAGCACTGACAGGTTCTACTGAAGAGGACCAATTCTAATCAGCATAGAGTCCACAATTACTACGTTAGTAATGACATCGTTGAGCGGCGATTGAGCCGCTCTTTTTTTTGCCTGTAATCTGGGCAACTAACGTTTCGTTGCTTATTACTCTGCTTCGATTTCTTCTGGTTCTGTTTCTTCTTGCAGCTCTAACAAGTTAATCGCAATGGTTACAAAGTCTGTATCGGTGATGATGCCCACCAAGTGACCTTTATTGACCACTGGCAAACAGCCGACTTTGTGCTTTTGCATATAGATTGCGCTTTCCTTTAAACCTGCTCTTGGTTCAGCGGTCATGATGTTGGTGTGCATCATTTGGTAAAGCGGCGTGTCGAGGGTAAAAGATTGTTCAGCCTCATCTGGGTGCAAGCAGGATTCTTGTGCAGCAAGAATATCGCGTTGAGTCACCAAGCCTTTTAGGTGTTTATTGGCATCAACAACCGGAATATGTCGAATATCAAGCGCTTCCATCATGCTTTTTGCGTCACGTAATGTGTGCTCACGCAGCAAGGTATGAGGGGTGCGAGTCATCATGTCTTCAACCTTGATCATAGAGACCTCCAGCGGCATTGTCCTTCTCTTAAATATAGAGAATATTTTGCTGTATATCTGGGAGCTAACTCGTTTTTCACTAATAAAATAAAACGATTAGATGGAGATCAATCAGAGGTGAAAATGAACTGGTGTTTTCCATAAATCCAGCTACTCATTTGGGACGAATCTAGGATGTAAGCGCTATCATAAATAACCAAAGCTAAGGCGTTAAAACCTTAGCTTTGGTTACTCTTAACGTTGCTTAAAATGCACACAGATAAGACCATAAGCTTTCGCGTCCACACATCGGCCGATATAGCTTTTATCTGGCAGGTTTACGGCACACAAGCGAGGGACCTGTTTTAAGTCACACGCTTGTTGCATCGCAGTGATTTTCTGGTGGTTAGAGTTTGCGAGTGTACCGGAAGAAAACACGAGTACGGCAGCACTTAACGCCATAGTTAACATCTTCATACTTACCTCAATCAATGTTCAAAGAGCAAATGCTCACTTTCAATATAGTCTATGGCATTTGCTATTGATGAGTTTGTTTTTAGCGGAGGGAAAGAAAGTGTTGAGTTAGCTTTGGCTATATTTCTGACTGACCGAGTTGAATGCGTTGTACAAATTTGGACATTAAACTCCGCTACTTTTCTTATATGTATCGATTCTGTGTCTTTCACGTTTTATTACACTCTTAGTTAAAGCTTTTACAGTCAATCTAAGGGGATTTGCTTGCTATTGCAGCATGTAAACATATACTAGTCTGCTGCGAAAAACTCGTCGCAATTTTATCGTCGTCTTTGACGTGATTTGACCAATAGATAAGACAAGTAACATGCAAGTATCAGATTTCCATTTCGACCTTCCAGATGAACTCATCGCTCGCTACCCTCAACCAGAGCGTACCGCTAGCCGACTGCTGCAAATGGACGGCAATACTGGTGAACTTATTGATGGCACGTTTACCGATGTGCTGGAGCAGGTTCAAGCCGGTGACCTAGTGGTTTTCAACAATACTCGCGTTATTCCTGCGCGTTTGTTTGGTCGTAAAGAATCAGGCGGTAAGCTAGAAGTGTTGGTGGAGCGTATGCTCGACGAGAAAAGTATTCTGGCGCACGTTCGTTGTTCTAAATCGCCAAAACCAGGCACAACGATCTTGGTTGGTGAAAACGATGAATACTCAGCGCAAATGGTCGCTCGTCATGACGCACTGTTTGAACTGAAATTTAATTCTGATAAGACGGTACTCGAGATTCTGGAAGAAATTGGTCACATGCCACTTCCTCCATACATCGACCGCCCAGATGAAGACGCGGATAAAGAGCGTTACCAAACGGTTTATAACCAAAAGCCAGGTGCGGTTGCAGCACCAACGGCGGGCCTTCACTTTGATGATGTTCTACTTGAGAAAATCAAAGCGAAAGGCGCAGAGTTTGCGTACGTCACTCTGCACGTAGGTGCGGGTACGTTCCAGCCAGTTAAAGTGGATGACATCAACGATCACCACATGCACGCAGAATACGTTGAAGTACCACAAGACGTAGTGGATGCGATTAATGCAACCAAGGAGCGCGGTGGCCGTATCGTCGCTGTTGGTACAACGTCTGTTCGCTCACTAGAAAGTGCAGCGCAAGACGCGCTAAAGAAAGGCACAGAACTGGTTCCATTCTTTGGCGATACTGAAATCTTTATCTACCCTGGTTACGAGTACCAGCTGGTGGATTGCTTGATCACCAACTTCCACTTACCTGAATCAACCCTGATCATGTTGGTAAGTGCGTTTGCAGGTTACGAGAACACCATGAATGCGTACAAGCATGCTGTGGAAAACAAATACCGTTTCTTCTCGTACGGTGATTCAATGTTTATTAAAAAGAAGACCGCATAATGTTTTAACCCCTCTCTAGCCCTCCTCTCAAAAAAGGGGGAGGAAAGGAGGGGGAGAAAGCTAACGATTTACGAGTGCTAGCAGTAAGCTAGGAAATAAAGCGGAATCTCTGCTTTGTCTCTCGCACGGAAAAGCGACCGCTCCTTAAAATAGGGTTTACCACCCTGGATACATAGTCAGACTGTTTCTCTGACACCCGGAGGCATCGTGAAATTAAAATTCGATCTTAAGAAGAAAAACGGCAATGCGCGTCGTGGTCAACTGACCTTCGAACGTGGCACTGTTCAAACTCCTGCGTTCATGCCAGTAGGTACTTACGGTACTGTTAAAGGTATGACACCAGAAGAAGTGAAAGGTACTGGCGCAGAAATCTTGCTAGGTAACACTTTCCACCTATGGCTACGTCCTGGTCAAGAAGTGATGAAAATGCACGGTGACCTGCACGATTTCATGAACTGGCACGGTCCTATTCTTACCGATTCAGGCGGTTTCCAAGTATTCAGTCTAGGCAAAATGCGTAAGATCACTGAGAAAGGTGTTCACTTCCGTAGCCCTGTAAACGGTGACAAGATTTTCATGGACGCGGAAAAGTCGATGGAAATCCAAAAAGACCTAGGTTCTGACATCGTAATGATCTTCGACGAGTGTACGCCATACCCGGCGACACACAACGAAGCGAAAAAATCGATGGAAATGTCACTACGCTGGGCACAGCGCTCACGTGATCACTTCAACAAACTAGAAAACCCGAACAACCTATTTGGTATCGTTCAAGGTGGTGTTTACGAAGATCTACGTGATGTGTCTATCAAAGGTCTGACAGAAATCGGCTTTGATGGTTACGCAGTTGGTGGTCTTGCAGTAGGCGAGCCGAAAGAAGACATGCACCGTATTCTTGAACACACATGTCCACAACTTCCAGAAGATAAGCCTCGTTACCTAATGGGTGTAGGCAAACCGGAAGATTTGGTTGAAGGTGTTCGTCGTGGTATCGACATGTTTGACTGTGTAATGCCAACGCGTAACGCACGTAATGGTCACCTGTTTGTGACTGGTGGTGTGATCAAGATCCGTAATGCGAAACATAAAACGGATACAACTCCGCTAGATCCGCATTGTGACTGTTACACTTGTCAGCACTACAGCAAATCGTACCTTCACCACCTAGAGCGTTGTAACGAAATTCTAGGTGCTCGTCTGAACACTATCCACAACCTGCGCTACTACCAGCGTCTGATGGAAAGCATTCGTAAGGCGATTGATGAAGATCGTTTCGATGAGTTCGTTACTGAGTTCTATGAGCGTCGTGGTCGTGAAGTACCACCGCTGGCAAAAGAGCAGTAATTGACAGATTAAAAGAATTAAAGCCTTTGGCATGTTGCCAGAGGCTTTTGCTAATAAAGTAGGCTAACGTACGTTATTTTTGAGAAGGTGATCTCTATTACTCACTCTCAAACTTGAATCTAAATTACGAAAGCCCAACTTGTTGGATTATCAATAAAATATAATGAGGATGTTTTAATGTTTATTTCTCAAGCTCACGCAGCAGCAGAAGGCGCACCAGCAGGCGGCGGTTTTGAAATGCTAATCATGCTAGGCATGTTCGCGGTGATCTTCTACTTCATGATCTACCGCCCACAATCTAAGCGTGTTAAAGAACACAAGAACCTAATGTCTTCTATGGGCAAAGGTGATGAAGTTCTAACAAGCGGCGGCCTAGTGGGTAAAATCACTAAGATCGCTGAAGACAACGATTTCATTTCAATTGAGCTAAACGCAAACAATGAAGTTGTAATCAAGAAAGACTTCGTAACTGCAGTGCTACCAAAAGGTACGCTGAAGTCTCTATAAAACAGCTAAAGGATCCTCGCTGTGCTAAACCGTTATCCATTATGGAAGTACTTGATGGTATTTTTTGCCATCATCACCGCTGCGTTGTACGCACTTCCAAATATCTACGGTGAAGATCCGGCTATTCAAGTTACAGGGGCGCGTGGCGCCTCTGTAGATATGTCAACGCTGGATGCTGTCACCAAAGCTCTTGATAAAGAGCAACTCTCTCATAAATCCATTGCTCTCGAGAATGGATCAATCCTTGTTCGTTTCAATGACACTGACACTCAAATCAGTGCTCGCGATATCATCAGCGAAGCGCTTGGCCAAGATAAAATTGTTGCACTAAACCTTGCTCCTGCTACGCCAGATTGGCTAGAAGCAATCGGTGCGTCGCCACTTAAACTAGGTCTTGACCTACGTGGTGGTGTTCACTTCCTAATGGAAGTCGACATGGACGCGGCGATGGAGAAGTTGGTTGGTCAACAAGAAGAAGCTTTCCGTAGCGAACTTCGTGAAGCTAAGATCCGTTACCGTGCAATCCGTCCTTCTGGTACAGAAGGTGTGGAAGTATTGCTACGTAACGAGGAGCAACTAGCGGAAGCGAAAGCAACGCTAGAAAAGAATCACCCAGACATGAACTTTGTCGACTCTGATTCTAATGGTCGTTACGCGTTGATTGCCACCTTTACCGAGCAACGTTTACAAGAGATACGTAACTACGCAGTTGAACAAAACATCACGATTCTTCGTAACCGTGTAAACGAACTGGGTGTTGCTGAGCCACTGGTTCAACGTCAAGGTGCTAGCCGCATCGTAGTTGAACTACCTGGTGTTCAAGACACAGCTCGTGCGAAGGAAATTCTAGGTGCTACGGCAACACTAGAGTTCCGCGAAGTTGACGATAAAGCTGACCTATCAGCGGCGGCAAATGGTCGCGCGCCAGCAGGTAGCGAAATCAAGATGGACCGTGATGGTCGCCCAGTTGTGCTTAAGAAGCGCGTTATTCTTGGTGGTCAAAGCATCACGGATGCAAGCTCAAGTGTTGATGAATACGGTCGTCCACAAGTAAACATCTCGCTAGACAGCGAAGGTGGTAACAAGATGTCTGCGTTCTCTAAGAAGAACATCGGTAAGCTAATGGCTACCGTGTTTGCAGAATACAAAGACAGTGGTCGTCGTACGCCTGAAGGCAAAGTTATCCTTGATAAGCATGAAGAAGTCATTAACCAAGCAACGATTCAATCGGCTCTTGGTCGTAACTTCCGTATCACAGGTATCGACTCTGCTGCAGAAGCGCACAACCTAGCACTTCTACTACGTGCTGGTGCACTGATCGCACCTATCTCTATCGTTGAAGAACGTACTATTGGTCCATCTATGGGTCAGCAAAACATCGATATGGGTATTCAAGCATGTATCTGGGGTATGGTTGCCGTAATGCTGTTTACGCTGCTTTACTACCGTGGCTTTGGTCTGATTGCTAACATCGCATTGATGGCCAACTTGGTTCTTATCATTGGTGTTATGTCGATGATCCCAGGCGCTACCATGACGCTGCCAGGTATTGCCGGTATCGTATTAACCGTCGGTATGGCGGTCGATGCGAACGTGCTGATATTCGAGCGTATCCGTGAAGAACTTCGAGATGGACGCAGTCCGCAACAAGCGATTCACCAAGGTTACGCTAACGCATTCAGTACCATTGCCGATGCGAACATCACAACACTTATCACTGCAATCATTCTATTTGCAGTGGGTACAGGTGCGGTGAAAGGTTTCGCGGTAACACTATCTATCGGTATCTTAACTTCAATGTTCACCGCTATTGTGGGTACACGTTGTATCGTGAACCTGATTTACGGTGGCAAACGCGTTGATAAATTGTCGATCTAAGGCTGGGAATTAATATGTTTCAAATTCTAAAAGCAGAAAACACGATCGGCTTTATGCGTTGGTCGAAAGTCGCGTTCGTATTCTCTATCGTTATGATCGCTGCTTCTATCTTCACGCTATCAACCAAATGGTTGAACTGGGGCCTAGACTTTACTGGCGGTACGCTTATCGAGGTGGGTTTTGAACAGCCAGCAAACCTTGAAGAGATTCGTGCAGCGCTAGATTCAAAAGGCTTCGGCGATGCGACGGTACAAAACTTTGGTAGTGCTCGCGATGTAATGGTTCGTCTTCGTCCTCGTGACGATATGTCTGGTGAAACACTAGGTAACCAAATCATTGGTGCAATCAAAGAAGGTACGGGCGAAAGCGTAGAAATGCGTCGTATTGAATTCGTTGGTCCAAACGTTGGTGATGAGCTAACAGAAGCGGGCGGTCTAGCGATCCTTGTGTCGCTGATCTGTATCCTGATCTACGTATCGATGCGATTCGAATGGCGTCTAGCGGCTGGTGCGGTAATGGCACTAGCACACGATATCATCATCACGCTGGGTGTCTTCTCACTTATGCAAATCGAAGTGGACCTTACCATCGTAGCGGCGCTACTAACGGTAGTCGGTTACTCGCTCAACGATACCATCGTTGTATTCGACCGGATTCGTGAAAACTTCCGTAAGATGCGTAAGGGTGAACCTTCAGACATCATGGATGCGTCAATCACTCAAACATTGAGCCGTACATTGATTACGTCGGGTACAACCTTGTTCGTAGTAATTGCACTGTTCATGCAGGGTGGTGCGATGATTCACGGCTTCGCAACCGCACTTCTACTTGGTATCACGGTAGGTACTTACTCTTCTATCTACGTAGCATCAGCACTAGCGCTGAAACTGGGTATCCAGAAAGAGCACTTGATGCCACCTCAAGTAGAAAAAGAAGGTGCAGAGTTCGACGAGATGCCATAAGGCAGATTGAGAACCGAAAACAAAAACCGCTGAGCAGTCAGCGGTTTTTTTATGCCTGAAGAAACTTACTTAAGTGGCGTTTGAACTGGTTAGTGAATTTCAGATATAAAAAAGCCCCGCTCAATGAGCGGGGCTATTCAAAAGTCATCAGCGTGACGGGCTTAGCATGACTTTAGAATCTTACTTAAGGATCGCGCTGTTGCCGTTTTCGCGAACGTGCTTAAGAAGAGATTTCACGCCACGAGCGCTAGAAGCAACAATGTTACCAGACTTCATGTAGTCAGTACCGCCAGCGAAGTCAGTTAGGATTGCGCCAGCTTCACGAGCGATAAGCTCGCCTGCAGCCATTTGCCAAGGTTTTAGACCTAGCTCGAAGTAACCATCTACACGGCCAGCAGCCACGTAACATAGGTCAAGAGCAGAACAACCGCTACGACGGAAGTCAGCACACTCAGTGAATAGAGAACCTACGATCTTGATGTAAGATTCAGAGTGTTGCTTCTGTTTGAATGGGAAACCAGTCGCTAGAACAGTACCGTGTAGGTCTTTAAGTTGAGTAACACGGATACGAGCGTTGTTTAGTTGAGCGCCAGCACCGCGTTGTGCAGTGAATAGCTCGTTTTGCATTGGATCGTATACACAAGCTACTTCAGTTTTACCTTTGAAGCGAACCGCGATAGATACTGCGAAAGTTGGATAACCTTTTACAAAGTTATTAGTGCCATCCATTGGGTCGATGATCCATTGTACGTCTTTATCTTTACCTTCGATAAGACCAGCTTCTTCAGAAACGATACAGTGCTCTGGGTAAGAGTGCTTGATAGTATCGATAATGATAGCTTCTGCTTCTTTGTCTACGTTAGTAACAAAGTCATTAGTGCCTTTTAGCGTAGATTCAATTTTATCTGTGTTTTCTAATGATTTAGCAATATGATTGCCTGCTTTTCGCGCAGCGCGAATAGCAATGTTTAGCATTGGATGCATACGAATTTCCCAACGGATGTTAAAGAACAATTTAAAGCGGCGGCGAGTATACCAGAGTCAAGGGAAAAGGGAAGTGGTTATTTTTTGTTCGCAAGAAGAGTTCGCCGTGATATCTCTCTCGCTAGAGAAGAAAACAATTGATGAGAATGCGAATAGAAACCTGCTTCACCCTAGGGTGTGTAAAAAAATTATGGTAACATCCTTCGGTTTTAATTTAGGTAGCAAATACAGATGTTGGATCAAGTAAAAATCGTACTCGTCGGAACTTCTCATTCAGGCAACATTGGCTCCGCTGCGCGAGCAATGAAAGTTATGGGTTTAAGCCAACTTGTATTAGTTGATCCGCAATGTGAAGTGGATGAGCAAACACTTGCTCTTGCCGCTGGTGCTGGTGACATTGCACAAAATGCAGCCGTAGTAAGTACGCTTGATGAAGCCATTGAAGATTGTGGTCTTGTGGTCGGTTCAAGTGCTCGCTCGCGCACACTTGAGTGGCCAATGCTTGAACCTCGTGAATGTGGTGAAAAGTTCGCTATTGAAGGCCAAAAGCATCCAGTAGCGTTGGTATTTGGCCGCGAAAGAACTGGCCTAACTAACGATGAATTGCAGAAGTGCCACTACCATGTTTGTATCCCTGCTAACCCTGAATACAGCTCGCTAAACTTGGCGATGGCGGTTCAAACCTTGAGTTATGAGGTGCGCGTTGCACATCTCAACTTGGAGCAAAGCCAATACACACCAAGTGAGCCTGAAGAATATCCACGTCATAAAGAGCTAGAAATGTTCTTTGAACACCTTGAAAAGGTGATGGTGGAGACCCAATTTATTAACAAAGAACAGCCAGGTCAGGTGATGAATAAGCTACGCCGCTTGTACTCACGAGCAAGACCAGAGGCGCAAGAGTTGAACATTTTACGCGGTGTTTTGACTGCGATTGAAAAGAAACTCTGAACAAATAATAACCACTTCAGGTGTAGGGATGAATACCTGACTAAATTAGTCAAATAAATACTTGACCAAAATAGTCAGGTATGGGAATATCCTTGTCATTACAAACCATGTGGATACGGTGTGGAATGAAACTTACATCTAAAGGAAGATATGCGGTGACAGCCATGCTGGACGTGGCACTGCACTCGCAACAAAACCCAGTCCCTCTTGCTGATATTTCAGAGCGTCAGGGTATCTCGCTCTCTTACTTAGAGCAGCTCTTTTCAAAACTGCGTAAAGCCGGTCTTGTAGCCAGCGTTCGTGGCCCAGGTGGTGGTTACCGCCTAGGAGCAGAGGCGCATAGTATCGCGATTGGTACAGTAATCGCAGCGGTTGATGAGTCAGTTGATGCAACTAAATGTCAAGGTAAAGGAGATTGCCAAGGCGGTACACGTTGCCTAACTCACACCCTATGGCGTGACCTAAGCTCTCGCATTAGTGACTTCTTGAATAACATTACGCTCGGTGAGCTAATGACAGACAACGAAGTCTTACAAATTTCTGATCGTCAGGACATTGATCTGGCGGTAACTCATGGGTTATCAAACAAAAATACAACCGCCGCGCCCATCGGTGTAAACGTCCGCTCTTAGCGGTCTGCATTTTACATTGGAGTAGAGAATGAAACTGCCGATTTATCTTGATTATTCCGCTACATGTCCAGTAGATCCTCGTGTTGCTGAAAAAATGGTTCAGTACATGACAATGGATGGCACATTTGGCAACCCAGCTTCGCGTTCGCACCGTTACGGCTGGCAGGCAGAAGAAGCTGTAGATACTGCTCGTGAGCAAATTGCTGACCTTCTAAATGCAGATCCACGCGAAATCGTATTTACATCAGGTGCGACCGAGTCAGACAACCTTGCGATTAAAGGTGCTGCTCATTTTTACTCTAAGAAGGGTAAACACGTAATCACTTGTAAAACAGAGCACAAAGCCGTTCTTGACCCATGTCGTCAACTAGAGCGCGAAGGCTTTGAAGTGACTTACCTAGAGCCAGAATCAAACGGTCTGATTGACCTAAACAAACTTCAAGCAGCAATGCGTGAAGACACTGTTTTGGTTTCAATCATGCACGTTAACAACGAGATTGGTGTGATCCAAGACATCACCGCAATCGGCGAACTATGTCGTGAACGTAAGATTGTATTCCATGTGGATGCTGCACAGTCTGCAGGCAAATTGCCAATCGACGTTCAAGAAATGAAAGTTGACCTTATTTCACTGTCTGCGCACAAAGTATACGGTCCTAAAGGTATTGGCGCACTTTACGTACGTCGTAAGCCTCGCATACGTCTTGAAGCGCAAATGCACGGTGGTGGTCATGAGCGTGGCTTCCGCTCTGGTACACTTCCAACTCACCAAATCGTGGGTATGGGTGAAGCGTTCCGTGTAGCAAAAGAAGACATGCAAAAAGATTACGATCACGCACTAGCACTTCGTAACCGTCTTCTAGATGGCGTTAAAGATCTAGAAGCAGTAACGGTAAACGGTGACCTAGAACAGCGTGTTCCACACAACCTAAACGTGAGCTTTGCATTCGTAGAAGGCGAATCACTACTGATGTCACTAAAAGACCTAGCAGTATCTTCTGGTAGTGCTTGTACATCAGCGAGCCTAGAGCCATCTTACGTTCTTCGTGCACTTGGTCTAGACGACGAATTAGCACACAGCTCAGTACGTTTCTCATTTGGTCGTTTCACGACTGAAGCAGAAATTGATTACGCAATTGAACAAATCCGCGTTGCAGTGACTAAGCTACGCGACATGTCTCCTCTATGGGATATGTACAAGGAAGGGGTTGATCTGAGCACTGTTGAATGGGCTCACCATTAATCTCACGGACTGAATAGAGGATTCGAGGTAATTTATCATGGCATACAGCGAAAAAGTAATTGATCACTACGAGAACCCACGTAACGTTGGTTCGTTCGATAAAGAAGACCCATCAGTAGGCAGCGGCATGGTTGGCGCGCCAGCTTGTGGTGACGTAATGAAGCTTCAAATCAAAGTGACGCCAGAAGGCATCATTGAAGACGCGAAATTCAAAACATACGGTTGTGGTAGTGCGATCGCTTCAAGCTCACTCGTAACTGAGTGGGTAAAAGGCAAGTCTATTGACGAAGCGGCATCTATCAAAAACTCTGAGATTGCAGAAGAGCTAGAGCTTCCACCAGTGAAAGTTCACTGCTCAATCCTAGCGGAAGACGCAATCAAAGCAGCGGTTGCTGACTACAAGAAAAAACACCAGGAATAATTATTCCGTATATAATGGGAGCCCTTAAACGCTCCCATTCCAAAACGTAATTTAGACAGACTAAGGTGCAGTATGGCCATCACAATGACAGAATCAGCGGCGAGTCGCGTAAAAGCATTCCTAGATAACCGAGGCAAAGGTATCGGTTTGCGTCTTGGAGTGAAGACGACAGGCTGTTCCGGCATGGCTTACGTTCTTGAGTTTGTGGATGATCTAAACGAAGAAGACGAAGTTTTTGAACTGTCTGAAGTTAAAATCATCATTGATAAGAAAAGCTTGGTATACCTAGACGGTACTGAGTTGGATTACGTTAAGGAAGGGTTGAATGAAGGTTTTGAATTCAACAACCCTAACGCAAAAAGTGAATGTGGTTGTGGTGAAAGCTTCAACGTCTAATTGACTGTCCTTCTGGGCAAACGAGTCCAGAAGGCTTTACTAGGACCCGATCTTAATGAATCACTTTGAATTATTTGGGCTACCAAGTCAGTTTCAGCTGGATGGTAGCCTTCTTTCTTCTCAGTTCCGAGAACTACAAAAACGCTTCCACCCAGATAACTTTGCTACTGCCTCAGAGCGCGACCGTTTGATGGCTGTTCAAAAAGCAGCGCAAATCAACGATGCATATCAAGTGCTTAAGCATCCTATCTCTCGCGCTGAATACATTCTGGCAGAAAACGGCACAGAAATTCGTGGTGAGCAACAAACCATGCAAGACCCAATGTTCCTAATGGAGCAAATGGAACTGCGTGAAGAACTGGAAAACATTGCTGGCAGCTCTGATCCGGAATCAGCGCTCTTTGACTTCGACTCTAAGGTCAGCAAAATGTACAAACAGCATTTGGCGAGTGTAGAGCAAGAACTTGACCAAGGTCTTTGGGCTGAAGCCGCTGACCGAGTTCGTAAACTCAAATTCATTGCCAAGCTAAAAAACGAAATTGAACTGGTTGAAGACAAGCTCCTCGGCTAGTTAGCGCGACAAGGACCCATCATGGCACTACTTCAAATCGCAGAACCGGGCCAAAGCTCGGCACCTCATGAGCATAAGCTAGCAGCGGGTATCGACTTAGGTACCACCAACTCTTTGGTTGCTTCTGTACGCAGTGGCGACGCGACCACGTTGAAAGACGAGCAAGGCCGTAGCATTTTGCCGTCGGTAGTGAACTACACGCAAGATTCAGCGTCAGTCGGTTACGATGCCAAAGCAAAAGCAGAGCTAGAACCAGCAAACACCATCATCTCGGTAAAACGTCTGATCGGCCGTTCATTGAAAGACATTCAAGCTCGCTACCCATCTTTGCCTTACCAATTTAAAGAAAGCGACAACGGTCTGCCAATTCTGCAAACCGCTCAAGGTGACAAAAACCCGATTGAAGTGTCTGCCGACATTCTTAAAGCGTTAGGTAAACGTGCTGAAGATACGCTAGGTGGTGAGTTAGCTGGCGTGGTTATTACTGTTCCTGCTTACTTTGATGACGCTCAACGCGCTGGTACAAAAGATGCAGCGAAATTGGCAGGTCTTCATGTGCTGCGTCTGCTTAACGAGCCGACAGCAGCAGCGATCGCTTACGGGCTAGACTCTGGTCAAGAGGGCGTGATTGCGGTTTACGATCTAGGTGGCGGTACATTCGATATCTCTATCCTACGTTTATCAAAAGGCGTATTTGAAGTATTAGCAACCGGTGGCGACTCTGCACTAGGCGGTGATGATTTTGACCACCTACTAGCGGACTACCTGATGGAGCAAGCGGGACTAGAAACGCCGCTTTCTGCTGAGAAAAACCGCGCATTATTGAACATTGCAACGGCGACTAAGATTGCTTTCTCTGAGCAAGAAAGCGTTGATGTGGATGTATTTGGCTGGAAAGGTTCAGTGACTCGCGAGCAGTTCGAAGATTTGATTCGTCCGCTAGTGAAGAAAACCCTGATGTCTTGCCGCCGTGCGTTGAAAGATGCGGATGTAGATGCGGAAGATGTACTTGAAGCGGTTATGGTTGGCGGTTCAACACGCACATTGCTTGTACGTGAAATGGTAGGCGAATTCTTCGGCCGTACACCACTGACAAGCATTAACCCAGATGAAGTTGTTGCAATCGGCGCGGGTATTCAAGCAGATATCCTAGCGGGTAACAAACCTGACTCGGAAATGCTGCTCCTTGACGTAATTCCACTGTCTCTTGGTATCGAAACCATGGGCGGCTTGGTTGAGAAGATTATTCCTCGTAACACCACGATCCCAGTGGCTCGCGCACAAGAATTTACGACGTTCAAAGATGGTCAAACAGCTATGAGCGTGCACACTGTACAAGGTGAGCGTGAGATGGTTGAAGACTGTCGTTCACTGGCTCGCTTCTCATTAAAAGGCATTCCTCCTATGGCTGCGGGTGCTGCACACATTCGTGTGACGTACCAAGTGGATGCCGACGGTCTATTGTCTGTTACGGCAATGGAAAAAAGCACTGGTGTTCAATCTGAGATTCAAGTGAAGCCATCTTACGGCCTAAGTGATGATGAAGTAGCAAATATGCTGCGTGATTCGATGACTTACGCGAAAGAAGACATGCAAGCTCGCGCTTTAGCTGAGCAGCGTGTAGAAGCGGACCGTGTAATTGAAGGTTTGATCGCAGCAATGCAAGCGGATGGCGATGAACTGCTGTCTGAGCAAGAAAAGCAAGATTTAATCAAAGTAATTGAAGCGCTGATTGAACTGCGTAATGGCGAAGATGCCGATGCGATCGAGCAAGGCATTAAAGATACCGACAAAGCAAGCCAAGATTTTGCGTCGCGCCGTATGGATAAATCAATTCGAGCTGCACTGTCAGGTCAGTCAGTTAATGATATATAAGAGATAAGTAGTTATGCCTAAGATTATTGTATTACCGCACGAAGATTTGTGCCCAGAAGGTGCAGTGTTGGAAGCAAACACTGGTGACACTGTTCTAGATGTTGCACTAAAAAACGGTATCGGTATTGAACATGCATGTGAAAAATCATGTGCATGTACAACTTGCCACGTGATAATTCGTGAAGGTTTTGACTCGTTAGAAGAGAGTGAAGAGCTAGAAGATGACATGCTTGATAAAGCATGGGGTCTAGAGCCTGAGTCTCGTCTTGGTTGTCAGGCTAAAGTTGCAGACGAAGATTTGGTTGTAGAGATTCCAAAATACACACTAAACCACGCGTCAGAAGATCATTAATACTATCTCCCCAATATAGGGGCGAAGCATAAGGAAGATGAGCAATGAAATGGACAGATTCTCGCGACATCGCGATTGAGCTTTGTGACAAGTTTCCAGATGTCGATCCTAAAACCGTGCGTTTTACCGATCTCCACCAATGGATCATGGAATTAGATGAGTTTGACGATGAGCCAAACCGTTCTAATGAAAAGATTCTTGAGGCGGTCATCCTGTGCTGGATGGACGAAGCGGATTAATGCTCGATTCGGCGGTAAAACGCAGCAGAGTTAACAATTCTCACTAAAAAAAGCGGACCTTTAGGTCCGTTTTTTTATCAAGTTGACATTTTTACCCTACATAATGCTAACATCCGTTAGTTATCAAAAAAGAAGAGGCGTAGGCAACGCCGTTATAAGACAAGGAGAAACCATGTCTACACAGATGTCTGTATTTCTAAGCCAAGAACCAGCGGCACCACATTGGGGCGACAAAGCACTGCTTTCTTTCGCTGAGAATGGCACAACCATTCACCTGGGTGAAGGTCACGATCTTGGTGCGATTCAACGTGCAGCGCGTCAACTCGATGGCCAAGGAATTCGTTCAATTTTACTTGCTGGTGACAACTGGGATTTGGAGAGTGTTTGGGCATTCCACCAAGGTTACCGCAACCCGAAAAAACACGGCACGCTAGAGTGGGTTGAGCTTTCTGAGCAAGACCAAGCAGAGCTGCACGCTCGTATCACCTCTACGGACTTTACTCGCGATATCATCAACAAAACAGCTGAAGAAGTGGCGCCACGTCAATTGGCAACCATGGCGGCTGAATTCATCAAATCAATCGCACCACAAGGCACAGTAACGGCTCGTATCGTTAAAGATAAAGATCTGCTTTCAGAAGGTTGGGAAGGTATTTACGCAGTAGGTCGTGGCTCTGAGCGCACATCGGCGATGCTGCAACTTGATTACAACCCAACAGGTGATGAAAACGCGCCAGTATTTGCGTGTCTTGTTGGTAAAGGTATTACCTTTGATTCAGGCGGTTACAGCCTTAAACCATCAAACTTCATGACGGCAATGAAAGCGGATATGGGCGGTTCAGGTACGATTACTGGCGGCCTTGGTCTAGCTATCCTTCGCGGTCTTAATAAGCGCGTGAAGCTGATCCTTTGTTGTGCGGAGAACATGGTTTCTGGTCGTGCACTTAAACTTGGCGACATCATCACTTACAAAAACGGTAAGACCGTTGAGATCATGAACACCGACGCAGAAGGTCGTTTGGTTCTTGCTGATGGTCTTATTTACGCAAGTGAGCAAAACCCTGAGCTTATCATTGACTGTGCAACCTTAACGGGCGCAGCGAAGAATGCACTAGGTAACGACTACCATGCACTAATGAGCTTTGATGATGAGCTTTCACATCAAGCGCTAACGGCGGCGAATCAAGAGAAAGAAGGTCTATGGCCACTGCCTCTAGCTGATTTCCACCGTGGTATGCTGCCATCAAACTTTGCTGACCTATCTAACATCAGCTCTGGTGATTACTCGCCAGGCGCAAGTACAGCTGCGGCATTCTTGTCTTACTTCGTTGAAGACTACAAGAAAGGTTGGTTGCACTTCGATTGCGCAGGTACGTACCGTAAGTCAGCGTCTGATAAGTGGGCGGCAGGTGCGACAGGCATGGGTGTTCGCACACTTGCTCGTTTCCTGAACGAACAAGCCGCAAAATAAGACTTTTACCAGTGCAGACACCCTGTCTGTACTGGTATAACTAAGAGAGACGCAAGTCACTCATATAAAACTATTATTACAAGTACAAAAAGGAAACCTTATGGCTCTAGAAAGAACGTTTTCAATTGTTAAGCCTGACGCTGTAGAACGCAATCTGATTGGTGAAATTTACCACCGCATTGAGAAAGCAGGTCTACGTATCGTTGCTGCAAAAATGGTTCATCTGACAGAAGAACAGGCGAGCGGTTTTTACGCAGAACATGAAGGCAAACCTTTTTTCCCTGCACTGAAAGAGTTCATGACATCTGGTCCTATTATGGTTCAGGTTCTTGAAGGTGAAGATGCTATCGCTCGTTACCGTGAGCTAATGGGCAAAACAAACCCAGAAGAAGCTGCATGCGGTACAATTCGTGCGGATTACGCACTGAGCATGCGCCATAACTCTGTTCATGGTTCAGACAGCCCAGAATCAGCAGCTCGTGAAATCGAGTTCTTTTTCCCAGAGTCAGAGATTTGCCCTCGCTAATCTTGTATTAATTTGATTTTTAAGCCTCGGACTTTTCCGGGGCTTTTTATTATCTGCTTGCCAGTGGGAAAGGGTGATAAATTTTTGGCTAAAATTTAATCATTAAGATTTTAATGCCTTAGCAAACTCAAGGTTTTAGAACCCTTGTTGTGACTGCATAAAGGCTGTACAATTCGCGCCCTTATTCTTGTTTCAGTCATTGAGAGGCAACATGACCACTGAAAAAATCAATCTACTCGACTTTGATCGCAAAGGCATGCGTCAATTTTTCGCGGAAGAGCTAGGCGAAAAAGCGTTCCGTGCGGATCAGGTTATGAAGTGGATCTACCATTTCGGTGTTGATGACTTCGACAATATGACGAACATCAACAAGAAGCTACGTGAAAAACTGCAACACAAGTGTGAAATCAAAGCACCGACGGTAGCAGAAGCGCAACACTCTTCAGACGGCACGATTAAGTGGGCGATGAAAGTGGGCGATCAAGACGTAGAAACGGTCTACATCCCAGAAGATGATCGCGCGACATTGTGTGTGTCTTCTCAGGTAGGTTGTGCATTGGAATGTAAGTTCTGTTCAACTGCTCAACAAGGCTTCAACCGTAACCTAAAAGTATCTGAAATCATCGGTCAGGTATGGCGTGCTGCACGTGAAATCGGTTTGCAAAAAGAAACCGGTCGTCGTCCAATCACTAACGTCGTGATGATGGGTATGGGTGAGCCACTTCTTAACATGAAGAACCTTATTCCTGCGCTTGAAATCATGCTTGATGATCTTGGTTTCGGTCTTTCTAAGCGTCGCGTTACTGTATCAACTTCAGGTGTGGTTTCTGGTCTTGATCAGATGACAGGTAAGATTGACGTCGCATTGGCGATCTCTCTACATGCGCCAAACGATAAGCTACGTAGCGAAATCATGCCAATCAACGACCGTTGGGATATCCAAGATTTCCTAGCATCTGTACGTCGTTACATTGCGTCTTCAAATGCGAACCGCGGTAAAGTAACGGTTGAGTACGTTCTGCTTGATCATGTGAACGATGACATGGACCACGCACGTGAGTTGGCGGAGCTAATGAAAGATACGCCATGTAAGATCAACCTGATTCCATTTAACCCGTACCCAGGTTCTCCTTACAAGAAACCAAGCAACTCGCGTATTGACCGTTTCCAAAAAACATTGATGCAATATGACCACACCGTAACGGTTCGTAAAACACGTGGTGATGATATTGATGCAGCTTGTGGTCAGTTAGTCGGTGATGTTATTGACCGAACCAAACGTACAGCAGCGTTAAAAGCGGCACGTGGTGCAGAAACCATTGACGTGAAAGCGGTGTAATTCACAGCGAATAGAAAAAATAGCCAGAGCCTTATGCTCTGGCTATTTTGTTTGTCACGTGCGAATTGTAATCCGATGGTTACAGACTTATTGGCGCTAATTTCGTTTTGTTGTGTCAATTTTTGGACAAAAGCTTGAGCTATCTGTTAATTTGAGAGCAAAGAGTTTTTGTCTTCGTTAAACATTCGCTTATCATGGTAAGTGAAATATAACTACGACACTGACAATTCTCAGTATTTTTTCCAATACGCTTTGCTGAACCATTGCAAAACGAGCATTCTTACTTTGTACACTGAGAATTTCTAAAAGATTATTTTGGTTAACACGTTTAGGCTAGCTATCTTTAAGTTAGGCTTGATTAGAACAAAAACGAAAATAAATAACCGTGTTAGCCACCAAACAGATTAAATACCGCCATTATGACAGAACACGAAAAAACCAATGAAGTGCCGCTTTCGATGGAAGCAGGCACGTTGCTAAAAAATAAACGCGAATCTCTAGGCATGACTCAGAAGCACGTTGCTGATCGCCTTAGACTTCGCGTTTCTGTTATTGAAGATATTGAAAACAATCGATTTGAGGAACAACAAGTCACCACGTTCACTCGTGGCTATTTGCGTTCATATGCAAAACTCGTTGGTCTCGATGAAAAGATTGTTTTGGCAGCTTTAGAGCAAACATCTGAAGTGCATGTTAAGCCACAAGAAACAGAAATGCAGAGCTTCTCTCGTAAAACTAAACACGAGAAACATAACAGCCGCATTATGCTGCTAACTTGGGCGATTGCGATCGTTATCACTGGTATTTCTGGTGCGTGGTGGTGGCAAAACCAACAAGAGAACAGTCTTGCTCAGTTAAGTGCAGAGACCGCAGAAACAGAACAAGTTGCTGATGACGCTGACATCGATCAGATGAGCGCAGATGAACTTATCGCAAGCACGCCTGCAGAGATTGCACCTGTATCGGCTGCACCAGCTGTGGTTTCTCAAGCGGATACGGCAATGAGCGCTGCAGGTGATGTAACTGAGCCTGTTGCTGCCGCGACAGAAGCAGTGAATGAGGAAGCGGCTCAAGAACCAGTAGCGGTGATTGAGGATGCACAAGAAACAGAAGAGCCTGCGGCTCCAGTTGTACCAGAAGGTATGACGCTGCTAACGATGAAGTTCAAAGCAGACTGTTGGATTCAAGTAAAAGATGCAAACGGCAAAACTTTGGTTAGCGGTACTCGTAAACCGGGTCAAGACGTAGAACTTGCCGGAAAAGCACCTTTTAAAGTGATATTAGGCGCACCTGAAGGCGTAACAATGACATTTGCAAGTGAACCTGTCGACCTTTCTGGGTATACTTCAGGCAAAGTAGCTAGATTCACTTTACCGCTATAAATATTATGCAACACGAATCTCCAATTATTCGTCGTAAATCGACGCGTATTTATGTGGGTGATGTGCCAATTGGTGATGGTGCACCAATTGCTGTACAGTCAATGACAAACACTCGCACGACTGATGTGGAAGCCACAGTCGCACAAATCCGAGCATTAGAAAAAGTGGGTGCAGACATTGTACGTGTTTCTGTCCCTACCATGGATGCTGCGGAAGCCTTTAAGCTCATCAAACAGCAAGTGTCTGTACCTCTAGTAGCGGACATTCACTTTGACTACCGTATTGCTTTGAAAGTGGCAGAGTACGGTGTCGACTGTTTGCGCATTAACCCAGGCAACATCGGTAACGAAGAGCGTATTCGCTCGGTTGTTGATTGTGCCCGTGATAAAAACATCCCAATCCGTATTGGTGTTAACGGCGGTTCTTTGGAAAAAGATCTGCAGATGAAATACGGTGAGCCAACGCCAGAGGCATTGGTAGAGTCGGCGATGCGTCACGTGGATCATCTAGACCGTCTTAACTTTGACCAGTTCAAAGTCAGTGTGAAAGCGTCGGATGTGTTCCTAGCGGTGGATTCATACCGCCTATTGGCAAAACAGATTGACCAGCCACTACACCTAGGTATCACCGAAGCAGGTGGTGCAAGAGCGGGTGCTGTGAAGTCATCGGTTGGTCTTGGCATGCTTTTGGCCGAAGGCATCGGTGATACGCTACGTATCTCGTTGGCGGCAGATCCGGTAGAAGAGATCAAAGTTGGCTTTGATATTCTTAAGTCTCTGCGTATTCGCTCACGTGGTATCAACTTTATTGCTTGTCCAAGCTGTTCACGTCAGGAATTCGACGTGATTAACACAGTAAACGCACTGGAAGAGCGCCTAGAAGACATCATCACACCTATGGATGTGTCTATCATCGGCTGTGTCGTAAACGGCCCTGGTGAAGCTGAGGTTTCACACCTAGGTCTAGCAGGTAGCAATAAGAAGAGCGCATTCTACGAAGACGGCAAACGTCAGAAAGAGCGTTTCGACAACGATGATCTAGTGAACCAGCTAGAAGCGAAAATCCGTGCGAAAGCGTCTGTATTAGACCAAGCTAACCGCATCGATATCAAACAAGAAGATTAATCTCATAGCTTGAGCACGCTAAGTGTGCTCGGGTTACTAAGCGACGGTAATAATTGTGGCAAAGAAAATCCAAGCAATCCGAGGCATGAACGACTGCCTTCCAACTCAGTCTCCGCTGTGGCAGAAACTTGAAAACGCAGTAAAAAGTACTGTGAGCGCATACGGCTACAATGAAGTGCGCATGCCAATCGTTGAAGAAACAAACTTATTCAGCCGCGCAGTTGGTGAAGAGACAGACGTTGTTTCAAAAGAAATGTACACCTTTGATGATCGTAACGGAGATAGCCTAACACTTCGCCCTGAAGGTACGGCGGGCTGTGTACGTGCATGTATCCAAAACAGCCTGATTAACCGTGACGAACAACGTCTATGGTACATGGGCCCTATGTTCCGCCACGAGCGTCCTCAGAAAGGTCGTTACCGTCAATTCCACCAGTGTGGTGTTGAGGTGTTCGGTCTAAATGGTCCAGATGTTGATGCTGAGCTTATCATGATGACAGCACGTCTATGGCGTGAGCTGGGTATCAATGAACATGTTCGTCTTGAGCTTAACTCTATCGGTTCTCAAGAAGATCGCGCAGACTACCGCACTGCACTGGTTGCATTCCTTGAGCAACATATCGATGTGCTAGACGAAGATTGTAAGCGTCGCATGCACACGAACCCACTGCGAGTTCTGGATACGAAGAACCCTGACGTTCAGGCTATTTTAGGTGATGCACCTCGTCTTTCTGAGTACTTAGGTGAAGAATCTAAAGCACACTTCGCAGGTCTATGTGAACTTTTAGACGCTGCAGGTATCGAATACACAGTTAACGAGCGTCTAGTTCGTGGTCTGGATTACTACAACCGCACGGTATTTGAGTGGATCACTGAGAGCCTAGGTGCTCAAGGCACAGTATGTGGCGGTGGTCGTTACGACGGTCTTGTAGAACAATTGGGTGGCAGTGCAACACCAGCAGTTGGCTTTGCTATGGGTCTAGAGCGTCTTGTTCTGATGCTAGAAACACTAGAGCTAACAGACGTTCGTCGCAGTGTAGATGTTTACGTTGTGACAGCAGGCGAAGGCACAATGATGGTTGGTATGAAGCTAGCAGAACAGCTTCGTGAAGCTATTCCAGGCGTTCGTGTTATGAGTCACTTCGGTGGCGGTAACTTCAAGAAACAGTTTAAGCGCGCAGATAAAGTTGGTGCTGTAGTAGCATTGGTTCTGGGCGAAAATGAAGTTGCAGAAAACACAGTAGTACTAAAAGACTTGGTGGGTGGTGAGCAAGAGACTTACAACCAAGCAGAAGTTGCTGAGAAGATCGCAGCACTGATTTAAGTCTTTTAATAAGCTAAAGATTAAATCCTAATTCGTAATACCAAGGCTCCCAAGATAGGAGCCTTTCGACGAAATAGGGACAATGGCAGCCTCGCTGCCATTTACATGTTTTAAGAGGACAGGAAGTGGAACTTTACGATACTGAAGAACAACAAGTTGAAGCCATTAAAGACTGGTGGAAGGAAAACGGTAAAGCCGTCATCATCGGTGCGGTTGTTGGTTTAGGTGGTCTATTTGGCTGGCGTTACTACCAGGATTCTGTGATTCAGGCGAGTGAAGCAGCTTCTCAAAGCTACACAACAGTAATGAACGCTCTGCAAACCAAAGGTGCAGATGCACAAGCGGACATTCAAGCGTTCATCGATTCAAACGAAGTTAAAGAGTACTCAGTACTTGCAGCACTTCAGCTAGCGAAAGTACAAGTGGATGCGAAAGATCTTTCAGCAGCACTTGAGCAACTGAAGTGGGCTCAAAGCAACACCAAAGATGCCGCGCTATCTCCACTTATTAGCTACCGTATTGCGCGCATTGAAGCTGAAATGGGCAACTTTGACGCAGCAAACGCAGAACTAGATAAAGTGACAGATGCAGCATGGACTGGTCGTATTGCTGAACAGCGTGGTGATATCGCTCTTCGTCAAGGTGACAAAGAAGCAGCATACGCGGCGTACACTGAAGCTCAGCAAGCTGCAGATGCTAGCCCAACGCTACAAATGAAATTGGACGACCTGGCGAAATAAGGACCGCATTGGATGAAAAGAGTCTTTAAGAAAGCCTTATTAGGGGCATTGACGGTGGGAATTCTAGCTGGTTGTGCTAGCGAAGAAGATACTATCGTTATGGCTCCACTACCTCAGGTAGACAGTGAGTTTACGCCAAGTGCGAAATGGACAGCATCGATTGGTGATGGTGTAGGTCATTACTTCTCAAAACTGTCGCCTGTTGTAGCAAATGATACCTTGTTCGTTGCAAGCCGTGATGGTCTAGTGAAAGCGCTGGATCCAGAAGATGGCAAGCAAAAGTGGCAAACCGATCTAGAAGAAGATGTGATCGCACGTCTTTCTGGTGGTATTACTGCCGCTTACGGTAACCTGTACATCGGCTCTGAAAATGGCGAAGTGATTGCACTTGACCAAGAAACAGGTGAAATCAACTGGCGTATTGAAGTCGGTGGTGAAGTGCTGGCGAGACCAGTCGCTGACTCAGGCATGATCATCGTGAACACCAGTCGCGGTATGTTGATTGCACTGGATGAAGCATCAGGTGAACAGCGTTGGGCATTGAGCACTGAAGTTCCAAACCTAACGTTGCGTGGTGATAGTACTCCGACAGCGATTGGTGGTGGTGTTTTCTGGGGTACGGCAAATGGCCGACTAGCGGCGGCGATTGTTGAACGTGGTCAACTGATTTGGCAACAACCAGTAGGTACACCAAAAGGTGCGACCGAAATTGACCGTCTTGTTGACGTAGACTCTTCACCGATTGTACTGGGCGGCACTCTTTTCACCGTGGGTTACAACGGTCAGCTTATCGCGATCGATTTGCGCAGCGCAAACCCAATCTGGAAGCGTAACTACTCATCTGCGAACGATATCGCGACAGATGGCAGCCGTATCTTCGTGATCACCGAGAAAGATCACGTCGTGGCAGTCGATGCTCGTAGTGGTACAGAGTTGTGGGAAAACAGCAAGTTGGAATACCGCCAGCTTACAGCGCCAGTCATCGTTGATAACTACCTAGTAGTAGGTGATACATTGGGTTACCTACACTGGATTGACCGCTCAACGGGCGAATTCGTTGCACAACAATACGTCGATGACAGTGGTTTTGCTGTTGGCCCGACGTTGTTGTCTGATGGTTACGTGATTACCACTCGCAATGGCGATGTAAAGAAACTAACCATTAACGAATAATATCGTGATATAATTCACATTCGGCTCCTGGCTGGTAACAGTTAGGAGCCGTTTTGTTGTTTGAAATTATTATTTATTAACCGTTATTCCTGACGTGGTTATAGGTAAAAAGCTGGTTTGATTTGGCATCGAGCAAGTCGTTACCTATAACTACAGAAGAAAGATTATTGTAGAGGTTGTTATGGTACCTGTTGTTGCTCTAGTAGGGCGTCCGAACGTAGGTAAATCTACACTATTTAACCGATTGACACGCACACGTGACGCGTTGGTTGCGGACTTCCCTGGCCTAACGCGAGACCGTAAATATGGCCAAGCTCGTCTTGGTGAAGAACACGAATTCATCGTTATTGATACCGGTGGTATTGATGGCACAGAAGAAGGCGTAGAAACAAAAATGGCACAGCAATCGTTAGCAGCGATTGATGAAGCTGACGTTGTGCTATTCCTTGTTGATGGTCGTGCTGGATTAACGCCGTCGGATGAAGCGATTGCCGCGCACCTGCGTAAAATCGAAAAGCCAGCAATGCTGGTGGTAAACAAGATCGATGGTATTGATGCTGACGCCGCTTGTGCCGATTTCTGGCAGCTTGGTGTTGACGACATGTACCAAATCGCAGCAGCACACGGTCGTGGTGTAACTGCGCTACTTGAGCGTGCTCTAGCGCCATTCTTTGATGATCTACTGGCAAGTGAATCAGAAGAAGGTGAGATTGAAGATCTGACTGAATTCGAAGATGAAGAGCTAGCGGTTGAAGATTACACTGAAGAAGACGCAGAAGCCGAGTTCAAGCGTTTGCAAGACCAGCCAATCAAACTGGCTATTATCGGTCGTCCAAACGTTGGTAAATCAACACTGACTAACCGTATCCTTGGTGAAGAACGCGTTGTGGTATATGACATGCCAGGCACTACGCGTGACTCAATCTATATCCCAATGGAACGTGATGGTCGCGAGTACGTATTGATCGATACTGCAGGTGTACGTCGTCGTGGTCGTATCAATGAAACAGTAGAGAAATTCTCTGTTGTTAAAACGCTGAAAGCCGTAGAAGACGCAAACGTGGTTCTATTGGTTATCGACGCGCGTGAAAACATTTCTGACCAAGATTTAAGCCTACTTGGCTTCGCATTGAACGCTGGTCGCTCAATTGTACTAGCGGTAAACAAGTGGGATGGTCTGGATAACGATGTAAAAGAGAACGTGAAGAAAGAACTCGACCGCCGTTTAGGTTTCGTTGATTTTGCACGTATTCACTTTATCTCTGCGCTTCACGGTACAGGCGTTGGTCACTTGTTCGAATCGATTCAAGAAGCGTACAAGTCGGCAACGACACGTGTAGGTACATCTGTTCTTACTCGTATCATGAAGATGGCAACAGACGATCACCAACCGCCTATGGTTCGTGGCCGTCGTATTAAGCTTAAATACGCACACGCGGGTGGTTACAACCCACCAATCGTGGTTGTTCACGGTAACATGGTTCGCGATCTACCTGATTCGTACAAACGTTACTTGATGAACTACTTCCGTAAGTCTCTGGAAATCATGGGTACACCAATCCGTATTAACTTCCAGAACAGCGATAACCCGTACGAAAACCGTGGCGGCAAACTGACTCTTTCTCAAGAGCGTAAGCGCAAACGTATGATGTCTGCAGTGAAGAACCGCAACAAGTAATCGCCTAAGATTTTATGAATACCCAAGTTTCGACTTGGGTATTTTTTTATTCAAAGCTTTCATAAGAAGTAATCAACACATGACAATCACAGCAACCAAGACGCGTTTCTGTCATCAAACTTGGCAGTTAGAGGCGCACGTACAATTTGTTCAATCTACATCAGAAGCTACCCACGTTGTTACTGATGTCACGCCTTTTCATCCCGTTAGCCATATTTGGCCTGATCACCCAGCAGATAAAGGCACACTGACGGTGAATGGTAAGAGCTTTGATGTGATTGATTGCCAAGTGGGTGCTGTAGAACTAGCAAGCGGCGAGTTATATGTTGGCCAAGCTATTCCGGTAAAACGTGATACGGAAGGGTGGGCGTTTGTTGTCGTGCATGTCTTGCCATTCACCGATACGTTTGATGCTGGTGATATTGCGTTGCTGGAAGTAGATAAAGAATACCAACTGTCTCTAAGTCGCGGTCATAGCGCAGGGCACATTGCATATCTTGCGCTCAATAAGGTGCTGGCGCAGAGCTATTGGCGTAAAGACGCTGACCGTAAAGACCCGCATGGTAACTACGATTTCAATAGCTATGCGCAAGAAACCAGTTTTGTTACCCCAGATAAATGTCTGGATACCTACCGTTTAGGTAAAACACTCCGCAAAAGAGGGTTAAACAGTGCAGATATGCTGTCTGACCTAAAAAGCATCGAACAACAGGTGAATGTTCTGTTGGGGGATTGGCTAAAAAGAGACGTTGCGATCACGGTCGATTGCCATGGGGAACACCTTACGGATTCACGTTATTGGCAATGTGATTTAGGTGAAGGTGAAATCGCTGTCATCCCTTGTGGGGGAACGCATGCGAGCCATTTGAGTGACTTCGGTTCTATCCATGTCACATTAGTAGAAATAGACTCACAAACTATCGAAATGCACACCGATGTAAGACGCTAAATTTGGATTCTGATCTTTTTATTAAATCCTGTTTGTGTGGTTTTTTGTTCGAAATTGTAGTTTTTAGTTCTGATTAAAATCGAGGGACAGAATATGTAACTTATGCTTTCGGTATGTGGTTATATAAATATTCTTTTAAGGGGTGATCGCTGATCAAAAGGGAAATATCCGAAGATCAGCATTCGATCTTTTATAGTGTCGCGTGCGCATAATGTGAGTTAGTTACCTGTGTCATATTAATAGATTTATTATATTTCAGGCTAATTAACATAATAACGATATGAATACGCCACAATGGACAAAGATAGACTGTTAGATGCTCACCGAGCAGTCAATCGTCTTTTAGGTAAGCTTGCTCTGGGAATGGAACGCGATAGCCTCAACCATGAGGTTATCAAGTTAAGTGAACACCTATTTGGGAAGAGGCAAGCTTCCATTTTACGATTGCACCCCGATACCAACACACTGCATTTGGAGTTTGCCCCACACTTACCTGATTTCTACAATCAAGCGATTGAAGGCGTCCCTATTGGACCTGATATTGGCTCATGTGGCGCTGCTGCATTTTTAAAGCAAACCGTGGTCGTTAGTGATATTGATCATCACGTTAACTGGGCCGCTTTCCTTGAGCTGACTCAACAAGCCCAACTCCGTGCATGCTGGTCTGTGCCTATTATTGCTTCGGATGGTCATGTGCTTGGGACATTTGCCATTTACAGCAATACACCTTCTGAACCTCATCCTTATGAACTCGAAGTGCTCGAAATGCTAGCCGCTTTATATGCGGTAGCCTTAGAGAAGTATCGCCTAGAAGAACAACTTCATTTTCACGCCAGTCGCGATCCACTGACGCACTGCTTTAACCGTCGTGCGCTTTTGACCGAAGTCGATCGCAAGATCAACCACAAATGTGCACGCAGCGCTGTAGTGGGATGCTTTTTCGTTGATATCGATGAGTTTAAGTACATCAATGATCGCTTTGGGCATGAGACCGGAGACCAAGTTTTGGTGCTGGTGGCTGAGCATTTAAAGCAAGCGTTCCGTTCATGTTCAGTGATAGGGCGTTATGGTGGCGATGAGTTTGTGGGTTTCAGCTGCTTTCATGATTTGGATACATACCAAAACTTTACAACCCGTCTAGTTCAAGAGCTTAACCAAGTATGCCAGTTAGAGGAATATAAAGTAAAAGCCAGTATCGGTGCCGCTTGGAGTACCATGAGCGAGCGTGCGGTATTGCAAGAACTTATTCAAAAAGCGGATGTGGCGATGTATCAAAACAAGCGTGCTAAACGCGCGTGATTAAGATCAAAGCACAAGATTGCCGTATGATTAGACTGTGAGTCAGTAAATAGAAGTTTTTAGGGGTAACCATGCAACCGAATATTTGCCCAACATGCGATATTGAGCTGGAGTGGACAGGTCAATACCACTGTAATCAATGTGAGTCGGATTATAAGAAAGTGGGATTTTGTCCAGATTGCGACGCTGAACTAGAAAAGCTACAAGCTTGTGGTGCGGCGAACTATTTCTGCAATAGTTGTAATGAACTCAAATCGAAATCACGTGTTCGATTTGAGTTTCAAAAAGTCAGTTAATTAACGGTTGAGCGAAGCTCACCATCAGATAAGCGGGTGACTAAAACGTCGCCCGTTTTTACATCTTTCGCCTGGGTAACAACCTGACCTTGCTCAGTTTGAGTGATCGAGTAGCCACGTTTTAGTGTTGCCAGTGGGCTTACCGTATCTAGCTTCTCCGCCGCGATTGCTAGTTGATGGCGCATGGTCAGTAACTTACGGTCCATCGCATCCAGCAATTTTTGCTCGACTCGATCAAGCTTCGACTTCTGTTCAGCCAAGCGTTTTACTGGTGAGTTCAGTTGTAGGCGATGATGCTTACGCTCAACCGCTTGTTGGCGCGTTGTGATGAATCGTTGCATTGCGCGTTGTAGGCGCATGTCCAACTCATCAAGTTGTTGCGTCTGGCGCTGCAATTGATAGTTTGGGTGCTGGCGATCTAAACGGTGCATCAGTTGAGCCGATTGCTGTTTTTGTTGCGCTAGGTAGTAACGCATTGCACTGGCTAGCTTATGTTGGCGAGTCACCAAAGCTTGATCTTTGTGGCTGTTATCGCGGCTTACCAATTCAGCCGCCGCTGATGGGGTCGGCGCTCGCATGTCCGCAACAAAGTCAGCAATTGTCACATCAACCTCATGACCAACTGCACTGATGATCGGAATTTGGCTTGCAGCAATAGTGCGAGCAAGGATTTCGTTGTTAAAGCACCAAAGGTCTTCTAACGAACCGCCACCACGACCAACAATCAATACATCACATTCGTCACGACTGTTTGCACGGCCGATTGCCTGCGCAATTTGAATGGCCGCTTCTTCACCTTGCACCATGGTTGGGTAAACCACCACGGGTAGGGAAGGATCACGACGTTTCAATACGTCTAAGATGTCGTACAGTGCTGCACCGGTTTTTGAGGTGATCACACCAACGCGTTTTGGGTGCTCAGGTAAAGGCTGCTTATTGGTTTGAGCAAACAAACCTTCTGCTGCCAGTTTCATCTTAAGTGCTTCGAACTCTTGTTGTAGACGACCATCACCTTCAGGCTGCATGCTTTCAATGATCAATTGATAGTCACCACGTGGCTCATACAGAGACAGACGTGCTTTAACTAATACTTGATTGCCGTTAGCAGGTTTGAAAGTGACGCGACGATTGTTACCACGGAACATGGCACATTTAACTTGAGCGCGAGAATCTTTAAGAGTGAGGTACCAGTGACCAGAGACGGGAGCTGAAAAGTTGGATATCTCTCCGACAAGCCAGACGATCCCCATTTCGTTTTCGAGCAGCAGACGCACTTCGGCATTGAGACGAGAAACAGTGAAGATGTTTTGATTGGTCTGGGAGAGCACAGCTAATTCCGTAGACGTGAGTATGGAAATTAGCGGCAATATAATACATATCAAGGGGGTAATTGCAAGAAAAAAATTAAAAAATTTGTGGTCAAGCGATTGCGTTAACCGTATAATCCCTCCGCAATATCTAATCCAAATGTAGCCAACAACCTGAAACTGGTTACCCTCATTATGCGAAACGATGAGATTGGATTGTCTTTTTACTCCTCTAATTGTGAGATATTGCAAATGCTAAGAATTGCCAAAGAAGCGCTGACATTCGATGACGTACTACTCGTGCCAGCTCACTCCACCGTTCTCCCAAACACAGCTGATCTTCGCACTCAGTTGACTAAGAACATCACCCTAAACATCCCAATGATTTCAGCGTCTATGGACACTGTTACTGAAGCTCGTCTAGCTATCGCGCTAGCGCAAGAGGGTGGCATTGGCTTTATCCACAAAAACATGTCTATTGAGCAGCAAGCTGCTGAAGTTCGTAAAGTTAAGAAGTTTGAAGCTGGCGTTGTTTCTGATCCAGTAACTGTTAGCCCTGAAGCGACTATCGCTGACGTGGTTGCACTGACTGACAAACACGGCTTCGCTGGTTTCCCTGTCATCACAGAGAACAACGAGCTTGTAGGCATTATCACTGGTCGTGATGTGCGCTTTGTTACTGACCTTTCTAAGAAAGTGTCTTCAGTAATGACAGCAAAAGAAAACCTTGCAGCAGTAAAAGAAGGTGCAACACGTGAAGAAGTGCAAGAGAAGATGCACGAAGCACGCGTTGAGAAAGTATTGGTTGTGAACGATGAGTTCCAACTAACCGGTATGATCACTGCGAAAGACTTCCACAAAGCAGAACGTAAACCAAACGCATGTAAAGATGAGCGCGGTCGTCTACGTGTTGGCGCAGCTGTTGGTGCTGGCGCTGGTAACGAAGAGCGTGTTGCTGCTCTAGTTGAAGCGGGCGTTGACGTTCTACTTATCGACTCTTCACACGGTCACTCTGAAGGTGTACTAAACCGTATCCGCGAAACTCGCGCAGCTTACCCAGATCTAGACATCATCGGCGGTAACGTTGCGACAGGTGCTGGTGCTAAAGCACTTATCGAAGCGGGCGTTAGCGCTGTGAAAGTGGGTATCGGTCCTGGTTCAATCTGTACTACTCGCATCGTAACGGGCGTTGGTGTTCCTCAAGTAACAGCAATCGCAGACGCAGCAGAAGTGGCTAACTCATTCGGTATCCCAGTTATCGCTGACGGCGGTATCCGTTTCTCTGGTGACATCTGTAAAGCAATCGTAGCTGGCGCATCATGTGTGATGGTTGGTTCAATGTTCGCAGGTACAGAAGAAGCTCCGGGTGAAGTGATTCTTTACAACGGTCGTTCTTACAAGTCTTACCGTGGCATGGGCTCTCTTGGTGCGATGTCTCAAGGTTCATCTGACCGTTACTTCCAGTCTGATAATGCAGCAGACAAGCTAGTACCAGAAGGTATCGAAGGTCGTATCGCATACAAAGGTCGTCTAAAAGAAATCGTACACCAACAAATGGGCGGTCTACGTTCAAGCATGGGTCTTACTGGTTCTGCAACGATTGAAGATATGCGTACTAAAGCTGAATTTGTTCGTATCTCAGGTGCGGGCATGGCTGAATCACACGTACACGACGTTCAAATCACTAAGGAAGCTCCAAACTACCGTCGCGGTTAATTTTTACTGTTGTAAAAATAAAACCTATACACTCGACGTAAACGTTTGCTTTTTTCCTTGAAGCATTAATAAGAGGCGAGTACACTCGCCTCCGTTTTAATAACCTAGCTTATAAGACTGCTCAAAATGACTAAAAATATTCATGACCAACGTATTCTGATCTTGGACTTCGGTTCTCAGTACACTCAGCTAGTAGCGCGCCGTGTACGTGAAATCGGTGTTTACTGTGAACTGTGGAGCTGGGACGTTGAAGAAGCGGATATTCGTGAATTCAATCCAGACGGTATCATCCTATCTGGTGGTCCAGAAAGCGTAACGGAAGATAACTCTCCACGCGCTCCTCAATACGTATTTGACTCTGGTGTGCCAGTACTAGGTGTATGTTACGGCATGCAAACTATGGCTGAGCAGCTAGGTGGTAAAGTAGCGGGTTCTACAGAACGTGAATTCGGTTACGCACAAGTTAAAGTTTCTGGTGAATCTGCACTATTTAAAGATCTTGAGCTAACTCAAGACGTGTGGATGAGCCACGGTGACAAAGTAGTAGAAATTCCTGCTGACTTCGTGAAAGTTGGCGAGACAGACACATGTCCGTACGCTGCGATGGCGAACGAAGAGAAGAAATACTACGGCGTTCAGTTCCACCCAGAAGTAACGCACACGAAAGGCGGCCTACAAATGCTAGAGAACTTCGTTCTTGGCGTATGTGGCTGTGAGCGTCTATGGACTTCTGAATCTATCATCGAAGACGCGGTTGCTCGTATTAAAGAGCAAGTGGGTGACGACGAAGTTATCCTAGGTCTATCTGGTGGTGTTGATTCATCGGTAGTTGCTATGCTAGTTCACCGTGCAATCGGCGACAAGCTAACGTGTGTATTCGTAGATAACGGTCTTCTTCGTCTAAACGAAGGTCAACAAGTAATGGATATGTTCGGCGACCAATTTGGTTTGAACATCATCAAAGTTGATGCTGAAGATCGTTTCCTAAAAGCACTTGAAGGCAAGTCGGATCCAGAAGAGAAGCGTAAGACAATCGGTCACGTATTCGTAGACGTATTTGATGAAGAGTCTAAGAAGCTGAAAAACGCGAAATGGCTAGCTCAAGGTACGATTTACCCAGACGTTATCGAGTCTGCTGCATCTAAGACTGGTAAAGCGCACGTGATCAAATCACACCACAACGTGGGCGGTCTTCCAGATGACATGGAAATGGGTCTTGTTGAGCCACTACGTGAGCTGTTCAAAGATGAAGTTCGTAAGATCGGTCTAGAGCTTGGTCTTCCGTACAACATGCTTTACCGCCACCCATTCCCGGGTCCTGGTCTAGGTGTTCGTGTTCTTGGTGAAATCAAGAAAGAGTACTGTGACTTGCTACGTCGTGCAGACGCTATCTTCATTGAAGAACTACACGCTGCAGACCTATACAACAAAGTATCTCAAGCGTTCACGGTATTCCTACCTGTTCGCTCTGTAGGTGTAATGGGCGATGGTCGTAAGTACGATTGGGTTGTATCTCTACGTGCGGTAGAAACTATCGACTTTATGACTGCGCATTGGGCACACCTACCATACGACTTCCTAGGTAAGGTTTCTAACCGTATCATCAACGAAGTTGACGGTATTTCTCGCGTGGTTTACGACATTTCTGGTAAGCCACCAGCGACAATCGAATGGGAATAATTTCCTGTTAGATATACCAAATTGAAAACCAGCCTTCGGGCTGGTTTTTTTATGCCTGAAAAGTGTGAACGCAGATCTCAACTTTTTTATTAGCAGATATATATATGCGAGATTATTGAATGTATATTCACTTTTAGTGTTTAAATATTAAAGTTGGTATTGCTATGGAACAGGCAGAAGTTACCTCCCTCATCCCCATCATCATTACGTTAGTCCTCGCGTTAACTACAAGAAACGTTGTTGTCGGTCTTTTTGCCGGCGTTGTTAGCGGTGTGGCTATGTTAGAAGGCACATTCGTTGACAAAGGTCCGCTCGATTCGTTTAGCGCACTGATGAAAAGTTATCTGTTGCCGCAACTGACTGACAGTTACAATGCGGGCGTCATTCTTCTATTGGTTTTCATTGGTGGCTTTGTAGCCTTAATGGAGAAATCTGGCGGTGGCGTAGCGTTCGCTAAAAAGGTCACACAGTGGGTTGCCAGTAAATGCCAAGCGCAGCTTTCTGCTTGGTTTGGCGGCGTTGTTATTTTCTTTTCAGACCTTGGTACACCGTTAATTGTTGGCCCTGTCTTTCGTCCTCTTTTTGATAAACTGAAAGTCTCTCGCCAGAAGCTAGCCTTTATCATCGATTCAACTTCATCCCCCGTGGCGATCCTGATCCCTTTCATCGGTTGGGGCGTTTACATCATGAGTCTGATTCAAAAAGAGTTTGCTGCACTGGATGTGGGTATCAGTGATTGGGATGCCTTTATTGGTGCGATTCCATACCAGTTTTATGCCTTTTTAGCGATCGCGATTGTGCCGATTGTTTCTTTCTTCAAACTGGACTTTGGACCAATGGCGAAAGCTGAGCAGCTTGCAGAGCAGGGTTCTGATTTTGGAAAAGTGCAAGATTCATTGAATGTGTTTGAGCATAAAAATGCAAAAACAAGTTTTGTTTGGGCGCCGCTGCTCGTCATGCTTGTGGTGCTTTGTTCAATATTGGTTCCTCATGGTTTTCCATTTCAGAAAGTAGCAGGCTCGACCTTCCGTGCTGCACTGTCGTCGGCGTATTTCTTTGCTGCAATTACCCTAATTAGTTTGATGGCGTTTTATGGCGTGAGAAAACTCTCTGATGGCATTCAGGTTTACCTGAAAGGGATGTCGAACATGATGTCCGTTGCGGTGATCTTGGTGCTGGCTTGGTCACTGAGTTCTGTCGGTAAAGAGCTTGGCGCAGCGGCCTACATTGCAGAGCAAGCACAAGCTGGCTTCCCATATTGGTTATTGCCTGCCGTGGCTTTTCTATTGGCAGGTATTATCTCTTTTGCCACAGGGTCTTCGTGGGGGACTTTTGCCATCATGATGCCATTGGTCATTCCAACCGCAGTCGCGATTGATGCTCCATTGTTGGTGTGCATCGGTGCGGTGCTATCTGGCGGTTTATTTGGTGATCACTGTTCGCCAATTTCAGAAACCACCATCTTGTCCTCTACAGGAGCGGGATGTGAGCAGTATGAGCACTTTAGAACCCAGTTGCCTTATGCGGTGCTTAATGGTGCTATCGCCCTGACAAGCTTCCTCGTAGCCGGAGTAATGGCTTCTCCTATGATTGTACTGGTGGCAATAGTCGCGCAGTTTGCCATTTACTTGGTGCTCTCTAAGCAGCAATCTTCACCGACGTTAGAGCAAGCAACAGCAGAGCAATAGCAATAAATGAGAGCGGGGGAGTATCCCCCGTTTTCTTTTGAGTCGAGGTAACAGTTTTTGTGATACCCGCTGTGTAACAGTATTTATTTATGAAATTTGCGTCGCAGAATTAATTCACTTCACTCGGCGTTTTTTCTACATGATCCACTATGTGTCTAGTTATTCCTTGTATATTGTATTGTTAAATACGGAGATTAGACATGTTTGCACTCAAACATCTGCCTCTCGCATTGGGTTGTGTACTTGCTGCACAAGCTCATGCCAGCATGAATATCCAACCTGATCCACAAAACCCAAATGGTTACGTGATTGCTCGTGGCGACATCCAAGCTATGGAGCAAAGTAAAACCTCTGACCCTATGTATGCTATTTGGTCACAAGCGCTAGAGACTCGTCCAAATACGGTTGTTGAAGCGATTGTTCCAGGAGCAGCAAGCAATCCGGAAAACGTTAAGCGAGTTGAACGTGTCTTCCCTGAGAGCGAGTGGAACTTCCTTACTCAGATGGCGGCACCAGAGTATACGTACACACGTTTCTTGCGTGCGATCGGTAAGTTCCCCGCATTCTGTGGTGAGTACACAGACGGGCGTGATTCAGACGCGATTTGTAAGAAATCTATCGTGACAGCATTCGCACACTTTGCTCAGGAAACCGGTGGTCACATTGCGGTTGATAACGTATCTGACAACCCGCTTGCACTTGAAGAGTGGCAACAAGCATTGGTTCATGTGCGTGAAATGGGATGGTCTGAAGGTCAAGAAGGTTACACCACAGGCTGTGGTCAGAACGATTGGCAAAATAAGCGTTGGCCTTGTGAACCTGGTCAGGGGTATTTCGGTCGTGGTGCAAAACAGCTTTCTTACCACTTTAACTACGGCGCTTTCTCTGAAGTGATGTTCGATGGTGATGCATCGGTATTACTGAAAAATCCGGGCTTAGTCGCTGACTCATGGTTGAACTTAGCTTCTGCGATTTGGTTCTTCTTAACCCCTCAAGCGCCAAAACCAGCAATGCTGCACGTGATTGATCGTACTTGGGTACCATCGCAGCGTGAAATTGATGCGGGCATTGGCTACGGCTTTGGTACCACGATCAACGTCATCAACGGTGGTATTGAATGTGGTGAGCAAAACAAAGATAAAGGTCAGCCAGTTAACCGCATTCGTTACTGGGAAGGTCTAGCGGCACACTATCAGATTCCTATCGAAGCCGATGAGACCAATACCTGTTGGCAACAAACGCCTTACGGTAGCTTAAACCTTAACGGTGCCACTGACGTGCTTTACACCAACTGGGATGGTAACTGGAAGTACTACTCAGATCGCCCAGGCGGTCACTCATTTGAATGTGAGTTGGTTGGCTTCCAAACCGCGTATTCAGCGCTAGTGGCTGGTGATTACGAGAAGTGTGTTACTAACTTCTACCAATCTCATGCAGGTTGGCCTGAAGTTCGCGTTGTCGATAAATTAGACCCAGTCGATCCGGTTGATCCACCTGTAGGCGGTGTTGCTGCATGGGATGTAGGCAAGGTTTATAACACGGGCGACCAAGTCTCTTACAAGGGGGCGGTATATGAAGCGAAGTGGTGGTCACAAGGTAATGAGCCTACTAAAGGTGACCCTTGGAAATTGGTCTCAGGTACGCCAACAGAGCCACCAGCGACTGAACCGCCAACGACTGAGCCTCCTGTAACAGAACCACCAGTATCGGGTGACTTTATTGCATGGGAACCAGGTGTGACTCAAGTGGCTAATGGCGACAAAGTGACTTATCAAGGCAAATGCTTTATCGCGAAAAATGGACCGGGAGTATGGGAATCACCGACACAGAGCAATTGGTTCTGGGATGAGATCTCTTGCCAGTAATTGAACAATAAATAGTCTAACTATCTATAAAGACTCTGCTTTTTAGCAGGGTCTTTTTTTATTCGTTTGGTTGCTTATTTGTGCAATCTAAGTTTTCAATAACGTCTTTTCTCTTTTGTTTTTGAGTCCATTAAAATTCGCGCGCAATTTTTATCAACATTTTTGAAAAGGTAATGTACATGTCTACAAAACTGGCTAACCCAGCGCCACTAGGTCTAATGGGTTTTGGTATGACTACCATCCTGCTAAACATCCACAACGCAGGTTTCTTCCCAATGGATTCTATGATTCTGGCTATGGGCATCTTTTACGGTGGTCTAAGCCAAGTACTTGTTGGCATGATGTGCTTCAAGCGTGGTGACACGTTCGGTACGACTGCATTTACTTCTTACGGTCTATTCTGGCTAACACTAGTTGGTCTAATCGTAATGCCTTACATGGGTCTTCCAGCAAGCCCTGCACACTTCATGGGTTGGTACCTACTACTATGGGGTATCTTCACTGGCTTCATGTTCATTGGTTCTCTATGCTACCCAGTAGCGAAGCAAGTAGTATTCGGTTCTCTTACTATTCTGTTCTTCCTACTAGCGGCACGTGACTTCACTGGTAGCGAGCTGATCGGTACTATCGCAGGCTTCGAAGGTATCTTCTGTGGCGCGAGCGCAATCTACTTTGCAATGGCTCAAGTACTAAACAACGAATACGGCCGTACCGTACTTCCTGTTGGTGAAAAGCAAAAGCCACAAGTTGCAACGCAAGAAATCGCTGCTTAATCGCTTCGAATTGAATGCAAAAGAAAAGGGTTAGCCACTGGCTAGCCCTTTTTTAATGTCCGTTGTTCGGACCACTGCTTTTTCTTATATACCTGCCAACCCATTGGGGGAGGATACTAAGTGAAGCATTAGGTAGATGGTTGCTCTACCGTTTCTGTTGTATCGCTGTCTGCGGTTGGTGCTTTACCTGTTTTGCGCTTGTACTTCTCTTCCCAGTAAGTCGCGCCTTTAATACCAAGTGCTACTGGATTGAACGTAAACTCAGTCACACCGCGTTTCTGTTGCTCTTCGTAGTCAGCCAGCGCTTTTAGTGCAGGCTTCGACATGAAGAAGATGATCAGAATGCCAACAATGTTCAGCCATGCCATTAGGCCTACGCCCACATCACCCATTGCCCACGCAAGATTCGCGGTCTTAACCGTACCGTAGAATACCGCTGAGATAAGAATGACCTTCAAGATAAACATCAGACCGTTTACTTTCACAGTGCGGCGGATGTACGCAATGTTGGTTTCTGCGATGTAGTAGTACGCCAGAATTGTCGTGAAGGCGAAGAAGAATAGCGCAATTGCGATGAATGGCTTACCAACGCCTGGTAGGGCACTCTCAATCGCCATTTGCGTAAACACAGGGCCATTCGCACCGATATCCGCTGGAAGGTTCTGTACTAGGAACGCGCCTTCTACTGCACCGTGAACGTTGTACGCGCCAGTGATAAGAATCATAAACGCCGTTGCTGAACACACTAGCAGTGTATCGATGTAGATTGAGAATGACTGAACAAGACCTTGCTGTGCTGGGTGATCAACACTTGCCGCTGCTGCTGCGTGAGGACCAGTACCTTGACCTGCTTCGTTAGAGTAAACACCACGTTTTACACCCCAACCAATCGCAGCACCAATACCTGCCATTGGTGTAAATGCATCACCAATGATCATGCCAACGATGCGTGGAATCTCACCGATGTTAAGTAGGATGATAACGAAAGCGGTGATGATGTAAGCCAGCGCCATGAACGGAACCACAATTTGAGTGAAGTTCGCGATGCGCTTTACGCCACCAAAAATGATGAAGGCAAGAATGACACAGACAACCGTACCAGTGAAAATTTTAGCGAAACTGAAGGTACCAATAGCGGTTTCAATCATGTCACCTGAACCAAATGCTGCTTCTACCGCGTTACCAATACTGTTCGATTGAACGCCAGGAAGTAGAACACCACATGCAAAGATGGTGGCGATAGCGAAGATCCATGCGTACCACTTCTGACCCATTGCTTTTTCGATATAGTAAGCTGGACCGCCGCGGAATTCGCCTTCGTCTTCCTCTTTATAAATCTGTGCGAGTGTTGATTCTGCGTATGCCGTTGCTGCACCAAAGAAGGCAACAACCCACATCCAGAATACTGCACCAGGGCCACCGAAGCCGATAGCGGCAGCAACACCTGCAATGTTACCTGTACCTACACGGCCAGATAGCGAAACGGCCAAAGCCTGAAATGATGAAATCCCCTTGGTTGAACTCTTACCATTAAGTAGCAAGCGCCACATTTCAAAGAAGTGACGAATCTGCACAAAGCGCGTCATGATCGAGTAGAACAAACCAGCGCCAAGACACAGATAGATCAGTGCCGGACTCCAGATAATTCCATTCAGAAAATCAACTAATGACTGCATGAGTATTTTCCCTGTTTGTTATGGTTGTGGTTGTTTTTCGTACAACACATTACCCTTTTTTGTAATGCAATTGTTAACCTTTTTAACTAAAAATCCCTTGTAGCGTGATGGTGGGCACAGAATGGTTAAATATTGTTAAAAATTGGTTCTTGTTATGTATCTGTGTGGTTTTTATTGGAAATAACAATGAATTGATTGAATATGCAGCACATTGTCATGAAAATATGCTGCGAGAGATGAAAGTCATATCTTCTGAATGCTATTCAACTTGTGGAGTAATGCACTGTTTGAAATGGTTTGCAGGTGTTTAGGCGTAACGACTCAGGTTCAATTCTGAGTGATTTGTCACTTTGGGAACGGCGTTCATGATGACGTCTGTCAGTATCTGAGCTGAGCCACAAGCCATAGTCCAACCGAGCGTGCCATGCCCTGTATTCGTGAATAAATTGTCGTAAGGTGTTGCTCCAATAATGGGCGTCCCATCGGGTGTCATAGGGCGAAATCCACTCCAGAACTCGGCTTGAGTAAAATCGGCACTTTGCGGAAACAGATCTCGAATCACCATTTCAATCGTATTTTTGCGCTTTTGCGGCAATGAAGGATCAAAGCCAGCAAGCTCTGCGGTTCCCGCGACACGAATGCGGTCATCAAAACGCGTCATTGCGACCTTATAGGTTTCATCCATGACGGTAGAACGTGGCGCAAATTGCTCACACTCAATTGGCACCGTCAGTGAATATCCTTTGACGGGATAAACAGGAATGTCGATCTCAAGCTGTTTGAGTAACGCTGTAGAATAGCTGCCAGAGGCAAGGACAAACTGATTTGCTTTAAACAAACCACGGTCCGTTTGGACACCCATGATCTTTTTGCCTACAGTAACCCAATTGCTCACCTCCGTATTGAATTCAAACCTTACACCATGGGCTTTTGCTAGCTCTGTTAACTGCTTGCAGAATTGAAAACAATCACCCGTTTCGTCATCAGGCAGATATAGCCCACCGACCAATTTTTCTTTTACTAATGCTAATCCTGGCTCTTGCTTGATGCACTGTTCGACATCCATTAACTGAAAACGTGTACCGCTTTGTTCTAACAGCTTAAGGTCTTTCTCTATGGCGTGGAGCTGCTGTTGAGAGCGAAATACTTGCAAGGTGCCTAACTGGCGCCCTTGATATTCAATCGCATGATCACGGCGCAACTGCTCCAGACACGCACGGCTATGATTGGCGATAGAGAGCATTCGGGCTTTGTTGATTTGATAGCGTGATAAAGTGCAGTTCGACACCATTTGCGTTGCCCAGCGGATAAGCTCTGGGCTAAGAGACGGTTTTATTTTGAGTGGTGCATGTTTTTCAGTGAGCCATTTTATGGCTTTGAGTGGAATCCCCGGCGCTGCCCATGGTGAAGAGTAACCATAAGAGATTTGTCCGGCGTTAGCGAAGCTGGTTTCCATCGCACTGCTTGGTTGGCGATCGATCACGGTGACCTGATAGCCAGCCTGAGATAAATACCAAGCCGAGGTTAAGCCGATAACACCACTGCCTATTACGATGACTTCCATTGATGCGCTCCACACATTTTCGATGTTGCGCAGTTTCTCTTCTTTACCTTTTGTTAACAATCGATATAAATTACATTCAGCGTTTAGAAAAACTATAGGCTTAAGAATGAAAAGTAGTGTCGTTAGCGGATTGTGGTTATTCAGCCAAGTGGCGGAACACAGCAGCTTTACCAGTGCTGCAAAGGCATTGCACCTAACGACAGGGGCGATCAGCCAGCAAATTATTCAGTTAGAAGAACAGCTCGGTTTTACTTTGTTTGAACGCCACTCGCGTGGAATTCGACTGACGCCTAAAGGATTGCAGTTATCTCAATCCTCACAATTTCACTTCTCCGAACTAGGAAAGACAATTAAAGAGCTGCAAATTGAAAAGCCCCACAATGAAATTCGCCTCAAACTGACGCCTTCTTTTGCATTTAAATGGTTAGTTCCACGCCTCGAAAGCTTTCATCTTGAAAACCCCGATCTCCAAGTGCAGATTTTTGCCGAGGGAGCACTAGTGAATAGTGAGCTAAAGGACTATGACGTCGCGATAGACTACGGTTCTCATCCCTATCGAGATAAAAGCGCAGAGCGGATTCTCAATGAGCAACTTCTACCGGTGATGAGCTCCAAATATCTTGAGGATCATAGGTGGCTAAAAACTCTTAAAGCGTCACCAGAACAATGGCGAGACGCGACGTTACTGCACGATGCTATGCCATGGGATAAGGCTCCGCGTGACTATGAATGGCTGTACTGGGCATCAAGCATGGGGTTCGATTTCAAAACAGAGGTAGGGCACTTCTTTAATCGTACGGATATGGCAATGTCTGCTGCCGAAGCTGGGGTGGGGATAGCAATGGCGCGTATGGCGCTGGTGGAAGATGAACTTGAAAGCGGTCGCTTAGTCTCGCCATTTGAACCTGTGGATGCTAACGCAGGATACTACCTGATTATTAATACCAAAAGTGAGCCTACAGCACGATTTAGACGTTGGCTTTTACAGCAAGTCCAATCATCAATGTAGAGAGATAATTGGCACAAGTGTTTAAGAAATAATAAAAATAAATTTCTTAATTACATGATACTTCGAATTGCTTCCCACAAATTGCCTTCCGTTTATTAACTCCTCTCACTCTGTCTTCTTTTTCCATATCATCCAAAAATTAATCAATGGATGAGAAAGACTATGGCTAAAAGAATCTCTCTTATGTTGGCCCTAGCTCTATTTTCGGTAGGAGCAAGTGCAATGTTTTGGCCGTTCAAAAAATACGATGTGGAAATGTCTCCGGACGTGCGTGGTGTTATCAAGCTTGATGGCGTGCCACAGGCGGGGTTAACGGTTCATCGGGAGGTTTTTTACGAAGGATACAAAAAAGGTAAAATTATTAAAGATGTTGTCCAAACCAATCAGTTTGGTGAATTCTATTTTTCTTCTAGGTTTGTTAAGTCTAGTGCTCCTCAAGATATTTTTGGGCAAAACTTAAAAGTTAGGCAGTTTATTTTTGTTGAGTTTATTAACAATAAATATAAGTTGTGGGGAGCATCAGTACCCCCTAGGAGTAATAAAAAGCTGTTATTAATGCTCAATGATATGAAGTGTGAACTAACAAGTGTCCAATATATACATCAGGTTGATCTATCTCCAGAGGGGCCTCCTATTTCAGTCCACTCTATCTGTGATTGGAAAGCGGATTATATATCTACTTATAGGTATGACGAAAATACGGATAATTATATTAAAGAAAAGGATTAATAATGGCTTCCATTACACCAAACCAAGCTAGTGTTTTATCATCGTTAGCTTATGAAATTAGATATAACCACTCGTACCTTGATATGCCTATTGAACTTGAAAATGATTTTACTTTTTCTGATGTAGCTAAAGGTACAAGTGGGGGCTTTTTCTTCCGTTCTGAAACAGGCTTCGCGTTATTAGGAAAAGGAAAGGGGCAGCGCCATAAAGGTGATCTCATTATTGCTTGTCGAGGGACTGCAGGTTTAGCGGATAAGATTACTGATATAACTGCTCATGGAAAGGGAACTGATACTGGTGAGGTTGTACATGCGGGATTCCAATCTACATTCTTCTCGATGAGAAAAGGGATCACAAAGTTTCTTCATGATAACCCTACTTCTGCAAATGGAACTATACACTGTGTAGGGCATAGCTTAGGTGGTGCTTTAGCGACTTTAACAGCCAATTGGATCTCAGCAAATCCTTCTTTTAAAGGAAAAGTAAAACTGTATACTTTTGGTTCTCCAAGAGTTGGATTAAGGTCTTTTTCAATCAACGCCTCCCCGAGAATCACAGAACATTTTCGTTGTGTAAATGGTGCTGACCCAGTTCCTAAGGCTCCAGTATGGCCTTTCTATCACGTTCCTTATGATGGATCAGAATATTTATTAAGTCGTGCGAAAGGTCTAAGCAAGAGTGCACATGATATAGACAATTATATTTTTTTGACTCGCTCTAAAAATTGGAACAGCCTCGGGTTTCAAAAAGCAAACACGATTTTTAAACGAGTCGTTTTGAACTACAGCAACCGGATACAAGTAACGAACTCTTCAGATTGGGCTGACAAAATATCTGCAGCAATATTAACTTTGTTGGCTGATAACGCCATGGCTTTAGGTACCTTTGGGCTTCAAAGTATGGGGGCAACAATCTCCACAGTTTATGATGCAGTTGCTCGTTCAATGGTAAAGATCTCAGAGTTAACAGAGGAGAATGCAGAGCGAGTGAAAGGTTTGCTCGGCCATATGTTGATGTTTGCCGGTAAGGGAGCAAACATAGCTATTAAATTTACATTTTCTTTTATACGTTGGGTTTTTAAGCTGGTTATCAATAAGTTGAATCAAGCGGTGAATGCAGCTCTTAAGAGTACTTTTTAGTTTTTTAGAAACCGCCTTATATGAGGCGGCTTTTCTATTGCGTTAGTTATACCTTACATACGTCTACACCGTCTTTCCGAAACCTAACCCCATCGCTGTGACTAGAGCAGCATTTCTTTGCTGAAAAAATCGGCAATATAAAAGAATAACCATTCACTCAATAGTTCAGGGAAGATGCATGAAAGACGAAACACTCTCGATCCATTTTGGCTACGAAACCGACCCAACAACCAAATCAGTTGCGACACCGATTTACCAGACGGTCGCGTATGAGTTTGATAATGCTCAGCATGGTGCTGATCTCTTTAACCTTGAAGTTCCAGGTAACATTTACACCCGTATTATGAACCCAACCAATGACGTGTTGGAAAAACGTATGGCAGCACTAGAAGGTGGTATTGCTGGTTTGGTTGTCAGTGCAGGCAGTGCGGCAATTAACTATGCCATTCTCACGCTCGCGCAAGCCGGCGATAACATTGTTTCTACTCCTCAGCTATACGGCGGCACTTACACTTTATTTGCGCATATGTTGCCGAACCAAGGTATTGAGGTACGTTTTGCCAAGGATGACAAACCTGAAAGTCTCGCGGAGCTTATCGATGAGAATACCAAAGCGGTTTACTGTGAAAGCATTGGTAATCCGGCTGGCAATATCATCGATCTTGAACGTGTTGCTGAGCTGGCTCATGCGCAGGGCGTGCCTGTGATTGTCGACAATACAGTCGCAACTCCTGTGCTATGTAAACCAATCGAATTTGGTGCTGATATCGTGGTGCATTCACTGACTAAGTACGTGGGTGGTCACGGTACGACATTGGGTGGCATCATCATTGATTCGGGTAAATTTCCTTGGGCACAGCACAAAGATCGTTTCCCAGTATTTAATCAGCCTGAACCTTCTTACCACGGTGTGGTTTACACCGAGGCATTTGGAGAGGCAGCGTTTATTGGCCGTGCTCGCACCGTTCCTTTGCGTAATACTGGTTCTGCTTTGTCACCGATGAATGCGTTTATGTTGATGCAGGGGCTGGAAACGCTGTCGCTGCGTATGGAGAGACACACTGAAAACGCACTCAAAGTTGCGGAATACTTAAGCCAGCACGATAAAGTGAGTTGGGTAAGTTACGCAGGTTTGCCAGATTCTGAGTTCTATCCATTGGCAGAGAAGTACATGCAAGGTAAGCCGTCGGCGATTTTGTCGTTTGGTTTAAAAGATGGTTACGAGGCAGGTGTACGTTTTTACGATGCGCTTAAGATCTTCAAGCGATTGGTGAACATTGGTGATGCGAAGTCGCTTGCTTGTCATCCTGCATCAACTACACACCGACAGTTGAGTGAGGCGGAACAAAAGCAAGCGGGCGTCTCTCCAGAGATGATTCGTTTGTCTGTCGGCATTGAACATATCGATGATATTTTGGCTGATTTAGAACAAGCTCTGAACGCGTAATTATACTTTTCAACAGAGCTTTTGGTTACCCATAGGCCAGCCTTACCAAAAGCTGGCCTTATTTCTATAAGGTACTTATTTATAATGATTTTTGAGTATTTGGGTTACGGTATTCCAAATGCTCATGATGGTGTACTTTTCTTACCTTGCGTATAAGTCTCATCTTACTGACTATGCTTAGAAAATAGTCACTAGAAAGGGACGCTCATGTCTTACGTGTTTCACCGTCATTGCCACGCCAAATTGCCCACTATCGCCAGAGGGGAAGGGGTTTACCTGTTCGATAATCAAGGCAACCAATACCTCGATGCTTGCGGCGGTGCTTCTGTTTCAAACCTTGGGCATAGCCACCAAACGGTTAAACAAGCCATGCTCGACCAAATCGAAAAAGTGCCTTTTGCTCACACGGGCTTTTTTACTAGCGAAGCTAGTGAGCAGTTGGCTGAGTTGATTTGCAAGCAAATGCCATCACAATTCAATCACGTCTACTTAGTCTGTGGAGGCTCTGAAGCGGTTGAATCGGCACTAAAGATGGCAAGGCAGTACTTTGTGGAATGCAGTAAGCCAGAGAAAAAGCAGTTTATTGCCCGCCAACAAAGCTACCACGGTAATACGCTTGGTGCGTTGGCTGTTGGTGGTAATGAATGGCGGAGAGAACCTTTCAAACCCATCTTGCACCCAAGCCATCATATTGCGCCGTGTTATGCCTATCGTTATCAAAGAGAAGATGAGTCAGAACTCGATTATTCACTGAGAGCCGCCAATGAGCTTGAAGCTAAGATTTTAGAACTGGGCGCGGATAACGTCATGGCGTTTGTTGCAGAGCCGATAGTTGGCGCAACAGCGGGCGCAGTACCTGCCACTCAAGGTTACTTCAAACGAATACGAGAGATTTGCGATCGCTATGATGTGTTGCTGATCATGGATGAGGTGATGTGTGGTGTTGGACGCAGCGGTAGTTTTTTTGCTTTTGAACAAGAGCAAGCCGTCCCAGATTTAGTCTGTATGGCGAAAGGGTTAGGGGCGGGTTATCAACCTATCGGTGCCGTTGTTGCTAATGACAAAGTTTATCAAGCAATCGCGTCTGGTAGTGGCTTCTTTCAGCACGGGCATACCTTTATGGCGCACCCTGTTGCGTGCGCGGCTGCCGTTGCAACCATTCAGACCATCGGTGACCAAAAGCTCCTGCAAGCCGTCAATCAACAAGGAGCAATGTTAAAAAGAGAACTCGAGTTGGCGCTTTCAGACTTCCCGTATGTTGGGGATATTCGTGGTAAAGGGCTGTTTCTTGGCATTGAGCTTGTCGCAGGCAGAGTAAGTAAAACACCGCTGCCTAATTCAACCTTGGCAGACAAAAAGATCAAGCAAAAAGCGATGGAAAATGGACTGATGTGCTACCCAATAGGCGGCACGATTGATGGTGTAAATGGGCATCATATCCTTCTTGCACCGCCTTTTATCATCGAACGAAGCCACATTGACGAGCTGGTGGAAAAGCTCACTCGTACACTTAGAGAGGTGTCGCAGAAATGGCAGTGAACTCCCAAACTAAAAGAGCTCGAATCGCGATTATTGTTGCGCCCAATGGGGCGAGAAAAACTAAGCAAGACCATGATCAATTGCCGATGACTATTGAAGAAATGGTTGCCGAAGCGAAAGCATGTCAAAAGGCTGGGGCTACTATGATCCATTTGCACGCGAGAGATGCGCAAGGTAGGCATTCTCTAGAGGTTGATGACAACTTAGAAATCTACCACGCGGTGAAAGCTGCGGTTGGGGATTCGATGATTGTTCAGCTCACGACTGAGGCTGTTGGTGTGTATTCACCACAACAGCAAATAGCGCTGATCAAAGCGGTAAAACCAGAAGCCGCTTCCTTTGCTTTGCGTGAACTGATTCCTGACGAGCAGAGTGAAGAGCAAGGTTTTGTCTTTTTTGATTGGGTCGCTGAACTGGGTATTCTCAGTCAAATCATTTTGTGTGATCAAGCAGACATCGAGCGCTATTTCTCCCTACGAGAGCGAGGCGTTTTACCCAAGCACAACCAACACGCGTTAGTGGTACTTGGCCGTTATCATGAGGCTCAACAATCTTCGTCATGGGATTTACGGACACTGCATTTGGAGCGCTTTATCGAAGAGAACGTTAGGTGCGCCGTGTGTGCGTTTGGCGCGAGAGAGCAAGACTGTTTAACCCATGCAATGTTACTGGGATTGGATGCTCGGGTAGGCTTTGAGAACAACCATTTGAGTTCGGATGGTCAACTCGCGAAAAATAATGCAGAGCAAGTTCGGCGATTAAAAGAGATTTGTGAATTGCTCGATGTGCCCCTGTATGATGCGGAGAGTTTTCGAGAGTCCATTTAGTCACGGATACAAAAAAGGCTCCAATCGGAGCCTTCTTCAAATTTAATTTTAGCTTTCAGTCTGAGGTACAGGCTGACGTGCTGGATGCTTGATAAACACCGCCACGATTGCTGCAATTGCAAGTGCGAAACAGTAGTAAGAGTTCGCGACAACTTCTATTGGAGAAAGGTTAAATACCGAGCCCAATAGTAGAACCTGCGCACCGTATGGCAATACACCTTGGATAACACACGAGAAGATATCCAACAAACTTGCAGAGCGACGTGGTGAAACGTTGTTCTCTTCTGCCAGCTGACGAGCCACGCTACCTGATACGATGATGGCAACCGTGTTGTTAGCGGTACAGGTATTCACCATCGAAACCAGGCCTGCAATACCTAGTTCGCTTGCTCGGCCATTTGCTTCTTTCGAGTGGTTAGAACCAAACGTACGGATGATGCCGCTCACTAGGTTAGTTAGAAACGCGAGACCGCCTTGGCGACGCATAAGCTCACTTAAGCCACCAATCAGCATAGACAGCAAGAAGATCTCTTGCATGTTGCCAAAGCCTGAGTAGATGTCTTGTGCGAAGTTGGTTAGACCGTAATCATCGATAGAAGACAAGCTCACGCCACCCGCCAAAACGATACCAATAGTAAGCACGACAAACACATTCATGCCTGACACAGCAAGGATAAGAATCGTCACATATGGCAGCACTTTCAACCATTCAATAGGACCAGTTTCTGGTACTTGAGTCGCTGTGCTGTTGAAGGCGAAGATCACAAGCGCCACCAGTGCTGCTGGCAGTGCGATACGGATGTTCTCTTTGAATTTGTCCTTCATCTCACAGCCTTGAGAGCGTGTTGCAGCAATGGTGGTGTCTGAGATGATCGAAAGGTTATCACCAAACATTGCGCCGCTAAGTACTACACCAGCAGTCAATGGAAGGCTCATACCCGCTGATTGAGCAATGCCCAGAGCAACAGGCGCAACTGCTGCGATGGTGCCCATTGAGGTGCCCATTGCCGTCGCGATAAACGCAGAAATCAGGAAGATACCTGGCAAGATCATGCTGGTTGGAATCGCAGAAAGGCCAAGGTTAACAGTCGCATCTACGCCGCCAGACGCTTTTGCTACCGCAGCAAAGGCACCAGCAAGCAGGTAGATCATACACATTGCGATGATGTCTTGATGACCTACACCACGCATAAAGTGCTCGATAGAACGATTGAGTTTGTCTTTGCTTAAGATGAGCGCAAGGATCACCGCAGGCAATACCGCGATAGGCGCTGGCAATTGGTAGAACGCGAAATCAACGCCTTGCAAAGATAAGTAAGTGCCCACGCCAATAAACAGCGCAAGGAATAGCACTAAAGGTAAAAGTGCGACCGCTGATGGTGCGATTGCTTTATTAGAATTTTTAGAACCAGACATGTGAACGACAACATAATCAATAAATAAGGCGAGCAGACTAATCTGACACCAAAGACTTGTCAACGTCTAGACGTCTAAATGGCTGGTTGTTTTTAATCGAAAAGACCAATAAAAAAGGCTCACATAACATATCTTATTGATACCGTGAGCCTTTGTGGAATTATATTGGTTTAGAGCATTTACGCTTTTTTTCGTTTGAGAAGCGCGAAGATCATCAGTGAGAACAGCAGTGCTGCACTAGACCAAACCACGTAGCGATGATCGGTATAGAACTGGCTAAGGACGCTCAAATGCTCAAACGCGAAGTTGGTGAGCAAACTGAACACGGCAACCCAAATGGTGGTTGCAAGCGCGTTACCTAACAAGAACTCTTTGCGCGGCATCTTAGCAATACCGCAAGCAAGCGGCATAAACTGCTTCATTCCTTCCACGAAGCGACTAACAACCAAGCAAGCAGGACCATACTTCTGAATTGTACTTTGTAGCTTCTGCATTTTGGGACCAGAAATATAGCCTTTCTTGTCTAACCAACCTTCAAAGTAATAGCCAATCAGGTAGCCGCACGTGTTGCCAAAAAAGCAACTCAACCAAGAGACTATCATCACTAGGCTAAGGTTCATGACATGCTCAGATGAAATGATAGACGCCGCAATCATTAGCGATTGCCCCGGCATCGGAATACCAATGCCTTCAAGAAAGATGCTGACGATAAGGGCGAGATAGCCATATTGCTCAAGCAGCGGCTTCATCGCCATTAATAGTTCATTTATGTGTTCCAAACGCTTTCCTCTAACAAAAGTGGAACGAAGCTGGAGTGATACTCCTGTTAGTTAGCTTGGTCAATCGACGTTGTTCTTAGTCAGTAAAATCTGACACGCCGTTGATAATAGTGCTGCGTATTTAGTCTTTTAGGTTACGCCTTACTAAGTCGTGCATTTGTTTAATGGTCATCAATGCTAACCAGATGATCTCTTCGACAGAGCGTTGACCAGCCGGTGAGGAGGGATGATCGGCATCGGTTTTATTGCTCAGTGCAGGCAGTTCATGAACACGATTGTCACGAATCGTACTGATCAACGCATCCATCGCATCATTAATCAGGCGTTCGACTTGCGGTGAGCCTTGATAATGGGTGCCCGCTCTCACTAGAGGGATCAGCAAGCAGAGGTAGTGACTCAACAAGCGATAATGGCTCAACATATCTTCGTAATAATGTGGATCGGCGCGAGTGTGCCTTGGCTCTTGCTGCATCTCGTTGTAAATCAGTTCAAGGTCGCTTTCAGCAGTGAGCATAGCGGCACGTTGCTTAGTGAGCGCCATATGATCACGTTGCTCTGTGTCGACTTGTAACTGCTCATAGCAATACACAAATAAGCTTTTTGAACTATCTAGTGCTTTTAATGCTTGGGTATGAATCTCCTTACCTCGCCACTGCGGCCACAATAAGCCATAACCGAGCAAGACAATTGCGCCACCGACGACATTGTCGATCAGGCGTGGTGCGGCAAAGTCGAGCCCTTGGTGTGCCATGGTCTGATAAACCAAAATTAACAGTGCGGTAATACAGCCAATCGCCAGCGAGTAATGACGCATAATATTGAGCATTGCGACAGGTAATAGAACTGCGATCAATGCAAGCAGAATGGTCGTCGGAACACCAAGGTGAATCAATGAGGTGGCGAACAATACCCCAAGCGCTGTACCTAAACAGCGTTGCCAAGTTTTACTTCGGGTTGCCAAGAAACTTGGCTGGATCACCATTAACATGGAAATCAACACCCAATCCGGGCGAATCAATTCAAAGTATTCGGCAATCCCAGCGCCAAGCGCAAACATCAAACCAACGCGAGTCACGTGGCGCCAAATCGGGTTGCCTCGACTCGGTAAACGAAAAGACAGTTCGAATGGTTGCACCTCAAAGGAGCGTTCATAAGCGGGTTCATTCAGTTCAATACGACGAGAAATATGCTTGACCGCGTATGCCCAGTAGCGAAAGCGAGGTTGGTCTTCTAGCTTCACCGCCTCAATCAAATCATGGGCTTCCTGCTCTAATGAGCTCAAGTGTTCCATCTCTTCATGCGTGTTATGCAAAAGCTGCTTGGCTTTGTGCCTTAATCTTTGCTGACAGTGTTGGCTCCAAACCAAGAGCAGATCTCGTTTCGGTTTACTGGATTGAAATTGCTTGAGCAGATCAGGGTTGCTGGTATGGCTGCTCAAGATGACTTCAAACGTATCGAGCGCCAAAAACAAAGCCTGACGTAATGAGTTGGCGTCTTCATGTTTCGAGCGAAAAGATTCCGATTGCAGCGCTTGTTGGAATAGTTCAATCAACTGATATTTGATGCGTCGTTTCGGGGCATCGTTTTCGCTTCCAAGCAAGAAAGCTTGGCGATATTGAATATAGTCCGCTAGTGTCTCGTAAGTCGCAGAAAGACAAACGCGCAGTGCGTAATGCTTCCATAAGGCAAACCAAAGCCAACTGAACAGCGCAAAAGTGAGTGGCCCCAACACCAACATAGGATAGAGACCAAGTACCGCGCTGGAATTATGTAGCGACAAGCTCACGACCGCGATCAGTAAGCTCGACATGCCAAGACGTCCCCAAAACGGACCATTCACTGCTGTACTGGCCAATACTGCTCCCATCGCGCCGTAAGTAAGCCACAGTGGTAAGCCCATATTCAGCAGAGTATAACTGATGACGAGCGTAATGCTCCACGTAAAAGCGGTAATCGCAAAGCGTGTCCAGCGTCTAGGACCGGCAGTGTCTAAACCGCTGATCAAGGCTGCGGGCATGGTCATTAAAGCCGTCATAGCGAGATTGATTTGGTTGAATAGCACACCCAAACCCATGAACAGAACAATCGCGCTGGTGGCACGCAGACCAAGGTTGACAGAAGGGGAGTACCAGATTTTACGCAGAAAGGCAGGAGATAACGTCATAAACCCTCATTACAGTTGGCAACCCCTTCAGTGTAACGCGAATATCTTTAGATGTGCTGGCTTCAACCACAGATTGAAAAATTGAAGCGGAGTCGTTACTTAATCGACGCATCTCCAAGCTGAGTAAATAGCCAATCATTGAACAGCGATACTTTTCGCGCTGCGAGACGGTAGTTCGGCACAAATACGTAATAGCCATAATGGCTAAGCATACTCAGTTGTTGGATGTGGTAGACCTCATCTCTCGACATCGCCTGTTGCACCATAAAATCAGGCAGAAGAGCAAGCCCTTTGCCAAGCTTGACCGCTTCATAAGAAAGATAGAAATGCTCATGACCGACGGGGTGATAATGAATCGCGCTTTGCAGAGATTGTTCTAGTTTGAACTGCTCCCACAACTGCGGGCGTGTCGTTTGAGGAATAAAAGCGAAATCCGTAATGGACTGTTTGTCGTTACACGTTGAAGAACTTGATGAGCCCGTTAGCAGTAGTGTTTCTTGACGCAATAATCGACCATGTTCGTAGTGACTAGAAAGAGGAAGGCAGCGGATGGTGATGTCGCTGTCTACATCCAACTGATTTACTGGACCATCACTGGTGCGAACTTTAACGCGGATATCAGGATGGATTTGATGGAATGCATCAATGTTTGGCACCAACCACAAACTGGCGAAAGAAGGCGTTACATCGACTACCAGTAACTCTTGCTCTGTGTCGGTTTGAATCAAGCTTGCCGTCGCATGTTGGATGATCTCCAACGCTTCGGTTACCTTGGGTAAGTAACGTTTTCCTTCTTCGGTGAGCTCAATACAATTGATACCACGCTGAATTAAAGGCAGCCCAACCAGTTGCTCTAGCGTCGCAATCTGTTTACTCACGGCACCTTGAGTTACGCACAAACTCTCTGCCGCTTTAGAAAAACTCAGATGGTTAGCAACCGCAACAAAGGTTCGAAGTGCACGAATAGAAGGGTATTCACTGCCTTTTAGCATGATCTCATGTCCATTGATGAATGCTTAACCACAGACTAAGAGATTTTGGCTAGGAATCAAAGCGATGAGTTGAGGGGAGATACAAATTGCAGATACAAAAAGGGCCAACCCTTTCGAGTTGGCCCTTTCCAAACGTTTGGTGGAGCTGGCGGGATACGCCTTTGTCGAACCAATCGCTTAAAAATCAGTGGTTTATCTGAATGGTAATTTCAAATTTAGTACGTGAATTTAGCACTATTTTAAAGAATCAACAACTCGAAACCACTCGCTTGAGTATTTTTTCCGACGCCACCATCCATATGTTTGAACGCTATTCTATTCCTCGAAGATTGGATGCCAGTTCAACTCCCACTTGCAGGTTAGGCAGGCTGAAGACTAGAAAATAAACTCAGCAATATGCGTATGTAATCTTTAACCTTTCAACGAGTCGCTACAAAGCAAAACAGAAATTTGTTTACCCTTTTACGAATTGTGGTAATAAGTCATTGATTTATATGATTTTTCATCTGTTGGGTTTGTGTGACTTACTTCTCGTTTTTTGAAGATTTATGCCGAGTGATTAACGAGTGTTTTTCCCTATCGAAATAGTGGGTTAAGAAGTGAAATCTTGATTTCTGCATATTATTTAGACATTTACGACTTAATTCGTTGCTTGCCTATGATTCTTTGATGCGTATTATCTACGGCTTTGTTGCTTAATTCGGTGGGAAGACATGGCAGCCTAAAGTTGTTCAGTTCTTAAGCAATATACTGAGTTTCAGGCATACCAAGTCCTGTAAGCTTGTTCAGCGCTTTGATCATTGCGTAAGTCTCGCCAACCTGAGCATTGTAATTTCTTAGGCTTAATTTCCCACCTAGCAGCTGTTTTACTCGGTACATTGCTGTCTCTGATAGTGAGCGCTTGTGATAGCCATACCGCTTTTTCCACTTCTTGTTGGAGCCGTAGAGCTTTTGACAACCTACTGCTAAATTGCGAGGGT